>JAFMKS010000052.1 GCA_017852835.1 Paracoccaceae bacterium
GCCAAAGGCAAAGGCCATGGGGAACCACAAAAACAGATTATTACGTTGCTGTTTGATTTCTGTGAAGAGATGAAACCAAAGCATGTGATGGCTTGTCCTTGTCTATGGCTCCGTTTAGATAGGGTCCAAGCTATGTCTCAACTCTTACCAAAAGGTTACCGCCCTAATGTCACAGGTCGTCACGCGTATTGCGCCCTCACCCACTGGTTATATGCATATTGGAACGGCGCGCACCGCGCTGTTTAATTGGCTATATACACGCGGTCGGGGTGGTCAATTCCTCTTGCGGATCGAGGATACAGACCGCGAACGCTCAACCCCTGAAGCAACCGATGCTATTTTGCGCGGTATGGAATGGTTGGGTCTTGATTATGATGGCGATGCTGTTTCTCAATTTGAACGTGCGGACCGCCATGCAGAGGTTGCGCATCATCTGCTAAATGAGGGTAAGGCGTATAAGTGTTTTTCTACGCAAGAGGAAATTCAAGAATTCCGTGACGCCGCACGTGCCGAGGGGCGTTCCACCCTATTCCAAAGTCCTTGGCGTGAGGCAGATCCCAATACACATCCTGACGCCCCCTATGTGGTGCGCATCAAATCTCCTGAAACAGGTGTCACCATCATTCAGGATCAGGTCCAAGGCGATGTGACCATCAAAAATGATCAACTGGATGACATGGTTTTGTTACGTTCTGATGGGACACCTGTTTATATGTTGGCCGTTGTTGTCGATGATTATGATATGGGAATTACCCATGTGATCCGTGGGGATGACCACCTAAACAACGCAGCGCGTCAAATGATGATCTATAACGCCATGGATTGGGAATTGCCTGTTTATGCGCATTTGCCGCTGATTTTGGGGGAAGACGGGAAAAAACTTTCGAAACGTCATGGCGCGACCTCTGTCGAGGATTATCAAACAATGGGCTATCCCGCTGCGGGGATGCGCAATTATTTGGCGCGTTTGGGGTGGAGCCATGGTGACGATGAATTTTTCACCGATGAACAGGCCAAAGAATGGTTTGATTTCGGTGGAATCAACAAATCAGCTGCAAGGTTCGATTTTAAAAAGCTACAGAACCTGTCAGGTCAACATATTGCGGCGGGGGATGATGCTGCGCTGCTGCAAGAGATTCTCGCATATCTTGAAAAATCTGATATGGCTCCTCTTGCGGATGAAGTGGCGGCAGGATTGGGGCGAGCACTTTACTGTGTGAAAGATCGCGTCAAGACATTCGGTGAACTTATTGATAAAGCGCAGTTTATTTTGGTTCAGCGCCCCTTGGAAATTGAAGAAAAAGCGCAGAAACAATTAAATTCTGTATCCCACAGTATACTAGAAATATTGACGCCGCAGCTGCACAATGTTACTTGGTCTCGAGAGGCGCTTGAGGCGCTTGTGACCCAAGTGGCCGAAGCGCATGAAGTGGGCTTTGGCAAGGTTGCTGGACCTCTTCGCGCTGCGTTGGCAGGACAATCTGTAACGCCAAGTGTTATTGATATGATGTTGGTATTGGGGCGCGATGAAAGCGTTGCGCGCCTGAACGACGCCAAGGCCCAGTGCCACGACTAAAGTTAGCAAACTCACAGTCGTTCTAAACACTGAGCCTGACGAACCAGCGCACTGTACGATTTATGGGCGCCACAATGAAAGGGAAATACATGGCTGAACAAACCAGAAAGGCGACATTAAATATAGACGGGAAATCGTTTGATTTGCTGATCCATTCGCCAACAGCTGGTCCGGATGTTTTGGACATTCGCAAGCTTTATGCAGAAGCAGGTGTATTCACCTATGACCCTGGGTTCACATCAACTGCCAGCTGTGACAGCACCATTACATACATTGATGGTGGCAAAGGCGAATTGTTGCACCGCGGGTATCCAATTGATCAACTCGCCGAAAAATCGCATTATTTAGAGGTTTGCTATCTGCTTCTATACGGTGAATTGCCGACAGCTGTGCAGTTAGAGGATTTTGAATCCCGCGTCACAAACCACACAATGGTGCATGAGCAAATGCATTATTTCTTCCGTGGGTTCCGCCGTGATGCACACCCAATGGCAACTCTGGTTGGTGTTGTTGGTGCCATGTCTGCGTTCTATCACGATTCAACCGACGTCAATGACGATTGGCAACGCGAGGTTGCGGCCATTCGTTTGATTGCCAAACTACCCACGATTGCTGCGATGGCCTACAAATACTCCGTGGGTCAGCCATTTGTGTATCCACGCAATGATCTGGATTATGCGTCAAACTTCTTGCATATGTGTTTTTCGGTTCCTGCTGAAGAATACCGTGTAAATCCAATTGTTGCACGTGCAATGGACCGTATCTTCACGCTGCATGCGGATCATGAACAAAACGCATCGACATCAACGGTACGTTTGGCCTCTTCTTCTGGTGCAAACCCATTTGCCTGTATCGCGGCGGGTATTGCATGTCTATGGGGTCCTGCGCATGGTGGTGCGAACCAAGCCTGTTTGGAGATGTTGCGTGAAATCGGATCGGTTGATCGCATCCCTGAATTTATTGCCCGCGCCAAGGATAAAAATGATCCGTTCCGTTTGATGGGCTTTGGCCACCGCGTTTATAAAAACATCGATCCCCGTGCGACTGTGTTGAAAAAATCAGCGGATGAGGTTTTGGAACTTTTGGGGGTTGAGGATAACCCACTGCTACAAGTTGCCAAGGAATTGGAACAGTTTGCATTGAACGATGAATACTTCATCTCAAAGAAACTGTTCCCAAATGTTGATTTTTATTCTGGCATCATCCTAGAAGCGATTGGTTTCCCAACATCTATGTTTACACCCATCTTTGCCCTATCACGCACTGTTGGTTGGATTTCACAGTGGAAAGAAATGATTGGCGATCCACAAATGAAAATCGGTCGTCCACGTCAGTTGTATTTGGGTGAAACCACACGCGATTACGTGGATATCGAAAACCGCTAAGGTGTCTATAAATAAAAAAAAAGCGTTGAGTTTCCTCAGCGCTTTTTTTGCTTATTCAGCTGAAACTTATGGATCAGCGACCTTCAAATTTCGGGGCGCGTTTATCCAAAAACGCCAAAACACCCTCTTTGAAGTCATGTGTTTCACCGCAGGCTTTTTGCAACTTCGCCTCAAGCGCTAATTGATCCCCAAGTGAATTATCCCAGCTTTGGCGCAATGCGGATTTGATGTGTCCATAGGTCACTGTTGGTCCCGATGCCAAATGCGCGGCACGTGCGCGCCATGTGGTTTCAAATTGCTCATCCTCGACCGCTTCCCAAATCATACCTGAATTTGCAGCATCTTCGGCCATGATTTTTTCTGCAAATAGGGATGCACCCATCGCCTTTGCCATGCCCATCGCGCGTGGCAAAATATAACTGCCCCCTGCATCGGGGATCAGGCCAATTTTTGAAAAGGCCTGCATCAGGTAACTAGACTTGGCGCCGATCACGACGTCCGCAGCAAGGGCGAGGTTTGCCCCTGCCCCTGCCGCCGGACCATTCAACGCGGTGACCGTTGGCACAGGGCAATTGATGATCGCATGTAGCATTGGTTCATATTCGTCGCGCAATGTGCGTTCCAAATCCAAATTTGCCACGGATTGACGATCACCCAAATCCTGACCAGAACAAAACGCTTTACCTTCTCCTGTCAGGACAACAACACGTGCATCTTTGCCCGATTGGCTGACAGCTTGGGTAATTTCAGCGCGCATTTGCGTGTTTAGCGCATTCATAACGTGGGGACGATTCAACGCGATAACTGCAATATCGTCCCTTAGCTCAAGTTTGATCGTATCATAATGCATGGTGTGCCTCACATATTTCTTGTCGCCAATGGGACAAAAATAATCATGACGCGCAAGCCAAACCTTGCGTCAGTCACGATTAAGGATTTCGTTCAGGCGGTCCGCTTCATCCGTGCTCAGCTCGTCTTTCGTTGATGGATTTGCAGCGGATCGCCGCATCATGTTCAAACCAATAATAAATGCGAATAGCAATCCCAAAGGCCCAGCAATCCACAGTACCAGATTGCTGCCCCCGAATTTGGGCTGCAACAATGCGAATTCACCGTAGCGTTCGACAACGAAATCCAACACTTCTTCATCACTGTCACCTGCAACCAGGCGTTCACGCACCAAAAGGCGCAAATCACGCGCAAGGGCTGCATCGCTGTCATCAATGCTTTCGTTTTGGCACACAAGGCAGCGCAACCCTTTGGAAAGTTCGCGCGCGCGATCTTCGAGCAAGGGATCATCCAAAATTTCATCAGGTTGCACTGCATAGACGGGCAACGACATAATCAATGACAGCATCAGAAGAATGCGTTTCATTCCGCGGGCACCCCGCCGATGGTGTTTTGTTTACGCGCACCCGCCGCAACGCGGAAACGCCGATCGGTGAGAGATATCAATCCACCAAGCGCCATCAATGCGGATCCCAACCAAATCCAGTTTGCCATGGGCTTGATATAGGTACGCACGGCCCATCCTCCATCTGCCTGCGGATCACCGATCACCACATAGACATCGCGCATCATGTTATAGTCGATAGCAGCCTCTGTCGTTGGCATTTGCGCAACGGGATAGTTCCGCTTTTCCGGGTTCATCAGGGCCAGTTCCGTTCCGTTTTTCGCCAAACGAATATCGGCCATGGTCGTGAAATAATTTGGTCCACGTTCCTGACGCACATCTTCTAGGGTGAATTCATATCCGCCTAAATCCCATGTGTCGCCCACATTCACAACACGGATATCCTCGGCCTGCCAGGCCATTATGCCTGCAATACCCGCCATGGTCACACCCAAACCGGAATGGGCGGTGAATTTCCCCCAATCTGCGCGTGGTAATCGTAACAGACGGCTAAAATCAAGCGATTGTCCCAACCGAAGGATTAGTTCCATCATCGCCCCTGATATCAACCATGCCCCCAGAAACATGCCAATGGGTCCATGCAGGCTTTGGCCCGTTTGCAGGGTCCATGCCAATCCCATAACCGCGATGGCAAAGATGAACGGCACGCGCATGGATTTAATGGCGCGGCCTAATCCCCCCCGTTTCCATGGCACAATCGCGCCGATGGGTAGGATCAAACCCAGTGCGATCATAAATGGGGTAAAGGCCAAATTGAAAAACGGCGCCCCGACCGACAACTTGCGATCAAAAAACAATTCTGCAACCAGTGGCCAAATCGTACCAACAAAGACAACAAAGGAACTGACCGCTAATAGGATGTTGTTCATGACCAATGCGCTTTCGCGGCTGACGTATGAAAAGACGCCCTTGCTTTCTAATTCCGATGCACGCACCGAAAACAGTGTCAGCGCACCGCCCATAAAGACACCCAAGATGATAAGAATAAAAACACCACGATCAGGGTCATTGGCAAAGGCATGAACCGATGTCAAAACCCCTGAACGCACGATGAACGTGCCCATAATGGAATAACCGAAGGCAAAGATGGCAAGGAGGATTGTCCAGTTCTTCAGGCTTTCACGCTTTTCCACAACGATTGCGGAATGCAAAAGGGCCGCTGCGAAAAGCCATGGCATGAAGGATGCGTTTTCAACAGGATCCCAGAACCAAAAACCGCCCCAGCCTAATTCGTAATAGGCCCACCAACTGCCCAACGCGATCCCGATGGTCAGGAACACCCATGCCGCCAATGTCCATGGACGCACCCAACGACCCCATGCGGCATCAACACGTCCCTCGATCAGGGCTGCAGCAGCAAAGGAAAATGCCATAGAAAGGCCCACATACCCCAAATACAAAAACGGCGGGTGAAACGCCAAACCCGGGTCCTGCAACAAGGGGTTCAAATCTTGACCGTCCAAGGGAACGGGTGCCACGCGTAGGAATGGGTTTGAGGTAAAGATACAAAACGCCAAAAACGATGCGCCAATCATCCCCTGAACCGCGATCACACGGGCGCGGAATGTGGGTGTCAGGTTCTGACCAAACCATGCGGCACAGGCCCCAAAAAGGGCAAGGATCAATATCCAAAGAAGCAATGATCCCTCATGGTTGCCCCAAACACCGCTGATTTTATAAATCATTGGTTTCAGCGAATGCGAATTCAGTACAACAAGCTCCACTGAGAAATCCGATGTCACAAAGGCATGCGTTAAGGCCCCAAAGGCTGCAAGCACCAGAACAAACTGCGCCGTTGCTGCAGGCATGGCAAAGGCCATTAGCCCATGTCGATTAAGGGAAGCGCCGATCAGTGGCAGGCTGGATTGAAGCAGCGCCACCATAAAGGCAAGGATAAGTGCGAAGTGTCCAAACTCTGTAATCATAAACCCGACTATAGGGTGCTATGATCCCGCTTTCCATGTCTAAATGCGGTGAATTTTGTCGCAACCTTACGTTCCGTTGCGCCATTCAGTTACAGCGGCATTTTCGTGGATTGGCCCAATGGGTTTTACCGCGTTTGTTTGGATTCTTTGTGCGATGGTTTCGGCCTGTTTTTGGATGTCTTTGGCGCGTATTTCAAAGCTTTTGCTTTGATGTCGCGCGCCAAAATAAAAGGACACAATCGCACCCAGTAGCCACCATAAAGATTCAGGCACAAGCGATAGGCCCGCCATGCGATCGGCAAACCAAATGGGATCCAGCATCGCCGCGACAAAAGGGCCCAGCACACCAAAGGCCATGGTATGGCGTTGCAGCCGGTTTACCCCATCAATTAATCGGCTAAAACCAGAGCGCGGATTGCGATATTCTGTGGCGAATTGGGTTAATGTCGCCTGACGTAAAACATGCGCACTTACAGCTGATTTTTCTGAATTTTCACGCAACACCTCGATAGTGGATTGAACACCACCCCCGAACACAAATCCCATCAGTTTTTCGATTAACCCCATGCGGCGTGTGCGCGCAAATTTGCACAAATTCGGCCGTTCATCCGTAAGGGATAGGTAATATTTCAGGCGTTCAATACCATATGCATCAACCAAATGTCCGGGTGCACGCCGCGCGGTCGTTTGAGTTGCGGCAATGGTAATTGGCCCAATCACACCATCCACAGTGATGTCCATATCAAATAGGATCAACGTGCGTTGCAGCACCTTAACCGCTTGGGTCGAACTGTGTTGTTTCAAATCAGCGATATCGACCCACCCATCTTGGTTTAACTCGTACCCCAACCGCTTAAGCGTTTTTAGCGTGACACCGTAATTTGTGGGATCACCCGGATCATCCGAATCGTTGACGAATCCGCCATCGGCCTTGAAAATCTCTTTGGCAATATCGTTTATATGTTGCATGTTCCACCTGCATGCTGCTGATGGGATCATCATTTTCAAAAGGAATAAAAGCCGCCTAAGCGCAACGCACGGTGTGCATTAAGTGTTGGGATCGACGTATGTGCCTTGTTCTTTTAGCGCGTCTATGACCTCTTTTGGCATATAGGTTTCGTCGTGTTTTGCCAAAATTTCGGTCGCCTGAAACACACCATTCACATAGCTTCCTGTGCCGACCATGCCCTGATTTTCCTCAAACAAATCAGGCAGGATACCTGTGAAGGTGACGGGGATTGATGCGCCGCCGTCGGTCACGGAAAACTGAACCTGTTCGCCTTGACCGCGCACAATGCTGCCCTCGGCGACAAGGCCACCGATGCGAAACACCTCGCTTGGGCTGGGTGGTTCTGCAATCACCTGAGAGGGGGATCGAAAGAAATTGATCCCGTCGCGCATGGCATAGCCAATCAAGCCCGTCGCAATCGCCAATGACACAAAGGCAAGAACGATAATTTGAATACGTCGTGTTTTTTTCAGTGATCTCATGTCAACCTCATGGGAACATTGGCACCATGCCCAAACCTTCAGTTTCGGGCAGGCCTAGCATGATGTTTGCATTTTGAAGCGCTTGTCCCGATGCGCCCTTCATTAGGTTATCAAGGACGGAAAGGATGATAACGCGCCCTGCCTGCCGATCCGAAAATACTGCGATCCGGCAAATATTTGATCCCTTTACATGTTGTGTTTGGGGAACCTCACCCTCGTCCAATACATGCACAAAGGGTTCATCGGCGTAATAAGAGGCCAGATGCGCCCGTACAGCATCTGCGTCCCCTTTGGCATAAATGGTCGCCTGCATACCCCGTGTCATGGGGACCAAATGCGGTGTGAATGTTGCACAAACGTCATGGCCCGCCGCTTTTGACAGCTCTTGATCCAATTCGCCCATATGACGGTGATGCGCAACGCCATAGGCCTTGAACCCTTCGTTCGCCTCGGAATAAAGCATGGGTTCTTTCAATCCGCGCCCTGCCCCGGATACACCAGATTTGGCATCGATGATAATCGGGTCGCTGTCAATCACCCCCCTCTTTAGCGCAGGGATAAGGGGCAGCAATGAGGTTGCCACAAAACACCCTGTATTCGCCACAATCTGTGCGGATTTTATCTCATCGCGATAGACTTCTGGCAAACCAAGAACAGCCGAGTCCTGTAGGTCCAGCGCCCTGTGCGGCACGCCATACCATTTTTCATAGGCCTCCCCATCCTCAAGCCGGAAATCAGGGGACAGGTCCACGATTTTCACGTGATCTGGAACCGTGCGCACAAAATCATGCGCAACCCCGTGGGGCAAACCGCAGAACACCAAATCAATGTTCGAATAATCAATATCCTCGATTTTAACCAAATCAGGCAGATCAAGATGCCCAAAATGTGGAAACACTGATGCCATGGGTTGTCCCGCCTTACGATCCGCCGCCAGTGCCCCGATTTCCATATTTGGATGTGCATGCACCAATCGAACAAGCTCAGCGCCCGTGTACCCAGATGCACCGAGGATCGCGATTTGCTTGTTCATGTGTCTTCTCCTAGAATTTAAGTCGAGACGAATTTGATCTCGCGTTTCAAAAATTGTGTGGCCCGCGACGAAACAGTTTGCGGATTACCCGTGGTCAAATACTTACTTTCTTGGCCCGCGCCAACCATTTTTGGATGCCGTTCCAAATAATCTGCCAAACTTTCCGCAACAATATTGGCTTGCGAATAGACTTTGACCCCTTCGCCCAATGCATCTGCAAATGTTTCCGCCATTAATGGATAATGGGTACAGCCCAAAATCGCGGCCTCTGGGTTTGGCATTTTCCGTTTCAATGCATCGACATGCGAACGCACCATAGCCTCGGCCAGAATGAAATCACCGTCCTCGATCGCATCCACGACACCACCACATGCCTGTGCTTCGACATCGACACCGATTGCGCGAAACGCCAATTCCCGTTGAAACGCGCGGCTGGCCACGGTTGCGGGCGTTGCGAATAGCGCAACGTTTTGCACACCAACCTGTCGGGGGGGCGAATTATCACCCCATTGGCGTTCTGTCAGTGCCTCAATCAGAGGAACGAACACGCCAAGCACGCGTTTATCCGTGGGGATCCAACTTTCTTGCATACGGCGCAATGCAGCCGCAGAGGCCGTGTTACAGGCCAAAATCACCAGATCACAACCCTCATCCCATAACCTTTCAACAGCTCTAGTTGTCAGGTTATACACATCATCCGCATCACGAACACCATACGGCGCATGCGCACTGTCGCCGTAATAGACAAAGGGAACATCTGGCAAACGGGCAGACACAGCACTATGCACGGTCAGACCACCCAGACCACTATCAAAAATACCAACGGCCATGTGGCGCTACTTTCTACGATTTATGTTTTTGTTCAAATTCAAAGCCATAATCCAATGACTTCAACGGGGTTGGTGACAGTTTATAGGTGGATTGTCGCAAATAATCCATAAGCGCACGCGCGTCTTTTTCACGCGCCTTGATTTCATTTGGATCAATCGGCTCCCCAATGACCACCCGCACGGTCGTATCAACACGCGCACTAAATTCTTTGATCAACAATCCCATGCGCAGGGTATAGTGCAAGCGGCTGGCATATTGAAACAGGCTGGAATTCGCACCATCAAAGAATACCGGAACGACCGTCGCCCCCGATTTTGCGATTAAACGCGCGGTAAACGACCGCCAAGCGGGATCCATCGGATGTGCAAAGGGTTTTGCCGCAGTTGACACCGTACCACCCGGAAAAATACCGATTGCGCCACCGTTATTTAAGTAATCCAGAGCCACTTTGCGTGTTTCTAGGTTAAGTTTGACCGCCTCTTTCGTTTCATCAAACGAAATCGGTAGGATGACACGGTTCAAATCCTCGGCTTTGCGAAACACTTTGTGCGCCAAAATTCGAAAATCACCCCGTGTTTGTGTTAGGATATGTCCCAACATCAAACCGTCCAAAATTCCATAAGGATGATTGGCAATCATAATCAGCGGTTTGTCGCGTGGGATATTGTCCAAACTTCCGCCAACGATATCGAGGTTCAGCCCGTAGCGTTGCACCATGACCTGCCAAAAATCATTGCCGTTTGCCACATCATCTTCGTAGCCACGCGCGCGCTTGATCAGGCTGACTCGCCCTGTTGCATTTTCCATCAACTTTATCAGGGCGCGTCCACCGCGTGTTTGCGCGGAATAGGCATAACTTATGTCACGTGCGATTTGTCTTTGGCTCGGCATGTCAGTGCGCTCAATTTACTTGCGCACTCTATAGCGAAATTGATTTTACCTTTCCAGTGGAACTTGCCTATTCAGCGGCATTCTGCAATGAGGATTTTAGATGTTTTATACCTTCAAGGATTTCCGCACGCCGTTTTTGTGCCTTTTCTTCATTCGCCTGTTTTACCGGGCCAAATCCACGAATGGACAATGGAAGAAGCGCAAGTTCCACAAGCAAATCCAAATTTACTGAATTAACAGATGATGCCAGTGA
Organism: Paracoccaceae bacterium; assembly: GCA_017852835.1. GTDB lineage: Bacteria > Pseudomonadota > Alphaproteobacteria > Rhodobacterales > Rhodobacteraceae > HIMB11. The sequence goes on from JAFMKS010000052.1 coordinate 10,800, forward strand.
TTTGAAATCGCTTTCAAATTGATTGATCAAACTGCGTTCCATGCGGCGTTCTGCCGTATAACCAAACGGATCAAACAGCGTACCACGCAAGGCTTTCAGTCGGGATAAGATGGCAAAGGTGCGTAACATCCACGGTCCAAATTCGCGTTTTTTCGGGCGGCCATTTGCATCCATTCCGCTAAGTATCGGTGGGGCCAAATGGAACCTAATCTGATCCACATTATCAAAGGTTTCCTTGGCCTTTTTCACCGTGGTTAAATGAAGTCGTGCGACCTCATATTCATCCTTGTAGGTCAGCAATTTGTGATAGCCCAAGGCAACCGCATCCCGCAGGCGTTCATTTTCAAACATACCTAGGAATTTTTGATACCGTTTGGCCATGCGATTGCCCTGATATGCGCGCAAGTGATCAACGCGATAGGCGATTTTGTCAGCGCCTTTTTCAGCAAGCGCAACCACCTTTGACGCGATCAGTTTTTGGGCATCTTCGGGATAGGCCGCCGCCCAACGCCCAACCTCAAACGCACGTTGGTTTTGTTCGACCTTGGCGCCGTTTAGTGTAATCGCCTCATATAACGCACTGTGGCCAAGTGGGATGAAGCCCATCTGCCATGCTGCCCCGAACACGATCATGTTGGAATAAATGGAGTCGCCTAATAAATCTGCCGCCAGCTTTGTCGCATCAAGCAGCACAAGTTTATCCTTGATCCGCGCCTCAAGCGTCAGGCGCAGGCGATCATTTGGGATTTTGAATTCCGTGTCGCGGGTAAAATCACCTGTCACGATTTCATGATCGTTTACAACCGCACCTGTCCGTCCCGTAGATGTCAGGCCGATGGTTTTTGCGCCTGAACTGACAACCAAATCACCCCCAATCAGAGCATCACATTCCCCTGTTGCAACACGAATGGCAGAAATATCCTCAGGGCTATTCGCAATACGACAATGCACGTGAACGGCACCGCCCTTTTGTGCAAGGCCCGCCATTTCCATCATGCCGGCCCCCTTGCCATCAATTTGGGCCGCTTGGGCCAGCAAGGCACCAATCGTAACAACACCCGTACCCCCAACACCAGTGGCAATGATGTTAAACGTTTCACCCGCCGGAATCGTTGGCACCGTTGGATTGGGCAGATCAGGCAATTCAAAATTGTTGCGCACCTTCTTTTTCGGTGTTGCCTCTGGCAAGGTCACAAACGATGGACAGAACCCGTTTACACAACTGAAATCCTTATTGCAGGCGGATTGATCAATCGCGCGTTTGCGGCCCAGTTCGGTTTCCACAGGCGTGATTGCGACGCAGTTGGATTGTACACCACAATCGCCACAGCCCTCGCAAACATCGGTATTGATGAAAATACGTTTGTCTGGATCGGGAAAGAGGCCACGTTTGCGACGTCGACGTTTTTCTGCAGCGCATGTTTGCACATAAACAATGGCGCTTACGCCGTTGATCTCACGCAATTCTTTTTGAACAGTCATCAAATTTGCGCGTTCGTGTTTTTCAATGTCAATTGGGAAGGCCGCAAGATCCAAATCTTCTTTATCGTCATACACAACAACCAGCTTTTTGACACCCATCGCCTGTAGTTCGCGTGTGATGCGTGGGGCGTCCAATCCCCCATCGTTGCCCTGTCCCCCTGTCATGGCAACAGCATCATTATAAAGGATTTTATAGGTGATATTTGTGCCCGCACTTACGGCTGCGCGGATCGCCTGAATGCCCGAATGGTTGTACGTTCCATCCCCAATGTTTTGGAACACATGGTCGCGTTTCGAAAATAGGGATTCCCCAATCCAATTCGCCCCTTCGGCGCCCATATGTGTGTAGCCAAGCGTGTCACGCTCCATCCATTGCGCCATGTAGTGACACCCGATCCCAGCATAGGCACGGGATCCTTCGGGAACCTTGGTCGACGAATTATGCGGACAACCTGCGCAGAAATA
>JAFMKS010000008.1:0-22329 GCA_017852835.1 Paracoccaceae bacterium
TGTGGACGCGACTAAGATTGTTGTGTCATACGGAATGGGTGATACAACATTCACTCTAACATCTGACGATGCTGATGATAACGCTGACACAATCACAAAAATCGGCGTGAGCACAAAAATCGACGCACTGACATTCACATACGTAGCAGCAAGCAATGGTACATCTGGCTCAGACGTGGGTGATGATTGGGACGCAACAGTTAAGTATTCAGCAGGTGCTTTGGGTGCTTCATATACACTTGACGAAGACGACAGAGGCCGTCTTGTAGTTGATTATGACTTGGGTGGCGGCGCATCTGCATTCGCTACTATGCAAGCTGGCGCAGCGAACGACGGTTCAGGCGACTTCACAGCAATGGGCATCAACTTCAAGTTCTAATCAGTTGATTAGCGCATGATATATTGAGCGGCGCTACGGTAGTGCCGCTCTTTTGCGTAAGGCATTATTTAATCTCAGAGAGATGAAAGGACATACTATGAAAAAAGTAGTCGTAGGTTTGGTTCTTGCTCTAACAGTTGCAGCGTGTTCAGCGCCTACAACACCAGCAAGCACAATGGTTACACCTGAGCCAACTTCACAGAAGATGTAAGGTGTACTGAGCAACACAGTTGCTCGTATAAGTTAGGAAAAAGCGTTGCAGTTGCAGCGCTTTTTTTGTTTGGCACCTTCTGCTGTACGCTTAGGCACTACAGCAACTCAACTGCACGTGCCAACTGTGCGTCATTCACATCTATATAGCGTTGGGTGACTGAGATGCTGCTGTGCCCAGCTAACTCTGCAAGCACACGCACACCCACACCTTTGTTGGCAAGCTGGGTGATGAAGGTGCGACGCGGTGTATGTGAGGTTGCACCACGTAGTCCACAGTCTGCAAATACAGTGAGAAACAGTTGGCACATGGTGTTGGCACTGAAGTGTCCACCTTTGCGGCTCTCAAACAGGGGTGCTGTAGGCAGCGTACTGTACAGCGTTGGGCGATACTGCTCTAGTGCAACACGCAGTGTGCGATTGATGTAAACAGTGTGTGTGCGAGCGCCTTTGGTTTGGCTGCGCTGTAGGACAAATGCATCACGCACAGCACCCTCTGCATCATAGGCATCTCCCACACACAGTGCTGCAAGTTCTTTGGCTCTCAGTCCAGTGTTGAATGCGAAGGTGAATATGGTGCTGTCTCGTGTGCTGTTGCGTCGTGTTCGAAGATAACGTTGTACCCGTTTAATCTGCGCCTCATCCAGTGTGCGTGCTTGTGCCATGTGGCGTTCTTCTTATGATTGAAACTTTGGATTTTTCCACCTAGATCATCACTAGAAGGAGGAATGCAATGTCGATCAAAGAAATTAAAATACGTATTCATAGGGCCGCAATTGAGGCCGCGCGTGACGCAGATGAAATTTCGTTAATTGCGGTGTCAAAGGTTCAACCCAACGCGCGTGTTCAAGCCGTTTTAGAAGCTGGCCACAAAACATTTGGCGAAAACCGAGTGCAAGAGGCATTCGGCAAATGGCCAGATTTTCAACAAACCTTCGGGAAATTGGATTTACACCTGATTGGCCCATTACAGACGAATAAGGCGCGACAGGCCGTTGAATTGTTCGGGACGATCCATTCCGTAGATCGTCCGAAATTGGCCACCACCTTGGCGCGATTGGCCCAAGAACGGGGCGCATCCCCCGATATTTTCATTCAGGTGAATACCGGGGAAGAGCCACAAAAGGCGGGTATCCTGCCATCGGAAACAGATGCATTTGTGTCCGAATGCCGTGCGCTGGACCTACCTGTAAAGGGGTTGATGTGCATCCCTCCTGTGGAGGAAGAGGCAAGTTTGCATTTCGCCCTTTTGGCCAAGATGGCCGAACGCAACGGATTGGCGGGCCTGTCCATGGGAATGTCAGATGATTTTGAAAAGGCGATCCAATTCGGCGCAACGCATATTCGCGTTGGATCCGCTATTTTCGGAGCGCGGGTGCCAGCGGCGGGATAATCAGCCGTGTTTCATATCGAATCTGTTGTGCGACCCATAATAAATGCTCGCGGCTCAGGCCGATACATCCCGAGGTTGGGGCATGTGGGCGGCGCCATTCGTGGATGAATATGGCGGATCCTGCGCCCTTGCGTGGATAGGGCCAATTCCAATCGGTTAAAATTACCAGATCATACATCGGATCGGCGCGGCGCATTTTTTCGTGCGAATAGGGGTGTGGCGCACGTACCATCATATTGTAATCAACATCGTATGCATCGTCTGACCACACATCAAATGGTTTGATCGGTATGGCCCAATCTGTGGGACGCGCCATGCGGTCACAACGATAAAGCATACCAACAATCCTGTGGGTTCCAACAGGTGTGGCGCCATCCCCTTCGCGCTTGTGTTGGGTCAGGCCACCGCGTCCAATAGAACAAGGCAGAATGCGGTTTCCTATGCGCAGCCCACGGGGTGTTAACACCATATCCATTACAATAAATGGCCCGATTTCGCCGCCTTGGTCGCAAGGTAGGCACGGTTTTCTGCCCCTTCACCAACCTTGAGTGGGACGCGCTCGACAACCTTAATCCCCTGTTTTTCCATCATTTCGATTTTCTTGGGGTTGTTTGTCATAAGGCGGATTTGCGAAATACCCATTTCACGCAGGAGTGCTGCACCGATGCGGAAATCGCGTTCGTCATCCTCAAACCCCAGGCGATGGTTGGCCTCAACCGTATCAAACCCTTTATCCTGAAGGGCATAGGCGCGCATTTTGTTGGTCAAACCGATGCCGCGCCCCTCTTGGTTCAGATAGAGCAAAACGCCCTGACCCTCGCTTCCCATCTGTGACAGCGCGCTGCGTAACTGTGGACCGCAATCACATTTCAGACTGCCCAAAACGTCGCCTGTAAAACAGGCTGAATGCAGGCGCACCAAAATGGGTTTTGCGCGATCACGGCGGCCAATTTCCATGGCATAATGTTCCTGATCAGCCGTCGGTGGGCGGAACACATGCAGACGCCCCTGATCACTGTTTTGCGTTGGCAGGCGCGCGGCAATCATATCTGCGAAATGCGGATGCGTCTGAACCAAGGTATCAATATCCGCTGAATGAAGCAGGCTAAGCCCGTTTTCACTGGCAAATTCTGCAGGATTATTGATTTCACTTAAGATCGCCGCTGGCAAAAGCTCCGCCGATTTCAATAGGGCAAGCGCGGCACTTTCCTGACCAATCGCACTGTCGCGCAGAACCTGAAACGGTCCTAAGGGGCCAGCGGATAAATCACGCGATGGATCGGCGACGGATTTCACCCAGAGCAGGTCACGGTCATCCGTGATCGAAATCTGCGCAAAATCGCCATCATAACACGCGACCTTCAATGTTTCGGCACGGCGGGCAGTGATGATCAATCGCGTATCATTAAAATGGTCCCGAAAACTGTCGAAGCGTGCTTGGTCAATCACTTCGGCGGAATAAATAAGACTGGCCGATGTCCCAACAACAACGACTGGGGCACCCATGCGCAGATCGGCACGCGCGCGGGCAAGCTTTTGTTTTATGTCCAGGCCAAAGATGCTCATGTCAATGGTGTAGCTGTAAATTGGGGCAAGGGGAACGGGCGATTGTTTCATTTAGTCGGTGAAATGTTTCAAAAATCATGCTTTTCGACACATTGATGTGAAATCAGGGATCGCAACCTTGTGAAACAGAAACTGCGCCGCCATCTTTGACGCAACAGGAGTTTATGATGCCACAGTTGAAAAATATCTTACTTGTTGATGATGACGATGATCTGCGCGAAGCCTTGGCCGAGCAGTTGATTTTATTGGATGAGTTTGAAGTTGCAGAAGCGGCAAATGGCCAAGAGGCACAAGTCCACGCGAAAGGTGCGGATTACGATTTGATCATGTTGGATGTCGGTCTGCCTGATACAGATGGTCGCGAGCTGTGCAAATGGATGCGAAAGCAGGGTGTAAAAGCGCCCGTCATTATGCTGACGGGGCATGACACAGATTCGGATACGATCCTTGGGCTTGATGCTGGTGCCAATGATTATGTCACGAAACCCTTTAAGTTTCCCGTTCTGTTGGCGCGGATTCGTGCCCAATTACGACAGCATGAACAATCCGAGGATGCCACATTTGTAATCGGTCCATATGTCTTTAAGCCAAGTGCCAAGGTGCTGATGACCGAGGATGGCAAAAAAGTACGTTTGACGGAAAAAGAAACTAACATATTGAAATTCTTACATCGTTCAACCGAAGGGGTGGTTCCAAGAGAGCAACTTTTGCACGAAGTTTGGGGCTATAATGCAGGTGTCACCACGCACACGTTAGAGACGCATATTTATCGTTTGCGTCAGAAAATAGAACCAGATCCGTCACAAGCGCGCCTTCTTGTGACCGAATCTGGGGGTTACAAATTAGTCTCATGATGACAGGTGGCATTAACGAAACTTATAATATTTGCTAGTTTGTTGACGTTACCTAAGTTGTAAGTCGAGACGAATCCCGTGCATATCCGGGAATAGATATGCGTCCTCCCTGTTGGACTAACCCGAGCTTTGCTCGGGTCTTTTTTTATAGATCCAGCCGCCGCGGTCCGGGTCCATCCTGTGCCATGATATCTTGGGGATTATAGAGCCAGCAGCTTTTCAAAGATAAACACCCGCACCCAATGCAGTCTGATAGTGTGACACGCAGTTTTTGCAGTTTCTCGATTTTCGCATCAAGACTTTCCCGAAACTTTTCCGACAGTTGCTCCTAATCTTCGGCAGTTGGGGTGCGTTCGTTTGGTAATGAATCCAGCAATTCTTTAATCTGGGGCAAAGCGTAGCCAAGTTTTTTGTGCCGCGATGACAAAGCTGACCCGTCGAATTTGCGTGCGCTCAAATCGCCGATGGCCACCTCCATTTCGATTTGACGGAATTAATCCGTTATCATCATAAAAACGGCTTGTTGATACAGGTAGCCCTGTACGATGCGATAACGCTCCAATGAAAATTTCTGACATTAAAAAAGGTCTTGATCTAAAGTATACTTGAGCTCTTACAAACGTAGTCGGTCATAAAATTAAAAGGATGGATACCATGTATATCCGTTTAAAAAACGTTAACGTGACAAGACCTAACCCACAAAAAACAGCGAATTGGATGCAAAAAGTCTTTGATTGGTCGGTATGATGGGAGGAAGAGATCTAAGATAATGGATACAGCGTTCATATTGGGGATACTGATTCTTATATTGCAATCTATAAATCAGGGCTAAAAACTGCCCCCTATCAGCGATCTTATGCGATGCCAGGACATGTCAATCACGTTGGGATTGTTGTTGATGATCTGGATGAAATCGAACAACGCGTAAGGTCAGTTGGATTTGAACCGCACATGCATGCGAATTATGAACCCGGGCGTAGATTTTATTTCTTTGATGACACGGGGCTAGAGATTGAAGTCGTCTCGTATAACAGCTGATTGCATTTAGCGTCGCGTTTATCATATGTCTGTATATCAACTGCAAATAGGAGCGCGGCGTGACATTTACCCTTGCCACATGGAACATCAATTCGGTTCGATTACGGAAAAACCTTGTTATGGATCTGATGCGAGAAGAGGGGCCAGATGTATTGTGCCTACAGGAATGTAAATCCCCCGTGGATAAAATGCCAACGGATGAATTTGCAGAACTCGGGTATCCGCATTTTGTTGCAAACGGTCAAAAGGGATACAATGGCGTCGCGATTTTTTCCAAAACACCCATTGTCGAAGTCGGCCGTTATGAATTTGCAGGCCTTGATCACGCGCGCCATATCGCGGGACAGTTGGAAAATGGTGTGACAATTCACAACTTTTACGTTCCAGCAGGTGGGGATGAACCCCATCGTGAAAAGAATATCAAGTTCGCTCAAAAGCTAGACTACCTAACAGATATGCGGGATCATTTTGCGGCAGATACCCCAACCAAATCGATCCTTGTTGGCGATTTGAATATAGCACCGCGCGAAGATGATGTTTGGGACCACAAAAAAATGTTGAAAGTGGTGAGCCATACCCCCATCGAAGTTGAACATTTGGCCGAAGTGCAAGCAGCAGGCAAGTGGGTGGATGTTACCCGTCAGGATATCGCAGATGGATTGCTGTATTCTTGGTGGTCCTACCGTGCCAAGGATTGGGACGCGGCGGACAAAGGTCGCCGTCTTGATCACATCTGGGCGACGCCCGATATTTCCGAAGCTGCGCATTCAAGCCGCATCTTGCGTCATGTACGCGGTTGGGAGCAGCCCAGCGATCACGCCCCAGTTTTTGCCAGTTTTGACCTTTGATTTTCTGAATTAAAACTCCATATAGGGTGCAACACTTAGAGACGAGGCCGTGCCGATGTTAGAATTAGGAAATTCAACACCCCCAGCAGATGATTTGATTCAGGACGTAAGCGAAGCAAACTTTATGGAAGCAGTTGTGGACGCAAGTCAAACGACGCCCATTATTGTTGATTTTTGGGCCCCGTGGTGCGGGCCCTGCAAAACGCTTGGCCCTGCGCTTGAGGCGGCGGTGAAAGAGGCGAACGGTGCCGTCAAAATGGCCAAGATCAACGTTGATGAAAATCAAATGATCGCGGGCCAAATGCGTGTTCAGTCGATCCCAACTGTTTATGCGTTTTATCAGGGGCAACCGATTGATGGTTTCCAAGGCGCCTTGCCAGGTTCGGAAATCAAAGGCTTTGTTGATCGGGTGATTGAGGCAGCAGGCGGTTCTGCAGATGGCGGGTTGTCGGATGCGATCGACGCAGCAGAGCAGATGTTGGCAGACGGTGCTGCGGCAGATGCGGCCGAAACATTTGCGGCGATTTTGGGCGAGGACGGAATGAGTGCACCCGCCTACAGCGGTTTGGCACGCGCTTATATGGCATTGGATGATTTGGATCAAGCCGAGGCCGTTTTGAACGGCGTACCAGCGGAAATTTCCGACACGCCCGCGATTGATGCAGCATATGCGCAGCTTGCGCTGGCACGCCAAGCGCAGGATGCAGGTCCATTGGGTGAATTGCTGGCGGCGGTTGAGGCAGATGCAAACAACCATCAAGCGCGTTTTGATTATGCTCAGGCGTTGCACGCGGCAGGTCAGGTTGAAGAGGCAGTTGAACAATTGTTGCAACTGTTCCGTCGTGACCGTGAATGGAACGAGGGTGCCGCAAAAGAGCAGCTATTCACAATTTTTGACGCGTTAAAGGCAAATGATCCAATTGTCCTGAACGGACGGCGGAAGCTGAGCTCGATGATATTTGCTTAAACGAAACCACGAGCTAAGTTACAAGCATGGCGTTTTCATTTGATCTTCCAGATAGCATTCCGGTCTTCCCGCTTCCCAAGGCGGTGTTGTTGCCGCGATCACGGCTGCCACTTCATATTTTTGAACCTCGCTATCTCAGCATGATTGAGGATGCGATGAAAACCCCGGGTCGATTGATTGGGATGATTCAGCCTGCGGGTGAAGATCGTCTGCACACCATTGGGTGCGCTGGACGGTTAACGCAGTTTTCAGAAACAGATGATGGCCGCTATATGATTACCCTAACTGGTGTATCACGGTATCGTTTGCAGGACGAGATTGAGGGTTTCACGCCGTATCGTAAATTTAATGTGGTTTGGGACGGGTTTGATGCGGATCGCAAGAACGCCGAGAGCGATAAGGGTATGAACCGCGAAGCCCTATTTGGATTGTTGCAACGCTATTTCGAAGGTCGCGGTCTATCAACAGATTGGGAAGCGATGAAAGAGGCCGAGGATGAATTGTTGATCAATTCATTGTCGATGCTTTTGGATTTTGAGACCGAAGATAAGCAAGCATTGCTTGAGGCGCCTTCGTTGATTACGCGGCGCGAAACGCTTATTACATTGATCGAATATAGCCTTCGCAGCGGGGGAGAGGCCATTGTCCAATGACAGAAACACCGCAATTTGACCGCCGTATGCTCGAGGCACTGATTTGTCCAACGACGCATACGACGCTGGAATACGATCGTGACCGCCAAGAATTGGTATCTAAAAAGGCAAAATTGGCCTTTCCTATACGTGATGGCATACCAATTATGTTGGTCGATCAGGCGCGTTCAATTGACGATGTGGCCTAACGCATCAAATAAGGAAGGTCTTTTGTGCCAAGGCCTGCGGCTTCTCGGATAAAACTTCTGCGCATTTTTGGCATCTGATTGACAATGCCAAGACCAAGCGCGCGTCCAGCGCGCAGCAATGCATTTGAGTTTGAGAAAAGCTTGTTAAATCCATCGGTTGCCAGTGCCAACAAATTCACATCAAAGCGCCGCCACTCCTGGTAGCGTTCCAAAACATCAATAGCCCCGATGTTTTCACCACGATGATGGGCATCTTGCAGCACATGGCAGAGTGCCGCGATATCCTTTAATCCTGCATTTAATCCTTGGCCTGCAATTGGGTGGATGCCATGCGCCGCATCGCCGATCAGCGCAAACCGTGGTTTAACGAATTCTTCTGCGATGCTTAGGCTAAGGGGGTATTTATACCGTTTCCCAGCCAATTTAATATCGCCCAGAAAATCCCCAAAACGCGGGCGCAGAACAGAGAGATAGGCAGCGTCATCCAACCGCATAATATCGTTCGCACGTTCGTGTGTTTCGCTCCAAACGATTGAAGATCGATTGTTTGTCAGTGGCAAAATGGCCAAGGGGCCTTGCGGCATGAAATACTGATAGGCGGTCGCGTTATGGGTGTTTTCATGTTCAATGGCGCACACCAATGCGCTTTGCCCATAGTCCCACCCTTTACGACGGATACCCGCGCGTGTCGCTGTTGCGCTTTGACGTCCGTCAGCGGCGATCAATAACTTGCCTGTGTAATCCTGTCCTGCATCTGTGGTCACGCTGGCACATTCTGCTGTGCACTGATGCAATTGAATTTTTACATTGGGGAAATAGTCGATCTGGTCATTTTTATCGACGGCCGCTTGAAGCACAGGGCGCAGGTATCTGTCCTGCACCATATGACCCATCGGGCCTTCTTCAATTTCGTTGTGATCAAAATGCAAAAAGAAGGGGGACGGACCATCTGGTAATTGTCCCTCGCAAACTTTGATATCCAGCATTGGCTGTGCGTGATCTTTCAGTGCATCCCAAAGACCAAGGGACCGCATCATACGAACAGAGGTCAGTGACAGGGCGTAGGAACGTCCGTCAAACCCCGTTTCTAACTGATCGCTCATTTTATGTGCGTCAAACAGTGCAACGCTCAATCCAAATTGCGCTGCGCCAAGCGCCATTGCCGCGCCGTTTAAGCCCGCGCCAATAATCAGGATATCATAGGGTTTTTTCATACCTCGACATATGCATCTGTCAGAGGCATTGTCCAGTGTTGCGATTGTCGCTAGGCTGCCCAAAAATAGATGATTGGGTGGATTGATGACTGATATATTACAGTTAACGGCGACAGAACTTGGCGAGGCGATTGATAAAGGTGATCTGGGTCCTGTTGAGATTACCAAGACATATCTGGATGCGATCACCGCGCATCCCCTTTCCCCCCGCATTTATTCCGAACTGACCCAAGACCGCGCATTGGCCGAGGCCAAGGATGCAGAAGAGCGCGCGCGGCTGGGACTGCGGCGATCACCACTTGATGGTGTGCCAATCAGTTGGAAAGATTTGTACGATACAGCAGGGATCAAAACAGAAGCGGGTTCTTTGCTGCTAAAGAACCGTGTGCCATCCAAAGATGCGCTGGTTCTGAAACATGCAACTGCAATGGGGACTGTGTGTTTGGGAAAAACACATATGTCTGAATTGGCGTTTTCTGGTCTGGGGCTAAACCCAAAGACCGCAACATCGCCTTGTGTTCATGACACAGATGCGGTTTCTGGTGGGTCATCATCTGGGGCGGCGGCCTCTGTCGCGTTTGGGTTGGCGCCCATTGCGATTGGGTCGGATACGGGGGGATCGGTGCGTATTCCATCGGTTTGGAATGATTTGGTGGGTTTAAAAACAACATCGGGCAGGCTGAGTTTAACAGGTGTTGTGCCACTGTGTGCGCGTTTTGACACGGTTGGTCCGCTGGCGAAATCTGTGACAGATGCCGCACATGTTTTGGCCGTGTTAGAGGGGCGCAAGGCAATAGATCTGACGCCTCCGACATTAAAAGGACGGCGGCTTGCGATTTTGAAAACAGTGGCGATGCAGGACTTGCGTAATGCGCCGCAAAGTGCATTTGAAACGGCGGTTGCAAAATTCACCGAGGCAGGTGCAGAGATTGTTGAAATCGAAATCCCCGAAGTCGAACAATCATTCGCACATGCGGCTATTTTGTTCGCCGCAGAAGCCTATGGCACATGGGGTGCCGAGATTGAGGCAAATCCCGATATGATGTTTGAACCGATTTTAGAGCGATTCCGTGGTGGTGCGGATTTCAAAGCGGCAGATTATGTTGCAGCGTGGCAAGATCTTGAGCGTTTGCGGAAGGCGTATTTGTCAAAAACCGCTGGATTTGATGCGGTGATTTTGCCAACAGCCCCCAGCACCCCGCCGAACATTGAACGTTTGTTAAACGATGATGACTATTACATTACCGAAAACCTGATGGCCTTGCGCAATACGCGCATTGGTAACCTTATGGGAGTATGTGCGCTGACACTGCCAACGGGCATTCCAAGTTGTGGTGTCATGTTGATGGGACATCCAATGCAAGAAGAGCGCTTGCTACGCCTTGGCTTAGCCGCCGAAGCGGCCTTGGGTTAAGCCCAGCTGAGGGATTTTCGTCACATAACAAATGATTATGCTGCTTTTTCTGGACGAAAGCGCTGTCATCCGCTATCCTCATAAAAAACGGGACAAAGATCCCGACACATGAGGCAGATTTGAATGGAGTTCCCTGAGCGGTTTTCGGACCTTCCGGACTATGCGTTCCCGCGTTTGCGCGCCCTGTTGGATCACCATCCTGCAGGCGGTGATGTCCTGCATATGACGATTGGTGAACCCAAACACGCCTTTCCTGGTTGGGTCAGTGATATCCTAAATGATGCAATGGGCGGATTGAACTCCTATCCTGCCAATGATGGAACACCCGAGCTGCGCAATGCCATTGCTGATTGGGTGAAACGGCGTTTCGCTGTAGGGATTGATGCGGACACTCAGGTTTTGGCGTTAAATGGAACGCGCGAAGGTTTGTATAATGCGGCAATGGCATTGTTGCCCGAACATAAAAACGGACAAACGCCCATCGTTCTGATCCCTAATCCATTTTATCAGGTATACATGATTGCTTCGATTTCAGTGTGTGCGGAGCAGGTCTTTGTTCCGGCTGATGCAGAAAATGGATTCTTGCCAGATTATACATCCCTGTCTACTGAAATACTTAATCGGACGGTTGCTGCTTATATCTGCTCCCCATCAAATCCACAGGGGGCCATCGCGTCACGTGAATATTTGGAAACTCTTATTGGCTTGGCGGAGAAATACGATTTCCGCATTTTTGCAGATGAATGTTACAGCGAAATATATCGCGGTGATGCACCAGTTGGTGCGTTGCAGGTTGCCCATGAAATGGGGGCCGACCCCGAACGTGTTGTGATTTTCCATTCCCTGTCGAAACGTTCCAACCTACCAGGGTTGCGTTCAGGGTTTGCCGCGGGTGGGCCAAAAACCATTGCGCATATGAAACGTTTGCGTGCCTATTCAGGTGCCCCATTGCCAGGACCATTGCAGGCGGTGTCCGCACGCGTTTGGCAGGATGAGGCGCATGTCGTGGAAAATCGCGCGCTTTATGCAGAAAAATTCGACGCTGCAGATCAAATATTTGCGGGGATAGACGCCTATCATTCGCCCGAGGCAGGCTTTTTCCTTTGGTTAAATGTGGGTGATGGCGAAGCGGCCGCACTGCGCCTGTGGCAGGAAACGGGCGTACGTGTATTGCCGGGACGGTATCTCTCAAAAGAAACAGAGCAAGGGGCGCCCGGCGCTCCGTATATTCGGGTGGCTTTGGTCGCTCCAAAAGAAGAGGCAGAGCGCGGATTAATTCGCCTGCGCGATTGTTTATATAAGTAACGAGGTCAGATATGGCATATCATCAGGCACGTGGTCGCGATCCACTCATTGATAGCTCGGTTCAAGAAACGCTTGAACGTAGGGGTGTTGAACTTTTGGGGATTGCGATGATGATTATCGGCGTTCTCGCTGCATTGATCATCTACAGTTATTCGCCAGCTGATCCGGGTCTATTTTCTGCCTCTGATGCGCCTGTTCAAAACTTACTGGGGATCACAGGTGCCACAATTGCATCCCCTGTGTTCCTAATTTTGGGCTGGGGCAGTTGGTCTCTTGTCGCTCTCTTTTTGGTATGGGGTGGGCGGTTGACCCTTCACAAAGGATCAGAGCGTGCAACCAGTCGCGCAATTTTCGCACCTGTTGGTGTGGCTTTGGTTGCAATCTATGCTGCAACACTTGTCCCTGATGCGACTTGGACGCATAGCTTTGGATTGGGGGGGTTATTCGGGGATACCGTTGTTGGATTTCTGCTGACGGCTGTTCCGATAAATGCAAAAATTGCGATCGTTCTATTATCCGTTCTTTCGGCGATCCTTATGATGATTGTTGGGGCCTTTGTGCTGGGCTTTGATAAAGAAGAACTACGATCAATTGCACGTTTCTTGTATGTCAGTTTGGTAATGACCTATGCGCACATTATGACTTTGGCGGGTCGTGAAACAGAACGCGCGGTGGCAAAGGTGTATGATGTTCAGCAGAATTCACAAGCCAAACGAAAGGCGCGTTTGCAGATGCAAACGACCGAGGTTGTTGAGCCTATCCCAGAGGGATTTGGGCAAGAGCAGCCAGAAAAGCCAAGCCTTCTTGCGCGGATGCCAAAGCTGATTAAACGTCAAGAAACATTGCCAGAGCCAGAATTGGTAGAAGCGGCATTTAATACAGAAGCAAGTGCTCCAGGCGAGGAGCGCATACGTTCATGTATCGCGGATGCCATCAAAAATCGCTTGATGCCCGAAACTGTACCCGTCGAAGAAGAAAAACCATTAACCAAAGGATTGGGACGGGGGCCTGATGCGCTTGTTTTAGATGGGGACGAACCACTGGCTCCGTATGAACGTGTGGAACCGCGTTTGACGCTATCGCCACAGCCCGAACAGGTACCACTTGATCTAAGTGAGCATGCGGATTCAGAGGATTACTTAGAAGCGTTCCAAGACGAAATCGATGAGCCAGTTGATATGAGTTATCGCGCACAGGTGTTTGAACCCAAAAAGGTGGTGCAACCTGCAGCGCGCAAATCCATCCAGAAATCAACACGCGCTTTGGCAGAGGCACAGCCTGCGTTGAAATTTGATGATCGTCAGGCGGAATATGAACTGCCGCCGCTTAACCTTTTGACCAATCCCACCAGCATTTCGCGACACGTGTTATCGGATGAGGCGTTAGAGGAAAATGCGCGCCTGTTGGAATCTGTTTTGGATGATTATGGCGTGAAAGGCGAAATTGTCAGTGTGCGCCCAGGTCCCGTTGTCACAATGTATGAATTGGAACCTGCACCAGGTCTTAAGGCCAGCCGAGTAATTGGTTTGGCAGATGACATTGCACGATCCATGTCCGCGCTTTCCGCACGTGTTTCAACGGTGCCAGGCAGATCGGTGATTGGTATCGAATTGCCGAACGAAAACCGCGAAAAAGTTGTGCTGCGTGAAATTTTGTCCAGTCGTGCATTTGGCGACGGAAACCAAAAACTGCCACTTGCGTTGGGCAAAGATATCGGTGGTGAACCCATGGTCGCCAATTTGGCGAAAATGCCTCACCTATTGATTGCGGGGACGACGGGTTCGGGTAAATCGGTTGCGATCAACACGATGATTTTGTCACTGCTTTACAAACTGACACCAGAAGAATGTCGTTTAATCATGATCGATCCCAAGATGTTGGAGCTGAGTGTTTATGACGGTATTCCGCATCTTCTTTCGCCCGTTGTGACAGATCCTAAAAAGGCGGTTGTTGCCCTAAAATGGGTCGTTGGCGAAATGGAAGAGCGCTATCGCAAGATGTCCAAAATGGGTGTTCGAAATATCGATGGCTATAACAGTCGCGTTAATGATGCGTTGTCCAAGGGCGAAATGTTCAGCCGTACTATTCAGACTGGTTTTGATGACGAAACAGGCGATCCTGTTTTTGAAACAGAAGAATTCCAGCCAGAGAAAATGCCCTATATCGTCGTAATAGTTGACGAAATGGCAGATTTGATGATGGTCGCGGGCAAAGAGATTGAGGCCTGTATTCAGCGCCTTGCACAAATGGCTCGGGCATCGGGTATTCACCTGATCATGGCGACACAACGCCCTTCTGTTGATGTGATTACAGGTACGATCAAGGCGAACTTCCCCACACGTATTTCGTTCCAAGTAACCTCAAAAATCGACAGCCGAACGATTTTGGGCGAAATGGGTGCCGAACAGCTTTTGGGTATGGGGGACATGCTATATATGGCAGGTGGTTCAAAAATCACGCGGTGCCATGGTCCTTTTGTTGCGGATGAAGAAGTCGAGGAAATCGTCAACCACCTTAAGGCATATGGCCCACCTGAATATAAGTCGGGGGTTGTGGAAGGACCCGATGACGATAAGGCAGGTGGCATTGATATGGTGCTGGGATTGGGTGGCAACACAGACGGCGAAGATGCATTGTATGATCAAGCCGTTGCAGTCGTGCTGCAAGATCGCAAGGTCTCAACCAGCTATATTCAACGTAAACTTGCCATTGGGTATAATAAGGCCGCGCGTTTGGTCGAACAAATGGAAGATGAAGGTTTGATTTCAGCAGCGAACCACGTGGGTAAACGAGAAATCCTTGTCCCTGAACAGCAATAAATCGCCCATTTCAGGATACCACACTTCACCAAAGCGTGATGGGGGTATCATCGTGAAACGGGGTTGAATATGTTGATGATATGAACAAATTTTCAATTGCCGCGGCTCTTACATCGCTCTTATTCTCAACCGCCGCGTTTGCGGATAAACTGTCATTGGCACAATTGTCAGAGTATCTGAATAAGATGACGACCGCCCAATCGTCGTTTCACCAAATCAATGCCGATGGCAGTCGGGATACAGGTGACATTTATATTCAACGTCCTGGTCGCATACGGTTTGAATACGATCCGCCAAATTCGGCGTTGGTTCTGGCGGTGTCAAACACGTTGTCGGTCTTTGATCCCCAAGGCGATGGAATGCCTCAAAATTATCCGTTGGATAAAACGCCGCTGGGCTTGGTTCTGGCAAAACATGTTGATCTGGAAAATGCACGCATGGTCGTTGGCCACCATTATGATGGAACCGCGACGATCCTAAGCGTTCAGGACCCCGATCATCCAGAACGCGGTCGGATGGATTTTTATTTCACAGGACCCGAGATTGACATGCGCCAATGGGCGCTTTTCAACGAAAGTGGTGAACGGACAATTTTTGTTCTGGATGATTTGCAGCTTGGCGGAAAACTCCGCTCAAGCTTATTTAATGTCTCACTGGAAATTATGCAGCGTACGCAGCGTGATTGATTTAGCTGCGTCCGCAAATGCGTAACTGACGTTCGTATGTATTGCCACGTGCGCGCACCTTGGCGGATACATCCAACAACCATCGTTTTGAATTATATGAACGGCGTTTGTATCCGGTACGACCTTCGTGATAGGCAAGGTACTGGTTGCGCGTATCGCTTAGCGAAATGCCAAGCTCGCGATTTGAAGCTGCCAAATACCAACCGATGAAATCAGCGGCATCATAAATGTCGTCACGACGCGCACCAAGGCGTCCAGTAGACTGGCGATATTCTTTCCAAGTGCCATCAAGCGCCTGTGAATATCCGAATGCGGAACTTTGACGGCCTGTAGGGATGACGCCAAGGATATATTTCATGGGTGTGCGCGCGTCAGCTTTGAACCTGCTCTCTTGGTGAATAATCGCCATCTGTACGTGAACAGGAACGCCCCATTTACGCTTTACAGCTTGAAAAGCCCGATCAAAGGCAGGTCGTTGTGCCAAAATTGAGCACGCGTTGTCCAAGTTTCTTGGTGGGCTATAACGGGCGACGCCGCAAGAGGCCACAAGAAGGAGTAAGATAACTGCGCGAAGGGTACTGCTCATAATCGCCTCTCGCTTTTATAATTTTGCGCCATTGTAGCTAAATTGTTGGACTTTAAAAAGCACAATTCTGTGAAGGTGCCAGAATAGTGGCGAATGACCAAAAAAACCCATGGTGCGAATTTTAACACGTTTGGACAAAGAATGTCGCCCAATTGATCACAGATTGTTTCTCGTTTTAGCGAATGTGATCCTAGACAAATTGGGTGTAAAACAGTATCCAGCGGACTCGGGGGTATTTGTGTGTATGAACCAACAGTTTGCAAAATATAATCTTGGCCAGATCGTGCGTCATCGCAAACATCCGTTTCGCGGTGTTGTGTTTGATGTTGATCCAGAGTTTGCAAATACAGAGGAATGGTATGAGTCTATTCCAGAAGACAGCCGCCCCGCGAAAGAGCAACCGTTCTATCATTTATTGGCTGAAAATGATCATAGCTTCTATGTGGCCTATGTATCTGAACAGAACCTAGTTGCGGATTATTCTGGCGAACCCGTCGAACATCCTGACATTCCAGACATGTTCGGTCCCTTTCAGGATGGCCAGTATTCATTGCATTTTCAGTTGAATTAATACCCGATTGCGCAACCATCCTTGCGTGGGTCCGAACCGCCGAGCAAGAATCCATCACTGTTTTCCAATATGGCCTGCGCGCCACCGATGGGTGGCATGGTTTGGTTAACATCATGCCCCAAGTCCAATAGCCCTTGAACCACTGTTGGATCATAGCTTGGTTCAACATTTAGAACATCACCTTCCGCAAAGCTTCTTGGTCCATCAAGGGCGGCTTGGATATCCATACCGTAATCAACAAGGTTGGACAGCACGCGTATATGCCCACAGGGTTGGTATTGTCCCCCCATCACGCCCAGCGGCATGGCGTTTCCGTTTCCTTCGCGCAGCATACCTGGAATAATCGTGTGCATTGGACGTTTTCCAGGTTTCAACTCGTTTGGATGTCCCTTTATCAGGTTAAAGCCTGCACCACGGTTTTGGAACAAAACTCCGTATTTGCGGCTGGCAATTCCTGATCCGAAACCATGGAAAATTGAATAGATAAGCGATACTGACATGCGGTCACGATCAACTACGGAAATGTAAACCGTATCTTTGTGAACGGCTTCGGTGATTTCGCTGACACGTTTGTTCACTTTGGTTTTTGAAATCAGCGTGCTAAGTTCATTCGCCAATTCGGTTGATAACATACGTTCTGTTCCATCGGTCACCGTTGGATCAGCGATCAGTCGGTTGCGCGCGTCATAGGCCAGTTTTGAAATTTCGGCCTCGATATGCGCACGTTCAACTCCATAAGGATCAAGTGAAGCGATATCAAAATTTTTCAGCATGTTCGCCATCAAAATCGCTGTCGCACCCTGGCCATTTGGTGGATGCTCGATCAATTCGTATTTGCCATAAGACCCAGAAATCGGATTGGTATACTCCGCGCGCGCATTCGTAAAATCATCTTCGGTGTGCTGCCCTCCAAGAGAACGTAGTGTTTCAACCATATCAGCGCAGACGTCACCGCTATAAAAACCGTCACGTCCTTGGGCTGCGATTTTTTCAATGACCTCAGCTTGTCCAGGATAGGAAAAACGGGTGCCTGTTGCGGGTGCTGATCCATTATTTGTGAAAAACGGAATTGCCGTTTCGTGAAAGGTATCTAACAGGTTGGACCAATCATACCCAACCCTTGGTGCAACTGCGACGCCGTTGCGCGCATACTGAATTGCGGGCTGCAAAATGCGGTCTAATCCCAACTTTCCCCAATCTTCACTAAGGGTACAAAATGCATCAATGGCCGTGGGTATTGTAACGGCACTTGGGTCGCGCAGTGGGACCTTGTCATGTCCTGCTTCCCGCAACTTATCCGCAGTTAGGTTTGCTGGCGCACGACCAGATCCGTTCATCGCAAGAACGTCATCACGTCCCGCTGGCGAGAACAAGACAAAGCAATCCCCGCCTATGCCCGTCATCTGTGGTTCGCAAATGCCCAATAAAACGGCACCGGCAATCGCCGCATCCATTGCGTTGCCGCCATCCTTTAAAACATCGACCGCGGCCTGTGCTGCAATAGGATGGGATGTGGCGCACATGCCATTTTCCGCAAAAACGGTTGATCGACCTTTGGAATAGAAATCGCGCATATTAAATCTCCTGTTGGAATAAGAGTAATATGCAAAGCGATATTGGCAACCACAATTGCTCTCGATGCCGGACACCTTGGGGCGTAAGTCCAACACCGAGAAAAGCCAATTGTGCGGCTTGTAAGAATAGTATTCACCCAGCGATGCGACGAATTTGAGTGCGAAAGAAGGATTCTTTGGGGCAGTGTTATTTTTTTGAAAAATAGAGGCGCAGGGTATTGAACGACCCGCGTCGTTTTGAGTGCACTTTGGTGCACAGAATATCCACCAATGCCCAACCAAAGCCGCCTTCAGGCAGATCGTCAATTTCTGCTTCCAGATCGGGCATTTGGGCGTTGGTGATTGTGCCCCTCGGTTGCATCGTCCGGCATCAATAACACTTATGCATAGCCCGTCTGATGTGTACCATTTCAGCGAATTTGGGTGATTAACGCTCTCTCTGCCGTCGTGTTACGCGATGTTGTTTAACACTTCCGCTAGAACAAGTTCGACTTCACCTAAATCATACTGCGTATTTGATGTTTCCAAGACGTGCATAAATCTGCCCAATCCGATGCGAACAGCGTAAAAATCCTCTGACGTTCGCAATTGAAACCTAATCAAATTATTGCTCAATTCGATATCCTGTTACTTGTTGAACCGAAACGGCTTGCTCAAGTGTCGAGTAGATTGAGAAAATTGAATCCATTCGCGTTAGCCGAGAAACGTTTTCAACGGTCGGCGTAAGCGCACTCAGATCCATTTTGCGTCCCTTACCCAAGTGTTTCATAAAACTGACAACTGCACCGAGGCCGCTTGAGTCGAAAAACTCAACCTGTTTAAAGTTTAACAGTTTTTTAGAATTGCTTTCGTCGATCGCATTCATCCAGTCTTTGAATTCTAACACAGCGCTTGCATTTATGTGCGCGGCATTCACTGTAACAACTAGGTATTCTCCTTGTTGAGCATGAATAAGGTCCATTATAGTATCCTTCTTAAATAACGACGTGGCGGTACACTGGACGCAAAAGATTACCATTCGGTATGCTTGCCCCAAGATTTTGATGAGGCGGAAAAATGAACGAAGTTGTGATTGCTGGTGCTGCGCGTACCCCTATGGGTGGGTTCCAAGGGGCGTTTGATGGTGTCAATGCCTCGATCCTTGGTGGTGTCGCATTAAAAGCGGCGCTTGATGGCGCGCAGGTTGCGTCTGTGGATGAGCTGTATTTCGGAAATGTATTGCCTGCAGGTCAGGGACAAGCACCCGCACGACAGGCAGGTTTCGCTGCAGGTCTGGGTGAGAATGTTCCAGCCACCACTTTGAACAAGATGTGTGGTTCTGGGATGAAAGCGACCATGATCGGGTATGACCAACTTGCCCTTGGTCACTCTAACGTCGTGGCCGTTGGGGGCATGGAAAGCATGTCGAATGCGCCATATCTATTGCCCAAAATGCGCGGTGGTGCGCGGATTGGGCACGGTCAGGTCATGGACCATATGTTTTTGGATGGATTAGAGGATGCCTATGACAAGGGCCGTTTGATGGGCACCTTCGCAGAAGACTGTGCAGAAAAATATCAATTCACCAGAGAGGCGCAGGATGAATATGCGCTGGGATCGCTAAGTAATGCGCTCGATGCCCAAAAATCAGGGGCATTTGCACGTGAAATTGCCGCGGTCACATTGAAAACCCGCAAGGGTGAGGTTGTCATTCGCGAAGATGAACAACCCAAAAACGCGCGTCCCGAAAAAATTCCGCACCTAAAACCAGCGTTTCGTGAGAGTGGAACAGTAACACCTGCCAATTCATCTTCAATTTCCGACGGTGCTGCGGCGTTAATTCTTACAACGCGTTCTCACGCTGAGGCCAATGGCCTGCCCATTCGTGCGGTTATTAAGGGTCATGCCAGCCATGCCCATGCGCCAGGTTGGTTTGCTACTGCGCCAATTCCAGCAGCGGAAAAGTTATTGAAAAAGATTGACTGGGAAAAGGACGTTGTTGATCTGTGGGAAGTGAACGAAGCATTTGCCGTGGTCCCAATGGCGTTTATGCGTGATATGCAGATTTCACGGGATAAGATGAATGTGAATGGTGGGGCCTGTGCATTGGGTCATCCGATTGGTGCATCTGGGGCGCGCATCTTGGTGACCCTATTGAACGCGATGGAAACCCGTGATGTGCGACGTGGAGTGGCCGCAATTTGTATTGGAGGGGGCGAGGGCACAGCAATCGCAATCGAACGCACATGAGGGTCGACTACGCCCTATTGGCCAAGACAATAGATGCGCTGATAGACGGCGAAACCGACCCAATTGCCAAAATGGCGACAATCGCATGTGAGGTACATCATTCAGATGATCGGTTTGATTGGACAGGGTTTTATCGTGTGGTTGCACCCGGACTGTTGAAAATTGGTCCATATCAAGGTGGACACGGGTGTTTGGTAATCCCATTTAGCAAAGGGGTTTGTGGCGCCGCTGCCAGAGAGAACCGTGTGCAGTTGGTCGATGATGTCCATGCCTTTCCTGGGCATATTGCATGTTCATCATCCACCTTATCAGAAATTGTTCTGCCCGTGCGGGATGTTGCAGGAAATGTGATTGCCGTCTTTGACATCGACAGCAATCAGCCCGCGGCCTTTACGTCAGATGATGCCGAACAGCTTCAGAAAATTTTAGATCGGGCCTTTGCAAATTAAAAAAGCCCCGACCACAAGGGCCGAGGCATGGGTCGGGGAGACCTAGACAGTTTAATTTGGCAGGATCACTACATCCACACGACGGTTTTGTGCACGTCCCTCTGGCGTTAGATTGGATGCGATCGGCTGGCTTTCGCCGCGTCCCATGGATTGAATGCGGAATTGCGGAACGCCGTTTTGCTGTAAAATACTGGATACCGCCAAGGCACGTTCTGTCGACAATGATTGGTTATAGTCCGCGGATCCTGTATTGTCCGTGTGCCCAACAATTTGGATTGTGGAATTCGGATAATTGATCAGGTTCTGCGCCAAAACGGCCAGATCTGAACGCAAGCGGGGGGTGATATACGTGCTGTTTACCGCGAATAAGATATCTTGGGGCAGTGTCACGATCAAACGATCGCCTGTGTTTTGGATCATGACATCGTCGTTGTTCATATCACGCCGCAACTCCTCGGCCTGCTTATCCAACTCATTGCCGATTGCAGCGCCGAGGCCCGCACCAATTAATGCCCCACGCACGGCACCTTGACGCCGTTTTACAGAATTATCGCCACCTGTGGACATGCCCGCAACGGCACCAACCAGCCCGCCAATAATCGCTCCCTGTTTGGTTTTGGTTCTGTCAATATTTTGATCAAAGCCTGTGGATGTATTACAGGCAGAAACGGCCAGTGTAGAAATTAATAGGCCTGCTATAATTTTTTTCGATGCCATTGTGATGATCCTTTGTGATGCGTTGTTCTCACTATTGCGCGGAGCATATGAATTGAAAACTCACGAGGATGTTATGGGCAAAAAGACGCGCAAAGGGCATGCCGGACCAGCAAAAAATCGCTTTTAGGTGCGCGCTTTGAATGCCTCATAGGCCAGCATTGCGCGTTTGATGCTGAGTCCCCAGTGATATCCGCCCAAGCTGCCGTCCTTGCGCAATACCCGATGGCACGGGATCAGCCAGCTGATTGGATTTTTGCCAATTGCGGTTCCGACTGCGCGAACGGCGCGCACGTTACCTGCCCGCAATGCCACAGCTGAATAAGTGCTGGCGTGGCCCATGGGGATTTCCAACAGGGCTTTCCAAACTTTCACATAGAAGGGGCTGCCGATCAGGTGCATCGGTACGGTGTGGTCATCATCAAACAGCGAAGATTCATATTGGGCTAAATTTTCCACTGACTGAATGAATTGCGCCTTGGGCCAGCGGGCAATGAAATCATGTTTGCTTTCATCCATTCCAATTTCGGTGCAAAATCCCAATCCACAAATGCCATGTTGAGTTGCGAATATCAGGGCGGGGCCGAAGGGGGTGTCGATATCGTTATAAAAGATTTTATCCAAGGCCGCATCATACGCGTCTGTCACATGAATGTTTGGTCCAGAAAAATC
>JAFMKS010000008.1:22800-55722 GCA_017852835.1 Paracoccaceae bacterium
GACGCGGGCGTGAACAAGGCGACCGAAAAACTATTTCAAATTGCAGATACCCCACAAAAAATGCTCGATCTGGGTGAAGAGGGATTGATTGAGCATATCAAAACCATCGGCCTCTATCGAAATAAGGCGAAAAACGTCATCAAACTAAGTAAGATTCTGGTTGATGATTATGGCGGTGTTGTTCCCAATTCGCGTGCTGCGTTGCAATCGTTGCCGGGCGTAGGGCGCAAAACCGCAAATGTCGTGTTGAACATGTGGTGGCACTTTCCAGCGCAGGCGGTTGATACGCACATTTTTCGGGTTGGAAACCGTTCGGGCATCGCCGTTGGTAAAGATGTCGATGCGGTTGAACGTGCGATCGAAGATCACATTCCAGCAGATTTTCAATTACATGCCCATCATTGGTTAATTTTGCATGGACGTTATCATTGTAAAGCGCGTAAACCGCAATGCGGCACCTGCCTAATTCGCGATCTGTGTTTGTTTGAGGAAAAAGAATTATGAAGAAGTTTGAAATCGTCGGTATCGGAAATGCGATTGTTGACGTGATTAGCACCTGTGATGACAGTTTCCTTGACCTTATGGGGATCGAAAAAGGCATCATGCAGTTGGTGGAAAAGGAACGTGGTGAAACACTGTATGCTGCGATGGAAACACGTACGCAGACGCCTGGCGGTGCAGTTGCCAATACGATTGCGGGGATTGGTGCATTGGGCCTGAAAACGGGGTTTGTTGGCAAGGTGCGCAATGATGCATTGGGCCAATTCTATGCCAAAAGCATGAATGATACGGGAATCGAATTTCTGAACCCGCCTATGGATGGATCGGATGTGCCCACATCGCGTTCTATGATTTTCGTCACACCAGATGGCGAACGTTCAATGAATACATATCTGGGGATTTCTGCCGAGCTCGGTTCAGAGGATGTTCAGGATGAATTTGGTTCGGCCGCAAAAAACGTATTTTTGGAAGGCTACCTTTTCGACAAGGACAAGGGGAAAGAGGCGTTTAAGCGTTTATCACGCAGCTGCCGCGCAGGTGGTGGCCAAGCTGGTATCGCCATTTCAGACCCCTTTTGCGTTGAACGTCACCGCGATGATTTTTTTGATTTGATTACGAATGAGTTGGATTACGTAATCGGTAATGAGGCTGAGGTCCAATCGCTTTATCAAACCGAGGATACGGATGCAGCGCTTGCACAATTGTCTGAAATCTGTCCGCTTGTTGTGTGTACGCGATCAGGCGATGGCGTAAGCGCGATCCAAAATGGACACCGCGTGGACGTAAGTGTCGAAACAATTGTGCCTGTTGATGCTACTGGCGCAGGTGATCAGTTTGCGGCAGGATTTTTATACGGCATCCTGACGGATCGCGATTTGGAAACTGCCTGCCGCATGGGGTGTATTAGCGCAGGCGAAGTCATTCGCCACGTTGGTCCACGTCCCGAGGCGAATGTGTTTGACATATTTAAAGCGGAAGGCTTGGTTTAATCACCAAGCTTTGCGTGCACTTCATTCAAATCGATTTCACCGATTGGCATTTTGTTTGATGGGTCTTGCGCATCGTATTTGAATAAATCGAAATCATGCTTGTAAAATTCTAACCGATGCAATTTTCAGACATCAAATGACGGTAAGAATTTGTTTTAATTCATCACCGAAGGCGGGCTTACAGGATTACGGTTCGCGCCGCGTATTTGGGAATAGGAAAGCACGATCGGGCGTGATCGTGAATTATTCATAATCGTTTGCAAAAAATGTCACGTTGCAAAACGGTTTGTCAAAAAAATGCGTCCGCATGCCTAAATGCCTTTTCTGGAATGTATCTTTATTGAGGATGTCAAAGAACTGCCCGAACTGGGCGGAATTTTGTCCAATCATCAGAAAAAAGCGTGCCATCGTCGCCCCTTTATGAGGATGCTTTATGAACACTATGAAACAGAAAAACTGGCGATTTATTTGGATCCCTCAAATATTGATCTGATCCGTGATCTTGCATCAGATCGGAACACAACGCGGTTTCTTGAGATCAATTGCGAATTTGATGATGAGTATATTTCGGGCCAAGCGCGCAGGATCGGTCTTATTTCTGATCAAATAGCTGTCGAAACTTTGGTGAAATTGCTGATTTCTATCAGAAATGATTTGAAGAAAGAAATTGACAGTATCGGTGATCTAAAGCTGGAGTTTACCTACAAAATCGACGAAAAAGAAACGGTACGAAAAAACGCAGATGAACTATCGCGATTTGCGGATATTGCGATGGAAGAGGCGCTTGATATTGTGACGGTGGACTGGATTTATTCAGATTAAGGATTGAGATGAGCTACAGCTACGACGAGCAAAACATTTTCGCAAAAATCCTACGCGGAGATATCCCCAACAAAACTGTTTTGGAAACTGAACATGCCTTGGCATTCGAAGATATCGCGCCACAGGCCCCAACTCATGTCTTGGTAATTCCCAAAGGGCCCTACGTGAATTATGACCACTTTGCGCAAGAGGCGAGTGATGAGGAAATTGTAGGCTTCACGCGCGCGATTGGAGACGTGTGCAAATTATTGGGTATCCAACCCTCTGCGGATGGGATGGGATATCGCGCGATTGCAAATACGGGTGAGGCAGGCGTGCAAGAAGTGCCACATTTACATGTCCATATTCTAAGCGGTCGTGTGCTAGGCAGAATGGTCCCCAGACCAAGCTAGTTCTTGCCTCGTTTCCAAATTTGCCGCATAAGCGGCAGCGCATCAGCAAAAGGACAAATGAAATGACAACACAAGCTCCAGAAACAAAAATTGTTGAGTCTTACCGCGTTTCATGTGACGGGGGCGAAGGTGCACTGGGACATCCACGCGTTTGGTTGCAGATTCCCAATGAAGATGGCTGGGTTGAGTGCCCGTATTGTGATTGCAAACTGGTTCACAAAGATCATCAGAAATCTGCTTAAATTCGCCTTAATTCAATTTGGTTCGAGCTTTTTCTAATCAACCTGCCATGGTAATGGCGAATTGAACATATTGTTGCCGATTTTTGCCACAATTTCTATTGTAATGTGACTCCGATTACGAATAACGGAGCGTGCGAATGTTGCGGTGTGTGAAAGAATTTGTTTCCGATGAAGCGGGCGCAGTTACGATTCAATGAGTGTTTTGACCGCGGGTGTGATCGCTATTGGGATTGCTGGTTACAGCGCGTTTAAAATTGATATGGATTAAAGTACAATTGCCCTCGCACATCAGTCTAGCGGTGGAGCATTCACTATGGTCGATGGTAGCAACGCAATAACCCGTTTGATCAAAACCGTCGAATTAGAGTTGAAGATGTTTCGGGCAGGTAACTTCTTGTCAGGAGGTGCGCAATTTGAATCTCGCTCTAGTGCTGCGGCTTACGCGTTCAGGGAAAACGGGTCCGAGCGGTCCAACTGAACCTGAGCCTCCCCAAAATGCGCCATATCCAAAACAGTAGGTGCGCTGCGGCGTAAAGCGTGTATTAGCAAGATTTTGCGCCATAAAATAGGTAAGTAAATTGAATAAATTCTGTGCAACAAACAAGGGGTTTAATGAGTTTTCTGCGCGACTAACGTTGGGCGATTACAATCGAATGGGTCGTATTGACCGCAGGCGTTATTGCGCTTGGCATAATAGCCTATGGAGTATTCAGAATTGACACCGAAAATACGGCTTCAGTTTTGCTGGTTACTCAGGATGGCAGTCGACCGATTATGATTGGTGGTAATGCTATTTCTTAACTGATTGGACGAACAAAACTGGAAACGATGATTTTTGTTTCCTGTGTTTTCAAAATGGGTGCTCTGCATGAGGACGCCTTGGATAATAAGTTTGATGTCTGTTCCTCGAATTACCTGCGATTAGGGTGTGGCCATTGATGTTCGCCTTGTGTACCTTTCCGCTAAACGTAACAGGGGCACAAAATGAATTTCGGCAATGGCCACCACCTTCATCTTATTGACGGATCAGCATTCATCTTTCGTGCATTTCACGCACTTCCGCCGCTAACACGAAAATCAGACGGATTGCCCATCGGTGCCGTGAGCGGATTTTGCAATATGCTCCAGCGCTATATTGAAGGGAATACGGGCCCAGACGCCGCAACTCACATCGCTGTGATCTTCGACAAAGGCAGTCACACGTTTCGAAACGATCTCTATGACCTATACAAGGCCAACCGCGATGCCATGCCTGAGGATTTGCGTCCTCAAATGCCACTAACGCGAGATGCAACCCGCGCCTTCAACATTGCCTGCGAAGAGATTGAGGGATATGAGGCGGATGATATCATCGCGACGCTTGCCTGTCAGGCACGTGATGCGGGCGGGCGTGTTACCATTATCAGTTCGGATAAGGATTTGATGCAATTGGTCGGCGGCGGTGTCGAAATGTTTGATGCCATGAAACAAAACCGTATTGATCGGGAAGGTGTGCACGCAAAATTCGGTGTTTATCCCGATCGTGTTGTTGACGTTCAGGCCCTGGCGGGTGATAGCGTGGATAATGTTCCTGGCGCACCTGGCATCGGTGTGAAAACGGCGGCTTTGCTGATCAATGAATATGGCGATTTGGACAGCTTGTTGGAACGCGCAGGCGAAATCAAACAACCTAAACGGCGTGAAACCTTAATAAACAACGCCGATCAAATCCGCTTATCGCGGCAATTGGTCCAGTTGGATTGCAATACCCCACTGGACTTCACAATTGACGACCTAGAAATCCGTGATCCCGATCCCGATAAACTCCTCAACTTTTTGGCAGAGATGGAATTTAGAACGCTGACCAAACGTGTTGCAGAGCGTTTTGGCAAAGACATGCCGCAAATTACGGATGCAGCACCAACGACGAATGCGGCGCAGTCTGCGGCCGTGAATGTTGCGGAAATCGCTTTTGACGCTGAAAAATACGAATGCTTGCGGGATATGGCGGCGCTTCAGGATTGGATCTTACGGATTTACGAAGTCGGATATGTCGCGGTTGACACGGAAACCACATCGTTGAACGAAATGCAGGCTGAGTTGGTTGGCATTTCGTTGTCTGTAAAGGCGGGTGAGGCGTGTTACATTCCCCTAACGCACAAGGCGAACGCGGCAGATGATCTCTTTGGCGGCGCTGAGCTTGCCGAGAACCAACTGTCGCTTAACGTTGCACTAGATGCGCTGACCCCGATGCTGCGGGACCCATCCATCCTTAAGATTGGGCAGAACATGAAATATGACACCAAGATTTTTGCAGGTCTTGGAATTGATGTGGCGCCAATTGATGACACTATGTTGATGTCATATGCGATGCATGGTGGTTTGCATAATCATGGTATGGATGGATTGTCTGAACGGTACTTGAATCACACCCCGATCCCGATCAAGCCGCTACTTGGAACAGGGAAATCGGCCATCACATTTGACCGCGTTCCAATTGATGAGGCGACGAAATATGCCGCCGAGGATGCTGACATCACCTTGCGTCTTTGGCAGTTATTCAAACCACGCTTACATGCAGCCAAAGTTACGCGAGTTTATGAAGGTTTAGAGCGCCCGTTGATCTCCGTTCTGGCACAAATGGAACGCACTGGCATCAAGGTGGATCGCGATACACTGTCGCGCATGTCCAATGCTTTTGCGCAAAAAATGACAGCATTGGAATCTGAAATCCATGAAATGGCAGGTGAAGCGTTCAATGTTGGAAGCCCAAAGCAGTTGGGTGAAATCATGTTCGACAAGCTTGGATATGAAGGCGGCAAAAAAGGAAAAAATGGTGCCTATTCAACAGGGGCAGATATCTTAGAAGATTTGGCAACAATCCATGATTTGCCAAAACGTGTTTTGGATTGGCGTCAGTTGAGTAAATTGAAATCAACCTACACAGATGCGCTGCAGGATCACATCAATCCAGATACGGGCCGTGTGCACACATCATATTCCATCGCAGGCGCGAACACAGGTCGCCTGGCTTCAACTGATCCCAATTTGCAAAACATTCCCGTTCGAACCGAAGATGGTCGCCGTATAAGAGAGGCGTTTATTGCGGACACCGGGAATGTCCTTGTGTCCCTCGATTATAGTCAAATTGAACTGCGGATTTTGGCGCATGTCGCGGGTATTGATAGCCTGAAACAAGCGTTTCGTGACGGTTTGGACATCCACGCGATGACTGCAGCAGAAATGTTTGATGTGCCATTGGATGAAATGACGTCCGACATTCGCCGGCAGGCCAAGGCCATTAATTTTGGGGTCATTTACGGTATTTCGGGATTTGGATTGGCCCGCAACCTGCGTATCCCACGTGCAGAGGCGCAAGGATTTATTGATCGATATTTTGAACGCTTCCCCGGGATTAAAGAATACATGGATCAAACCGTTGCCTTTGCGAAAGAGCATAATCGGGTTGAAACCCTATTCGGACGCGTCATTCATACTCCTGAAATCAACGCCAAAGGTCCAACGGCAGGGTTTGCAAAACGCGCGGCGATCAATGCCCCGATCCAAGGCACAGCCGCGGATATTATTCGTCGTGCGATGATCAAAATGCCAAGCGCAATTGACCATTTACCCGCCAAGATGTTGTTACAGGTTCACGATGAATTGCTGTTCGAAGTGCGTGAAGATGCGGTAGATAGTTTAACACAAATTGCGAAGAGAGTGATGGAAACTGCCTGTGATCCAGTGCTTAACATCGATGTCCCCCTGATCGTGGATGCGGGGCAGGGTGCGCATTGGGCTGAGGCGCACTAAGCGCCTTCTAGTTCGTTCGCCGGGATAATTTTAAAAAAACTGCCATTGGACCACACGCCAAACCATTCCTCATGGATCGATCCAATATCGACCATGCGATAAAAACTTTTGCGATCGATCAATGCCTCTAGGCCCGCGCGAATGTGCACATAGGGCGATGGTTCCCCTGTCTCGGGATCGCGTTTCACGCGAATGGGGTCCTCGCCACTGGCAATAACTATGTCCCCAACATGTGTTTCAAATGTCAAAACTTGATCATCACCTTCCCCAGAAACCGTAAAATCAACCGCGATAAAGGGGGCGTCATCGACTGTGATCCCAACCTTTTCAACAGGGGTCACCAAAAAATACTTTTCGCCGTCCTTCCGCAGGATTGATGAAAAAAGTTTCACTAACTCAAATCGCCCAATCGGAGTTCCCAAATAGAACCAAGTTCCATCACGCGCGATGCGCATATCAAGGTCGCCGCAAAACGGAGGATTCCATAAATGCACGGGCGGTGGGCCCTTTTTTCCATTTGCTGCTCTGGCTGCTGCTGCGATGCCTTCTGCTCGGGCCATCGGTGAATTCTCGCCACTCATGACTTTGCCATTTTCCTTTATCGCGCTAGGGTCTTTAGAAACCTGTTATTTGTTTTAGGGATTCCCATGTCGTCCACAACACTCTCTGACCAGCTAACTAGCCTAAAAGACAAATTGGCCCAGTCCAAAGCGCAAATCAACACACGATTTTTTGGACAAGAACGTGTCGTTGATCAGGTTCTAACCACTATGCTTGCAGGTGGGCACGCCGTTTTGGTGGGTGTCCCAGGTGTTGGGAAAACACGTTTGGTTGAAACAATGGCCACCGTTATGGGTGTTTCAAATGCGCGGGTTCAGTTCACGCCAGATTTGATGCCGACCGATATTTTGGGTGTAGAAGTTTTGGAAGATGGGACTGATGGAACGCGGAAATTTAAGTTTCAACGGGGGCCTGTGTTTGCGTCATTGCTCTTAGCCGATGAAATTAACCGAGCCAGCCCACGCACCCAATCCGCCCTGTTACAAGCGATGCAAGAGCGTCGCGTTACAATTACAGGCAAAAATTATGAACTGCCGAAACCTTTTGTTGTTTTGGCAACGCAAAACCCGATTGAACAAGAGGGCACTTATCCACTCCCCGAAGCGCAGTTGGACCGTTTTCTATTGTCGATTGAGGTTGGTTACCCCGATATCGACACGGAACGCGCGATTATTTTAGAGACCACGGGTGCTGACGATGGTCAGGCATCAGCAGTATTTGATGCAGATGGGTTAATTGCGGCACAGTCATTGATACGGCAAATACCGTTGGGCGAAAATATCCTGTCCACCATTTTGGATTTGGTTCGTGCCCTACGGCCAAACGCGGACGGCGCACATGATTTAACGAATGAGTTTGTATCTTGGGGGCCCGGTCCGCGGGCGGGTCAGGCTCTAGTGCTGGCGGCGAAGGCGCACGCAATTGTAGAGGGTCGCGTATCCCCAACAATGGCGGATGTTCATGCACTTGCACACGCTGTTTTAGGCCATCGGATGAGCCTGAAATACAGTGCTGCGGCGCAGGGTATGGATGTCTATGCATTGATTAGCAGTGTTTTGAATGACATCCAACAGCGGGCGCGTGCTGCATGATGGGACATGCGGGAATCCTTCCCGACGCGAAACGATATAGCGACGAAGTTGAAACGATCCTGCTAGAGGCGCGTCGTCTAAGTCGTTCGATTAGAATGGGGGAGCATGGCCGCCGCTCTGCGGGGGCAGGTTCAGATTTTTGGCAGTTTCGAAAATTTGAAAATGGCTTGGATTCTCCGCGGCTGATCAACTGGAAACAGTCCGCTAAATCAGACGGTTTGTTTGTGCGTGAAACGGAATGGAGCGCGCCGCAAACTTTGTCGATCATGGTGAATCGGACCGCGGATCATTTCATTGATCACCCAAAATCAAAAGCATATTTGAATACCCTGATCGCCCTGACATTGGGGTACGTGTATTCAGATGCTTATGAAAAGGTGCGGATTGACTGTGGTGAATTTCTGCAAATGGATCGGCCAAGTGATCAAGCAGAAATTGCCGAAACATTGATGCGACCAAATAATCAGGCATGGCAGTTGTCAACGGCAAATAACATTCCGCAAAATTCCAAAGCGTTGTTGTTGTCTAGTTTTTTCAACGATACGGAAAAATTGTCTGAGTACGTCCCAAAATACGCCGAACGCGGCGTAACAGGCTGTTTGTTACAAGTCCTGACCAAGGACGAAATAACGTTTCCGTTTTCTGGACGCGTCAAATTTGAAAATGCGACTGGGTCCACCGTTTTCCAATCGGATCAAGCACGTGCATTGCGGGCAGAGTATTTAGAAAAACTTCAGCAAAACAAGGAACGGTTGCAATCTATTGCGGCAGCGTGTGGTTGGACATTTTTGACGGTTTCGATCGAACTAGATCCCCTTGAAGTATTGGGTTTGTGCATCGAACAACTTGGGATGCGATAGGATGATTCAGTTCGCGTATCCTTTTATTCTGATCGCACTGGCTGCTTTGCCGATGATTTGGCTTTTGTTGCGGGCTGTACCGCCGACGCCCGTGCAGCGGACATTTGCGGCGGTGACGCTTTTATTGGGATTGAAAGATAAGGATCAGGTCAGCGAACGTACACCATGGTGGCTATTGTTGATGCGCATGATTGCGCTTGGGGCAATCATCCTTGGTCTTGCCAAACCAGAGCTGCGTTATGGTGAAAACGGTTTCACACAGGATCGGATGTTGATTGTGTTGGATGGCGGTTTCGCGCACGAAAAATTTGCCCAAGGCCATCGAGAACAAATTGAAACATTACTGAGTTCTGCGGAAACAGACCAAAAATTGATTGCGGTTTTGGATATTGCCTACCCAGATGCGTTGGATTGGCAAACCGCCGCTTTTCACCAAGAGCGATTGGCAAATTGGACCCCAAAACCGTGGGTTCCAAATTTTGAAGAAAGCTTTGATTCAGTTGCTTCAATTTCATCATCCTATGACACGGTTTGGTTTTCAGATGGATTGGAATATGGCAACCAACGTTTAGCGCTGCTTGACGTGTTACAGGATCGCGGGAACGTAGAAATTCGTGCGCCGTCAGGGGACATTGGTGTGCTTCAATCTGTGTCGCGCGATGGCGATGAGCTGATCGCACAGATTAGTTTTTCTAATGCACCCTCTGGAGTGCCCAATGTTGTGTTTCGCGGTTTAACACCCAGTGGTGCGCGTGCGGAATTTGCGCGCCTTCCTGTTTCACTTGATACCTTGACCGCGGCGGTTTCACTGCCAGCCGAGCTGAGCGCGCGTCTGACCGATGTTGTGTTAGAAGGCGAACATCACTCAGGGGCAATTGTGCATGTTTCTGATTATTTGGCGCGTCCGCGGGTTGGTCTGTTTTCTATTGATCCATCTGAAGAAGTTGCCGAACTGCTTCAGCCCCTACATTATTTGCGCACCGCACTGCGGCAAAACGCAGAGATTGTTGAACAGTCTTTGGATGATATCTTGCTTTCCAAACCAGCTGCAATCTTTGTAACCGACGTATCACGCCTTCCTAACGAAGCGGACTTGGTCAATTGGGTCACAAATGGGGGTACATTGGTGCAATTCGCTGGGCCCACAACTGCGTTAAATACAGTTGATTTGGGGGCATCAGAATTGATGCCCGTTCGATTGCGACAGGGTGGACGACAGCTTGGTGGTGCGATGACATGGGAGACGCCAAAACAACTTGCGCCATTTTCGCGCCAAAGCCCTTTTTTTGGATTGGAAATTCCAGACGATATCGTGGTGAACGCGCAGGTTCTGGCCGAGCCTGATGCGGATCTATCCTCGCGGGTTATTGCGGAATTGTCCGATGGGACCCCATTGGTGACACGCATGGCAATGGGTGATGGCCAAGTCGTATTTTTCCACATCACAGCGAATGCAGATTGGTCAAATCTGGCCCTTTCGGAATTATTTATCGATATGAGTAAGCGATTGGTGTCACGTGCACTGGTATTGGATGGCACCGAAATACCCGATGACATGACCTGGAAAAGTGTGAAATTGATTGATCATGTTGGTGCATTGGTCGACCCAGAAATTCCAATCTTGGTCTCTTCAGAACAATTGATGTCCTCAGGGATCAGCGCAGAAGTGCCAGGTGGCATGTATACATCTGATGATTTCACCATTGCCCGAAATATCGGTGCAGGCGTAGGGGATATTCGCCCTATGAAATGGCCCGCCGACGTGACGGTTCAGGTAGGGGGGGATGTTGCAAATGCATTACCGCTTGCGCAGTACATTTTCGTAGTTGCAGTTTTCTTACTTATGGCCGACGTCATCGCATCGGCGCGTGTTGCTGGACGCTTGGTTCTAATGGCCGCATGTATATGGATAGCAATGCCCGATTTGGCCCGTGCGCAAGATGAATTAAGTGCTGCATCCGAAATTACCTTTGCGCATGTTTTGACGGGTGATCCACGTTTGGATCAAATGGCGCGGTCTGGTCTGTTTGGTTTGTCTGACGCCTTATTCTTTCGAACATCGGTTGAACCTAGCTTACCTGTCGGTGTGGATGCAGAATTTGACGAACTGGCGTTTTATCCATTTTTGTTTTGGCCTGTTCCAGACAAAAACATCTCTCTCACTCCAAATGCGGTTGATCGACTGAACCGATACATGCGGCAGGGTGGGGTCATTGTATTTGACAGCCGCGACGGAGGGATTGGAACAACGCAAACGCATTTGCGCGACCTGTTGAGGCAATTGGATATTCCGCCGCTTGATCCACTGCCAATGGATCATGTTATGAACAGAACCTTTTACCTGATCCAAGATGCACCTGGTCGTCACCTGGACGGTCAAGTCTGGGTCGAGGCGGCAGTGAACAAAGAGCAATCTGATCCTGCATTGCCGTTTAGAAAACTGAATGACGGCGTGACGCCAGTCATTATTGGATCGAACGACTGGGCCGCAGCCTGGGCAATCAACGAACAGGGTGATCCAATGTACCCCATTGGGCGTGGTCGGGCAGGGGAGCGGCAACGGGAAATGGCCATTCGATTTGGCATCAACCTTGTTATGCATGTTTTGACGGGGAACTATAAATCAGATCAGGTGCATGTCCCCGCCTTACTTGATCGGTTGGGGCAATGATGCAGTCGGTCGTTTTTTCCTATTTGATCCCATTTCCGTTGCTATTAATCCTAATCGCGACTGCGATTGCGGTGGGGCTTTATGCCAGATATCTGGGTTTGCGCGGTTGGCCGTTCCGAATGCTTGCCGCTGGATTTGTTCTTCTTGCTCTATCAAACCCAGGCTTGCGGATTGAAGAGCGGCAGGGACTAAGTGACATCCTATTGATCGTTGTCGATGAAACCAGTTCCCATGGCCTCGCCGAACGTGCGGCGCAAACAGATTTGATACTGGACCAGTTACAGGAGCGTGTTGCGAACAAAGATCGTGTTGTAGAAATCTTGCGTGTAAAGGACGGTCAAAAGAATTCGGGCACCCTTATCTTATCGGAAATTCGGCAGGCGCTGTCTGATATTCCGGCAAATCGTCTGGGTGGTGTTTTCATAATTTCTGACGGTCAGGCGCATGAGGATTTCGTGGGCCTTCCAATTGATGTTCCAGTGCATCACATCGTGATCGGCGAAAAGCGCACGTTTGATCGAACGCTAAGTGTTTTGAATGCTCCGGCCTTTGGGATCATTGGCGAAAGCGTTCCAATGGTTTTACGTGTGGATGATTTGGATGATGATCAAAATACGCAAAGTCAAAGCGCGCGCGTTTATGCGCGCGTTGGATCTGGCCGTGTTATCGAATTTACTGTCCCCATTGGCGAAGACACAGAATTGCGCGTGAATGTCGGAAATGCGGGTCAGAATATTATCGAATTTTGGATTGACCCCTTGGATGGAGAATTGACCGAACAGAATAATCGCAGCGTGGTTGTGGTAAATGGCGTGCGTGATCGTTTGCGTGTTCTTTTGGTTTCTGGCGCACCGCACCCCGGGGGACGGGTCTGGCGCAATCTGCTAAAATCGGACAGTTCCGTTGATTTGGTACATTTCACGATCCTGCGTCCACCTGCAAAACAGGACGGAGTACCTGTTTCTGAATTATCGCTGATCGCCTTTCCAACCCGTGAACTGTTCATGGAAAAGATTGATGATTTTGATTTGATCATCTTTGATCGCTATAAACGGCGCGGGATCCTACCGCGATCATACTTGGAAAATATTGCACGTTATGTGCGCGATGGCGGTGCAATTTTGGTTGCGGCGGGTCCTGATTTCGCCTCGGCAAACTCGATTTATCGCTCACCGCTTCAGGATGTCTTGCCCGCCGCACCCACTGCGCGTGTGATCGAAGAACGATATGTCCCAAAAGTGACAGATTTGGGGGATCGTCATCCTGTCACCCGTGGATTGCCACAACAGGAGAATTGGGGTGCCTGGTTGCGACAAATTGAGGTGATCCCTGATCGTGGTCAAACCCTGATGTCAGGTGTGGATGAGCGTGCGCTATTAACCCTTGATCGGGTCGGTGCGGGGCGCGTTGCTCTTTTGGCGTCCGATCACGCGTGGCTTTGGTATCGTGGGTACGAAGCGGGCGGACCGCAACAGGAGTTGTTAAAGCGATTGGCCCACTGGTTGATGAAGGAACCCGAGTTAGAGGAAGAAAGCATTACAATTTCTGTCGAAGGTGAACAGGTTGACATCCGACGGTACTCTTTGTCCGAAACTCTGGAACCTGCCGAAATTCGCACGCCTAATGGTGCGATATCCACAATTATCATGGCACCGTCTGGTCCTGGAGAGTTTACAGGTACGTTTGTTTCACCTGAGCAGGGCATTTTCGAAATTCATTCTAATGGTGTTCAGCGCGTTTTTGCAAAGGGGGCCGCAAATCCAATTGAGTTTTTTGACCCACGTCCATCTATCGATGTATTTGCACCTTTGGTTTCAGCAACCAAGGCGGGGCAAATTTGGGCATTAGATGGTTTGCCATCTATCCGCGAAATCCGCAGGGGGCGCATCGCGGCAGGACGAAATTGGATGGGTGTTGTCAAAAACAATGCCTATGCGACACTTGGTGTGCGCCAATCTCCATTGTTCCCGCCATGGTTATATCTGTTATTGGCGCTGGGATCAGCGGTATTGGGGTGGCTGCGAGAAGGGCGATTTCAACGGCGTTAATTTTGGTGCACACCTTGCCTTTTGATTAAATTGGTTATATTTATTTACCAATATAGCGAGTTTACACTATGGAAATGCCAGCACCAGATCAGTTTACGTTATCCCGCAAGGCTGAAATCGTTGCGCGACTGCGTGCGGCTTTGCCCGCTGATGTTGTAATTGATGACCCTGCCGAAACCAGAGCATACGAATGCGATGCGCTCTCTGCATATCGCTGCCCGCCCTTGGCTGTTGTTCTGCCCTACTCAACCGAGGAGGTGGCGACGGCGCTCAAGATTTGTAATGAGATGAACGTACCCGTGGTTCCACGCGGGGCAGGGACGTCATTGGCAGGTGGGGCACTGCCGACCGCAGATAGCGTGATCATTGGCGTCGCACGCATGAATGAAGTCTTGGAATGCGATTATAAAAACCGTGTTATCCGCGTGCAGACGGGGCGCACAAACCTGAGTGTGACAGGTGCCGTTGAGGAAGATGACTTTTTCTATGCGCCCGATCCATCCAGCCAATTGGCCTGCGCAATCGCGGGTAATATTGCGATGAATTCAGGCGGTGCGCATTGTTTGAAATATGGCGTGACCTCAAACAATTTGATGGGCGTAAAATTGGTCACGATGCAGGGTGATATCCTTGACATCGGCGGCAGCCATTTGGACGCAGATGGGTTGGATTTGTTGGGTGTCATCTGTGGTTCCGAAGGCCAGCTTGGTATCGTGACCGAGGCAACATTGCGTATCCTGCACAAACCCGAGGGCGCGCTGCCTGTCTTGATGGGTTTTGAGAGTAATGAAGTTGCGGGTGCCTGCGTGTCCGACATTATTCGCGCAGGCGTGTTGCCTGTGGCAATTGAATTTATGGACCGTCCCTGTATCCGCGCCACAGAAGCCTTTGCTGGCGCTGGCTATCCCGATTGTGAAGCACTTTTGATTGTCGAAGTCGAAGGGAGCGATCTGGAAATTGAAGAGCAGTTGGACAAAATTCTGGACATCGCCAAAACCCACAATCCCGTTGAATTACGACGCGCAAGCGATGCTGCGGAAGCGGGGCGCATATGGCTAGGCCGTAAGTCTGCCTTTGGAGCGATGGGACAGATCAATGATTACATGTGTCTTGATGGGACAATTCCAGTGTCACAATTGCCCTATGTTTTGCGGCGCATCTCGGAACTCAGTGCGGAATTTGGATTGGACGTGGGGAACGTGTTTCACGCGGGTGACGGCAACATGCACCCATTGATTTTGTATAACGCAAACAAAGAAGGTGACCTTGAAAAGTGTGAAGCCTTTGGTGCCGAAATCCTAAAGCTGTGCGTCGAAGTTGGAGGCTGCCTAACAGGGGAACATGGTGTGGGAATTGAAAAACGCGATTTGATGTCTGTTCAATTCAGCGCACTGGATCTTGAGGCACAAATGCAAATCAAAGACGTGTTTGATCCAAAATGGCTCTTGAATGCGGCCAAGGTCTTTCCCTTGGATGCGACGCAATCAAGAAGAGATGGTTGTCCCAAATGAGCCAAGCGTTCAAGTTCAAAGACGAACAAGACCTAGCGAGTTTTGTGCAAGAACGCGTTGATCCTGTATTTATCACTGGTGGACAAACACGCGGCGTCGATCTGAAGCACGACCGTGTTGATATGACGGGCCTAAGTGGTGTCGTTGATTATGAACCAGGTGCGCTGACGATGGTTGCCAAAACAGGCACAACGCTACACCAAATAGAAGAGGTCCTGAAAGCCGAGGGCCAGCAATTGGCATTTGAGCCAACCATTTTGAACACTGCGCTTGGAACGTCTGGTGCATCCACCATTGGCGGTGTGTTTGCGACAAATGCCAGT
Organism: Paracoccaceae bacterium; assembly: GCA_017852835.1. Lineage (GTDB taxonomy): Bacteria > Pseudomonadota > Alphaproteobacteria > Rhodobacterales > Rhodobacteraceae > HIMB11. The sequence goes on from JAFMKS010000008.1 coordinate 38,604, forward strand.
GGCCCGCGCCGAATTCAGGCAGGTGCAGCACGCGATTTTTTACTGGGTGTGCGATATGTGGATGGCCATGGCAACGTGATTAGAAACGGTGGTCGCGTTATGAAAAATGTGACGGGCTATGACATCGTAAAACTGATGGCTGGCAGTTGGGGCACCTTGGGATTGCTGAGTGAGGTCTCATTCAAAGTTTTGCCGATGCCCGCCGCGCAGGCCACCCTTGTTATTTCGGGGATCAACGCTGACGTTGCTGTTGATGTGATGACAGCATCGCTTAACACCGCATTTGATGTGAACAGTGTTGCCTATGACATCGCTGCGAAATGCGCCTATGTCCGTTTTGAAGGTTTCGAACAATCCGTGAAATATAGAACGAAATCGCTGATGGACACTTTGGCAGTTGATCGCGAAATTGCAGTTCTTGAAAATGATGACAGCGCGGCTGCGTGGTCAAATATTCGAATGCTTTCTGCGATTTCCAATCAGGGTGGTGATTTATGGAAAATCTCTGTGCGTCCGACTGATGGTCCCCAGATCGTTCAAAAATTGGGGTTAGCGTCGGGGATTATGGATTGGTCTGGTGGCTTGATTTGGGCGAAGTTGGACGCTGGCAAAACAGTGCGTGATATTTTGGGCGATATTCCGGGTCACGCAATTAACCTTTCTGCCAAGACGGGTTTAAAATTCTCAAACACCAATCCAGCGCTGACGCATCTGCAAAGCGCGATTCGCGAAAAATTTGATCCCAAAGGTATCTTTAACCCGGGTTTAATGGGGTAAGCATGCAAACGTTTTTTTCTGATGACCAATTGAAGGACATCGATTTTCAACGCTCAAACGAAATTTTGCGGGCTTGTGTGCATTGCGGCTTTTGTACAGCGACATGTCCAACCTATCAGGTTCTGGGCGATGAATTGGATAGCCCACGTGGGCGCATATATCTGATCAAAGATATGTTAGAAAATAACCGCATACCTGACAAGAAAACGGTCCAGCACATAGATCGATGTTTGTCGTGTTTGTCCTGCATGACCACCTGTCCATCAGGGGTGCATTACATGCATTTGGTTGATCATGCGCGTGCCTATATCGAACAAAATTATAAGCGTCCTTTGAGTGAGCGCCTGTTGCGATCGGTTTTGGCCAAGGTGCTTCCTTATCCAACACGTTTTCGCCTGGCCCTTTTGGGCGCAAAACTTGCGCGGCCATTTGTGCGATTTGTCCCAGACGCACGCCTGCGCGCGATGATCAAAATGGCGCCCAAACAGATCCCCGCCGTCAGTCGAAACGACGACCCACAGGTTTTTCCGCCTGAAACGCCGATCAAAAAACGTGTGGCGCTTATGACAGGCTGCGCGCAGCGGGCCTTAAATACCGATATCAATGATGCGACGATCCGTGTGCTGAAACGGTTTGGGTGCGAAGTGGTCATCGCGGACGGACAGGGGTGTTGTGGTGCACTGACCCATCACATGGGCAAGGTCGATGAATCGCACGCATCAGCGGCCAAAAATATCAACGCTTGGTACGCTGAAATCGAAAACGGCAGATTAGATGCAATTGTGATCAATACCAGCGGGTGCGGCACAACTGTCAAGGATTATGGACATATGTTCCGCGACACGCCGCTTGCTGAAAAGGCCGCCAAAGTGTCCGCAATTGCCAAGGACATCTCGGAAGTATTGGTGGATTTAGATATACCTGAACAGGCGCATGCCGATCTGCGCGTGGCCTATCACGCCGCTTGTTCATTACAGCACGGGCAAAAGATCAAGGATCATCCAAAAACACTTTTGCGCAAAATGGGATTTGAGGTTGTTGAGCCTGCTGATGCGCATTTGTGTTGTGGATCAGCGGGTACATACAATCTGATGCAGCCTGAAATTTCGGGGCAATTGAAAACGAACAAGCTGCGCCGTTTGATGGCCAAATCGCCCGATATTATCGCCGCGGGCAATATTGGATGCATGATGCAACTGGGATCAGACGCCGAGGTTCCTGTCGTGCATACAGTCGAACTGATCGATTGGGCAACGGGGGGACCCAAACCTGGGGCGTTAAACGCGGGTGCAAAATCCCAAAAGCCTGAAATTCCTATATTAAGATAGTTGACCTTGGTCACATTCTTGCCTCAACTCTCTGCTAAGCCTAGCGGCTTAGTCAGGAGTGATCGGTGTGCGATTCTTAGTAAGTGGTATTTTTTGGCTTTTAAGTAGCTTTGCCGTTGCTGCAGAGAGCGATCTTGATTTGTTGAATTCCATGGATGAGGGGCGCGAATGGGGTGCAGTTGGGCGTCTATCTTTGGATAATGGCAATGGGTTTTGCACTGCGACATTGATCGCTGATGATATCGTATTAACCGCAGGACACTGTGTTTATGACAAAACAACGGGTGCCTTGGCGGACCTAACATCGTTTGAATTTCAGGCAAGTTGGCGCAATGGCCGCGCGGAAAGCTATCGTGGCATTCGTGAAATTGCCGTTCATTCACAATATCAGTTTGCAGACGAAGCAAGCATTGACCGTATTCAGTTTGATGTCGCGCTTTTGCGTTTGGAAACACCCATTCGCAATCCCAATGTGACGCCGATGAGTTTGACTGAACTGCCCAAAATTGGCAGCACCATCGGGGTTGTTTCATACGCCAAGGGTCGCACGGAAGCGCCATCTGTTCAAAGCCGTTGTCTAGCAGCCGCACAGCAAAACAATGTTCTGGTCATGACTTGCGACGTGAACTTTGGTGCATCTGGTTCCCCAGTGTTTGCAACGACAAATAATGGCATTGGCATCGTTTCGGTTGTTTCGGCGATGGCGGATATGGACGGGCGTCCTGTTTCGCTTGGTGCATCTGTAAACCCCGTTGTCACGGATTTGATTGCAAAACTATCTCCGACCGATGAACTGCGCTCTGATACGGGTGGGCGCAGAAATACTGGCGCAAAGTTTCAGCGTCCCTAACCCTTGAAACCCTTTGGGGCCTTTCCCACCTATATAACACGGGCGCCACCAAGTGGGTCTGTTGATTATAATTCCTGCGCCAGTTGGGCAGGGCAATGAAATGGTTTCGCTCAAAGGAGGACACCCATGCGACATTTTGATTTTTCACCCCTATATCGTGCAACCGTTGGTTTTGATCAAATCGCCGAAATGATGGACCGCGTTTTAGCCAGCGATAATACGGGGCCTAGTTATCCACCCTATAACATCGAAAAAACGGCTGACGACGCATATCGTATTTCCGTGGCTGTTGCGGGATTTTCCGAAACGGATCTAAACGTCGAAGTGAAAGAAAATGCACTGATCGTTTCCGCGCAAAAGCCCGAGGCAAATGACGCCACGACCTACCTGCATCGGGGGATCGCCACACGTGCGTTTGAGCGACGCTTCCAATTGGCGGATCACGTACGTGTCCAGGGGGCAAGTTATTCTAATGGTATGCTGCACATTGATTTGGTCCGCGAACTGCCAGAGGCCTACAAACCGCGCCGGATTGAAATTACATCAGCAGTTGCACCAGAAATTGTGGATGCAAAGGTAAACTAACCCTTACTCATCGGTCGCTGTTATCGCGGCGACCATTGGTCCGACTGACCAACCAACGCCCGAACGTCCCAGTTCGGGCGCATATAATTTTGAAACATTGCCATCAAAATATAATGCATTTTGAACCTCCAACACTCGTTGGAAAAATGATGTGAATTCGTAAAAATTGACCCGTTGGTTGGAAATGACAAAATGCGCGGTTTGACCATCTACTGATACACCGACACCGTTTCGGATGTATTTTGATGTGCTTCCTTTCAGGATGCGCGGATGAAAAATATTTTCATAAAGCAGGAGTGGACCAGATTGGGTCGCATAGGAACACTTTGGTTTTTTGGCGAGATAGTCGTGCGTTTCAAATATGTAATAGTGTGAGTCCGTAATGCAAAAAATGCCGTTTGGCAGCATGCCGAAATTTCCAGGTCCCGCGTTCGAAACGACCCGCATTTCTTCTAGGTTGTTTTCGACATAGTGTCCGACTGGGCGTAGATCGGAATGAAACATCCCTGCGTTCATGGCAAAGAGAACTTCTGTGCCCTTGTTGGATAAATCTTCGACCAAATTCACAAATTGCCCATAGGGCTGACCGTTCTCATCATAAAGGAAAAGTGCGATCTGATCCCGATCTACGTTCACCTGACAGGTGCTGTATGAAATATCGTTATACGTTACGTCCGCACAATTGGATGCCATAACAGGAGATGCAAAAATACAAAGGCAAAGCGCCCGGATCATGTTTCGTCCAAATCGCGCAATACGTCATCCTGGGAAAACAAACGGCGCGTTTCATCCATCCGATCAAAGGTTTCATCTAACCGAAATCTTAAATCAGGCGTGAATTTCAAGGATAGATTTTTTGAAATCGCGCGGCGCAATTCAGATTTGTTTTTCGCAAGAAGGCTGATGACGTCTTGTCCGCCTTGACCCCCAAGCGGGCAAACATAGGCCGTTGCAATTTTCAGATCGGGTGAGGTTGTGACCTCGCCCACAGTAATCGAAATGTGGTTCAGATCGGGATCATGAATATCGCCGCGTGCCAAAACGTCAGATAAGGTGCGACGAATAAGTTCGCCGACACGCAGTTGCCGTTGTGAGGGCCCTGGCCCGTCATGAAACTTGTTTTTTCCCATAATTCTTCTCTACGACGATAGGTTGGCTTTGCCAAGGGGCGCCTAGCGCGTTATGTCACAGATTGAAAGAGAGGATTTCACGATGACACAACAACCTGCGATCGCAATTTTGGGTGCCTCTGGTCGTATGGGCCAAATGCTAGCACAAACCGTATTAGCCAGCGATAGGGCAAAATTGGTCGCCGCAGCTGATCGCGTGGGCAGCGATTGGATTGGTCAGGATTTGGGCGTCATGTCCGGTGGCACGGCAAATGGGATCATTGTGTCGGATGATGTAAAGGCGGTGTTTCAGCAGGCCGATGTTGTGATCGATTTCACCCTGCCGCATGCAACGGTGCAGCATGCAAAAATTGCGGCGGAAACTGGGACCGCATTGGTCATTGGAACAACGGGAATGAATGATGATGAACTTGCCGCGATTGCGCAGGCGGGGCAATCAACGGCGATTGTTCGGGCGGGGAACATGTCATTGGGTGTGAACCTGCTAACGCAACTGACGCAAAAGGTTGCGGCAGTGCTTGGTGAAGAATTCGACATCGAGGTTATTGAATATCACCACAACCAAAAGGTCGACGCGCCATCGGGGACCGCGCTGATGTTGGGTGAGGCCGCCGCCGACGGGCGAGGCGTTTCCCTGAACGATGTAAAAGATTCTTGTCGTGATGGCATTACGGGCGCGCGCAAAACCGGGGATATTGGATTTGTCGCCGTGCGTGGTGGTGACATCGTTGGGGAACACGATGTATTGTTTGCAGGACCAGGTGAACGCATTGTGTTGCGCCATGTTGCAACAGATCGCGCATTATTCGCGCGGGGTGCTGTGCGCGCTGCAATTTGGGCATCTACACAATCTGCGGGCGAATATTCGATGTTGGATGTACTGGGCCTATAAACCGTTATTTCGGCTTATACGGGTCCATGCCCGCGCGCGCCAATGCATCGGCGCGTTCATTTTCTGGGTGGCCTGCATGTCCTTTGACCCACTCCCATGTCACTTTGTGACGGGCCTGTGCAGCATCCAGTCTCTGCCATAGCTCAACGTTTTTAACAGGTTTCTTGGCCGCGGTTTTCCAGCCGTTTCGTTTCCACCCGTGGATCCACGTGCTGACTCCATCTTTGACATATGAACTGTCGGTGACCACTGTGATCGTACTTGCGCGGTCTAGTGTTTCGAGCGCGCTTATCGCGGCCATTAATTCCATTTGATTGTTCGTGGTTTCGCCTGCGCCACCGGACAGTTCGCGTTCTTTCACAATCTCGCCCGCATTAATCGCCTGAAGAACCACACCCCAACCACCAGGGCCGGGATTTCCAGAACATGCACCATCCGTAAATGCCTTAAGTTCGAGCACGTGCAAATACTCCAATCCATGCACTCATCGATCCATCAAGTCCTGGTGTTTCACCAGTTGCGTGATCGATCCAATCAAAACCTGCATCAGACAGCCAGCTTTGCAATTCTGCTTCGCTGACATAGGTGTATAACCGTTGCAGATCGTCCCGATGACGCCCGATTCCCAATTTCATCGCAATGTAAAAAACACCGTTAGTTTTGATTGCACTATGGATGTTCTGCAGGAAGGTTGGAATATCTTCACGTGCAGCGTGCAGCAGGGAAAAGCTGGCCCAAATGCCGTCGTAAATGTCTTGCGCGTTAAACTGATCAAATGTTGCTTGCCACGCGGTGACGCCTGAGTGTTTTTGTGCATAGGCGACCATTTTTTCAGATGCATCAAAGGCATCTGTAATGTGGCCCTGTTTTGCCAAATACGCGGCTGAGGTGCCTGGTCCACATCCATAATCCAGAATGCGCGCCCCGCTTGGTAAGTACCCGTGAAACCGCAGCAGGTCGTGTGGCACCCCTTCGGTCAGGGCCGCGTATTCGTCGGTTTTTTCATCATAGATCGCGATAGTTTGCGGATCGATTGTCATGCTTGCTCTCGTAAAACGCGTGGGACTTTGAAATTCACGTTTTCTTGTGCGGTTTCGACAATTTCAACCTCAACTTCGCCCTTGGCACGAAACGCATCAATGACTTCGTCGACCAAAACCTCGGGCGCAGATGCACCTGCTGTGATCCCGATGTTCTGCATATCGCCAAGCACGTTCCAATCAATGTCATCGGCCCGTTGAACCAGTTGTGCGTATGTGCAGCCTGCTTTTGCGCCGACTTCGACCAAGCGTTTAGAATTGGAGGAATTTGGCGCGCCCACAACAAGAAGTGCATCAACCTTACCTGCGATTGCCTTGACCGCCATTTGGCGGTTGGTCGTTGCATAACAGATGTCTTCTTTGTGGGGGCCAACAATCTTTGGAAAACGATTTTGAAGGGCTGTTACAATATCGGCAGTATCATCAATGGACAGAGTGGTTTGCGTCACATAGGCCAAGCTGTCTGGATCGCGTACATCCAAGTCTGCAACATCCTTTACCGTTTCGACCAGTAAAACCTCGCCTACGGGAAGTTGTCCCATTGTTCCAATTGTTTCGGGATGCCCTTTGTGTCCGATCATCACCATTTGCAAACCATTGCCGCTGTGACGCTCGGCTTCAATGTGGACTTTGCTGACCAGCGGGCATGTTGCGTCCACAAAAATCATATTGCGATTTTCGGCTTCTGCTGGGACAGATTTGGGGACGCCGTGTGCGGAAAAAATCACAGGACGGTCATTGGGGCATTCATCTAGTTCTTCGACAAAGACTGCGCCTTTGTCGCGCAAGTTATCCACCACAAATTTATTGTGAACAATTTCATGCCTGACATAGACGGGTGCGCCCCATTTTTCTAATGCCATTTCAACAATCTTTATCGCGCGATCAACCCCTGCGCAGAAACCTCGTGGTGCAGCAAGAAAGATTTTTCGTGTCATGGTGAATGCACTCTTATTTGTAAACTTTACTTATCACCTTGGTATTGAATGATCGACGAAACGTAAACAAAAAACTCTAGTCAGCTGTGTTGCTGGGAGATGGAAGTGCGTGGCGCTGCAGATTATGAAAAATTCACAATCACTTGGTATTCGGCATAAAAAAACCCGGCTTGGCCGGGTTTTTTTATTCGTTCGGTTCGTAGGGTTGGGTGTCATCACCTTCTCGGGTGGGACGTCCGACAACATCTTTCAGGCCGTCCAGCTCGATAAAGTTATCCGCCTGCCTGCGCAGTTCGTCTGCAATCATTGGCGGCTGGGAACGGATAGTTGACACAACAGAAACCCGTACACCTTGGCGTTGCAAGGCTTCGACCAAAGGTTTGAAATCACCGTCGCCAGAAAACAGAACAACATGATCAACATGTGGTGCCAATTCCATGGCGTTCACAGCCAATTCAATGTCCATATTTCCCTTAACTTTGCGGCGTCCTTGGCTGTCGGTGTATTCCTTGGCTGTTTTGGTAACCATGTGGAAACCATTGTAATTCAACCAATCAACCAACGGGCGGATCGGTGAATATTCCTCATTATCTAACAGCGCTGTATAATAAAAGGCGCGCAACAACTTACCACGACGCATGAATTCGGTGCGTAGCAGTTTGTAGTCGATGTCAAAGCCTAGTGATTTTGCAGCTGCGTAAAGATTTGAGCCATCGATGAACAGCGCGAGCCGCTCGTCTTTGTAAAACATGTAATGTCCCTTCAAATATAATCAGCCCTAATTTCCGTGAGTAGTGGCGGGCTTCTCTAAAAGATGTCGCAAATTGACGTAAAAGTAACCAGGGAGCAAGTGTAAGTTATGCCCATTATGTATGCAAAGCTAGACAAAATGTATTGCCATGATTGCATTGTGGCCATAGGAAGCAACCAAAGGTTGAATAACTCAAGCTCCAGTGATGTTCTAAGCACTGCTCTTTCGCGTATCGCGGTATCGGTTGGATCGGTTACATCGCTGAGTCGCTTTTTCCAAACACCTGCGTTTCCCAAAGGGTCTGGACCAGATTTTGTAAATGCCGCGTTGGTGGTTCGCGCGGAAGGTTCGGCAGATGAGATATTGGAAAAACTCCATGCAATTGAACATGAACTTGGCCGAGTCCGTGAGACGCGGTGGGGGCAGCGCACAATTGATATCGATCTGGTCGCGGTTGAACAAAAAATCATTCCCAATTCTGAAACATATAGGAAATGGCAACTTTTGCCATTTTCACAGCAGTCGAAAATCGCGCCAGATCAATTAATTTTGCCCCATCCTCGAATGCAGGACCGTGCATTCGTTTTGGGACCTATGATGGAGATTTGTCCCGATTGGGTTCACCCAGTTATCCAAAAATCCGTTTCCCAAATGTATGACGAACTGGACAGTCGTGATAAAGCAGAGTTGATGCCGTTATAATATGGTCTTGTAATTCCCGCATTACAACCGTAAAAGGCAGCCTCTACTCGTTAAATCAGGAGATTCCCATGGCACGCGTTACTGTTGAGGATTGCGTTGACAAAGTATCTAACCGCTTTGAACTTGTGATGCTTGCATCGCATCGTGCGCGTGAAATTTCTGCGGGATCAGCGATCACTGTGGATCGTGACAACGACAAAAACCCTGTCGTCGCATTGCGTGAAATTGCAGACGAAATGCAATCCGCTGATGAACTTCGCGAACGTTTGATCGAAAGCCACCAGACTCAAATCGAAGTTGACGAACCAGAAGACGACAGTATGGCGCTTTTGATGGGTGGTGAAGCGGATAAGCCTGCGGAAGACGACATGTCAGAAGAGAAGCTTTTGCGTGCGCTTATGGCCGCGCAGGGGCAAGGGTGAGTGTCGCACTAAGCGAACTTGATGCGATCAGCGCCCAAGAATTGGCGGCGCTGATTAAACAATACAATCCAAAATCTAATTCAAAGCTGATGGTTCAGGCCTATAATTATGGGCGTGAGAAACACGAAGGTCAGTATCGCAAATCTGGCGAACCATATTTCACGCATCCCATCGCTGTTGCACAAATTTTAGCAGAGCAAAGATTGGATGATGCCACCATAATCACCGCGCTATTGCATGACACAATTGAAGATACAGAATCGAGCAAACAAGAGATTGCTAAGCTTTTTTCTTTTGAAATCGCCGAGCTGGTCGATGGAGTTACCAAACTAACCAAAATGCAGCTGTCTTCGATTGAAACGAAAGAGGCAGAAAACCTGCGCAAATTGTTTTTGGCAATCGCTCAGGACATCCGTGTGATCTTGGTTAAACTTGCTGACCGTTTGCACAACATGCGTACCATTCGTGCAATGAAGCCTGAAAAACAGGTTCAAAAGGCGCGCGAAACCATGGAAATTTTTGCGCCTCTTGCAGGTCGCATGGGGATGCAGTCCATGCGCGAAGATCTTGAGGATTTGTCGTTCAGGGTTCTAAACCCAGAGGGGCGCCAGTCTATTATCCGCCGTTTTGTGTCCCTGCAAAAGGAAACTGGAGACGTCATAGAGCGGATCAAATCCGATATGCTATTGGAGTTGGAAAAGGCAGATGTCCACGCTGAGATAACAGGCCGAGCAAAGAAACCCTATTCCATCTGGCGCAAGATGGAAGAGAAGAACATTCCTTTCTCGAGGCTCTCAGACATCTACGGGTTTCGCGCAATTTGCGAAAATGAGGCGGATTGTTATCGAACACTTGGCGTCATTCATCAGCGTTGGCGCGCTGTTCCAGGCCGTTTCAAAGACTATATCAGTCAACCAAAAAGCAACGGCTATCGTTCGATTCACACCACCGTATCTGGCCGCGACGGAAAGCGGGTCGAGGTGCAAATTCGAACACGTCAAATGCATGATGTTGCCGAAAGTGGGGTTGCCGCACACTGGTCATATCGCGACGGTGAACGTTCCGAAAATCCGTTTTCTGTCGATCCAGTTCAGTGGATTACGCGCCTGATCGATCAATTTGATAGTGAGGATGATCACTCTGCTTTTTTGGAGGCAGTCAAGCTTGAGATGTATTCAGATCAGGTGTTCTGTTTCACGCCAAAAGGTGATGTTTTGAAATTCCCCAAAGGGGCGTCGCCTATTGATTTTGCCTATGCAATTCACACACGTATCGGAAACCGTTGTGTAGGTGCGAAGGTTGATGGTTTGCGTGTTCCTTTGTGGACGCGTTTGCGCAATGGGCAATCTGTTGAGATCATTGTCGCTCAAGGTCAACAGCCGCAATCAACCTGGCTTGAAATGGCTGTGACAGGTAAGGCCAAAACGGCCATTCGCCGCGCACTTCGTGAAGCTGATCGGGAACGCTTGGTAAAAATGGGCGCAGAGTTATTGCGTGCGGCGTTCGAACATGTTGGCAAAAAACCGTCTGACAAGGCGTTGGAATCTGCGGCAACAAAAATGCGACTAAGTGACCGCGAAGAGATGTTGGCGCGTCTGGGTAGCACCGAATTGCGCCCGCGTGATATAGTGAGTATGATTTATCCAGAAATTGTTGTCGCGGATGTCCCCAAAGTTGACCAAAAACGAGCGGTCATTGGTTTGGGTGAAGGGCAGCATTTTGACCGACAGCAATGTTGCCAACCGTTGCCGGGCGAACGTATCGTTGGTCTTGCTGCGGCGGGGCGTGGGGTTGCAGTTCATGCAATCGATTGTGATGTTTTGGCGCGATACGAGGACAACACTGACCTTTGGATCGATTTGCATTGGCAGGATGGAAAACACCCAGCCGCCTATGATGTCACGCTTGAACTGACGATCAGCAACGATGCAGGCGTTCTTGGTCGTGTGTGTTCAATGATTGGAGACACTGGTGCCAATATCTCGGACCTTGTATTTGTCGACCGTAAACCCGATTTTTTCAAAATAGAAATTTCTATCGATTTGAGCGATATTGAGCATTTGCATTCAGTGTTGTCGCGGCTAGAAGCGGAAACAGAAGTCGCAATGACGAAACGCTTACGTCGTTCAGAACTGGCAAAGACGGTACACTAAAGGAAGCACAGTGGTTTTCAAAAGACGTGAAAGACCTGCTGTTTTAGATAGGATATACCGCGCGATGTGGCCAAAGGGTGGCTGGACGCGGGCCTTTCACTATGTGCGTCACAGGTTGCGCCGCTTACCTGATACACCGGAACGCATTGCTCGTGGTATTTGGGCGGGTGTCTTTGTGACATTCACGCCCTTTTATGGGATGCATTTCATTTGTGCAGCCCTCATCGCCCGCGTGATGAGTGGCAATCTTCTTGCGGCGCTGTTGGGAACATTTTTTGGCAATCCGCTCACATATATTCCGATTGGTGTTGTTTCATTGAAAACCGGTCACCTATTGTTGGGAACTGAATTTGTGCATGAACCCGGCGTTCGCGGTCCTGGATTTATTGAGAAATTTGTATGGGCAGCAGACGATCTGCAGGAAAACATGATGGCCCTTTTAATGGGGCTTGAAATGGACTGGAGCAGTCTTGCGATCTTCTTTGATGAGGTCTTTTTCCCGTATATGGTCGGTGGAATATTTCCGGGCGTTTTTGTTGCAACGATTGCCTATTTCCTAACCGTCCCTATTATTCATGCCTATCAAAAGCGTCGTAAGGGTTTGTTCAAAGCGCGTGCTGCACTACGTCGTAAAGACAAGAACTGATTTAAACGCATTCAAAACATGAGGATGGGATGTCAAAGTTAAGACTTGGTGTGAATATTGATCATGTTGCAACCGTTCGCAATGCGCGTGGTTCGGCATACCCCGACCCCGTTCGCGCGGCCATCTTGGCGCAAAGTGCAGGCGCTGACGGCATCACCGCCCATCTGCGTGAGGATCGTCGCCATATCGTAGACGATGATATTGAACGCATGATGGACGCGATTAATCTACCACTGAATTTCGAAATGGCCGCAACGGATGAAATGCAGGCGATCGCATTGCGTCACAAACCACATGCCGTCTGCATCGTCCCAGAACGCCGGGAAGAACGTACCACAGAAGGTGGGCTTGAGGTTGCGCGCGAAGAAAACCGATTGGCCCATTTCATTGCACCTCTGCGCGATGCTGGGTGTCGGGTTTCAATATTTATCGCGGCCGATAAACGCCAGATTGATGCCGCTCATCGCATCGGCGCACAAGTTATCGAATTACACACTGGGGCCTATTGCGATTATCATTATGAAGGCAAATTTGAAGCACGCGATCAAGAATTAGCGCGTCTGACCGAGATGGCCGTTTATGCGCATTCGTTGGGACTAGAGGTGCATGCAGGCCACGGACTCACCTATGACACTGTGGCACCGATTGCGAGGCTGCCGCAACTCATGGAACTTAACATCGGTCATTTTTTGATTGGTGAGGCTGTTTTTGTCGGCCTAGAAGGTGCCATTGCGCAAATGCGCAGTCTTATGGATGAGGCGCGTGGATGATTATCGGCATCGGAACCGATCTTGCCAATATTGATCGCATCCAAGCCGTTTTGGAGCGTCACGGAGATCGATTTCGAAACCGTGTGTTCACAGACATTGAACAATCCAAAGCCAAGCGCCGAATGAATGAGGCGGGAACGCTTGCCAAACGCTGGGCTGCAAAAGAGGCCTGTTCCAAGGCTCTGGGGACAGGTCTACGCATGGGGATCGCATGGAAAGACATGGCCGTGCACAACCTAAAGACGGGCGAGCCGAGGATGACCCTAACAGGATGGGCAAAAAAACGTTTAGATGACTTGGTTCCCGATACGCATGAGGCAATCGTGCATGTAACCTTGACCGATGATCACCCTTGGGCGCAGGCCTTTGTTGTGATCGAAGCGCGGTTGAAAACTTGACTCCTATGCAGTCAAGGCGCATGTAGCGGATAGCAATACAGGAGCGCGGAATGGCAGCGAAAGAAGAAAAATCTCAGAACGGCATTTTAGAAACGATTAAGACCATCGTTTATGCTCTTTTGCTGGCTGGACTGTTTCGTTCGTTGTTGTTTCAGCCGTTTTGGATTCCATCTGGATCGATGAAATCAACGCTGCTTATTGGCGATTTCCTGTTTGTAAATAAAATGGCTTATGGTTACTCCTATGCCTCGTGTCCCAGCGTTATTATCCCTGCAGTAGGCATCAATGTTGATGCAGAGGACCTGTGTGGTTTCATGAAAGGGAACAACAAACGCTTGCTTGGTGGTGAACCACAGCGTGGTGACGTGGTTGTGTTCCGTCATCCTGTTACAGGGCGCGATTACATTAAACGTTTGATTGGCGTTCCCGGGGATCGTGTTCAAATGAAGGGTGGTAAAATCATTTTGAATGGAACTGAAGTGCCGCAACAAACCATTGAACCATTTGTTGAGGTGATGGGTCCACAGGGGTCGTTTAAAAACCGTCCACGTTGTTCAAATGGTGCGGTTGGTGACGGTGGCGACTGCGTGAAAACACGGATGCTAGAAACCTTGCCAAACGGTGTCACACACGAAGTTTTGGATATTGGCCGCGCATACACTGATGATACAGCGGTGTTCACTGTTCCCGAAGGTCACTTCTTTTTCATGGGGGACAACCGTGACAATTCTCTGGATAGCCGTGTTAAGCAAGTTCAGGGCGGTGTTGGTTTTGTTCCATACGAAGATTTAATTGGCCGCGCGGATCGTATCATGTTTTCGTCCGCTGGACGTTCCATGTTGTTCTTCTGGACATGGCGTGGCGATCGTTTCTTTCAGGCGATCAATTGAACCGATCACACGACATAGAACACTTTGAAAAGCGTTTGGGCTATCACTTCCAAACGCTTTCGCATTTGCAAGAGGCACTGACACATCCATCCCGTGGCAGTGCCACGCGACAGGACAATCAGCGATTGGAATTTTTAGGTGATCGCGTTCTGGGGCTGGTGATGGCCCAAGCATTGTTAGAGCGTGACCCCACCGCGAGCGAAGGCTTGTTAGCGCCAAGATACAACGCGCTTGTCCGAAAAGAGGCCTGTGCATCAGTTGCGCGGGATATTGATATTGGTGCGGTGTTAAAACTTGGACGTTCTGAAATGATGTCAGGTGGGCGTCGCAAAGATGCCTTGCTTGCAGATGCGCTGGAAGCTGTGATCGCGGCGATCTATTTGGATGGCGGGTTCCCCGCGGCACAGCAGGTCATCTTGGCGCTATGGGGGGATCGTGTGACAATGGTTAAGGCCGACGCACGAGACGCTAAAACCACATTGCAAGAATGGGCGCAAAGTCGCGGTTTCACCCCACCGAAATACACAGTTTTACATCGCACAGGCCCAGATCATGCACCCGTCTTTACAATCGAAGTCAAACTCGATGACGGACAAAGTGATCGTGCTGTTGCAGGCAGTAAGCGCAATGCAGAACAAGCAGCGGCAAAAGCCCTATTAGAGAAGTTGGAAGCATCATGACAAAAGCAGGTTTCATCGCACTGATTGGTGAACCGAATGCCGGTAAATCAACACTTTTGAACCAAATGGTCGGGGCTAAGGTTTCAATCGTAACGCACAAAGTTCAAACGACGCGTACGCGCATCAGAGGTGTCGCGATTGAAGGTGATGCGCAAATCGTTTTCGTTGATACACCCGGCCTGTTTAAACCACGCCGCAGATTGGACCGCGCAATGGTCGCCGCCGCGTGGGGCGGGGCCGCGGACGCGGATGTTATTGTTTTATTGATTGAGGCGCACAGAGGTATGACCGAGGGTGTTGAACGTATTTTGGCCGAATTGGGTGATATTGCAGAAGGACGCACCGTTGCCTTGGCCATTAACAAGATTGACCGCGTCAAAGCAAAAGAATTGCTATCGCTGTCGCAAAAAATGAATGACGCATTTACCTTTGAACAAACCTTTATGATCTCTGCAGAGCGTGGATATGGCGTCAATGATTTGCGCGGGTGGCTTGGGGATAAGTTGCCAGAGGGTCCATGGCTTTATCCTGAGGATCAAATTGCCGATCTTCCAATGCGCATGATCGCAGCCGAAATGACACGTGAGAAATTGACCCTAAGGCTGCATCAAGAGCTACCCTACCAATTGACGGTGGAAACTGAAAATTGGGAAGAACGCAAAGATGGCAGCGCGCGTATTGAGCAGGTGATCTATGTCACACGCGACGGCCACAAAGGGATCGTTCTGGGCAATAAGGGTGAAACGATCAAGGCCATTTCAAAAGCCGCGCGGGAAGAGTTGGAAACCTTTATGGGGCGTCGGGTGCATCTTTTCTGTCAGGTGAAAGTCCGTGAAAAATGGCTTGATGAAGCAGAGCGTTACACTGAAATGGGTCTGGATTTCAAAGATGGAAATGCATGAGCAGACTAGCAAGCGAATTTTGGGTTAAAGCCTATCTGAAAACCTTATCGCTTCGGGGTATTTCTGCGTTTGTTACTGCGCATGGTGATGATCAAGCGGGTGCAATTTTGATAAAGTTGGCTCCATTGGATGGTACCTCTACACTTTATCAAAGAGGGTTCGATCTTGATACTGGCACGCCAACTTGGACAGTATTCGCACAGGGTGATGAATCTGAAGTCGATGCGATGATTGCGCGGCAGCGGTCTTTTGACCCTGATCTTTGGGTCTTGGAAGTCGAAAACCCGTTAAAAGATGCGCATTTGATTGATCCTTAGTCAGCGTTTTCGATTGATATAGTGACAGCTTGGAAACCGCTGCCTATATCTGTCCCATGGAATGGCGCGATCAGGGCATATTGTTAGGCACGACACCCTTTGGTGAAACTGCCGTTATTGTGGATGCCTTGACACAGGAAAATGGCCGTGTGCGTGCCGTTCTACGGGGCGGTCAATCCAGAAAATTTCGTCCAATACTGCAGATGGGAAATATCCTGGATATCACATGGCGTGCGCGCTTAAGCGAGCACATGGGAAGCGTACAGGTCGATGTAATAAAGTCTTACCCAGAAATATTAGATAGTCGGTTAACCCTAGCGGGGGTTGCGGCATCAAGTTCAATGCTTTTAACATTTGTTGAGGATCGTGATCCACAACCGCAGATGTTTGGCGCTACCAAAAAATTATATGACCTTTTGATACATCCAGACATTTGGTGCGTTGGATATTTCTACTGGGAGCTTGCCTTGTTAGAAGCGCTTGGATTTGGCCTAGACCTATCCAAATGTGTTGTGACTGGAGACACCGAAAATTTGCTTTACCTCTCACCAAAATCAGGTTGCGCGGTAAGTCAGCGGGCAGCAGGGGAATGGGCCGATCGCCTCTTACCAATGCCGCGCATCGTGATAGGAAAAGACAAACACATATCCGACGTATTTGATGGTTTGCAGGTTCTCTCATATTTTTGGTTGAACAAGGTGATACCGGCGTTGGGTGTAACGACCATGCCCAAGGCGCGTGAACGTTTCATAGATATTATGCAGCGTCACACAGTTGTCTAACAATCCGTCAAAAAAGTACATTTTCCACTGGACACTCTGTGCTCTTCACCATAGAACGCCATCACCCAAAGCGTTCACGCTTTCCGTGCCCGGGTAGCTCAGGGGTAGAGCAGTGGATTGAAAATCCTCGTGTCGGTGGTTCGATTCCGCCCCCGGGCACCACTTT
>JAFMKS010000009.1:0-40459 GCA_017852835.1 Paracoccaceae bacterium
CCTGGCGCAGTTGATGAAGAGATCAAACGCAAGCGCTCCAAAATTGATCAACGATCCTATCTGACAAATCTTGTGTTATCGGATGCGCAGGCATTTTTTCAAAGTGTATATCCGCAAAGCCGCGAATATGCGCGTCTGTTACAAGAGAAAGAGCGTTTGTTTGGGATCATCGCCCGTGGCGGCTGGGGTGCGCCTGTGACTGGTGGCAAACTGCAACCCGGGGATCGTGGTAAACATGTTGTGTCATTGCGAAATCGTTTGATTGCGATGGGATACCTTGAGAGAACGCTCACAGATAGATTTGATGCGGACATTCAACGCGCGGTTCAAGCATTTCAATTGGATCACGGTATGGCGGGCGATGGCATCGTTGGCGATGGCACGCGTGCAGAGCTGAATAAATCGCCAGAGGATCGTTTGGCAGCGATCTTGGTTGCGATGGAACGTGAACGCTGGACCAATTTTGAGCGCGGTAATCGTCACGTTTTGGTGAACTTGGCCGATTTTTCGGCAAAAATCATGAACAACGAACGCATTGAATTTCAAACACGCACAGTAGTGGGAACCAATAAGGACGATCAACGTTCGCCCGAGTTTTCGGATGAAATGGAACACATGGTCATTAATCCCACATGGAATGTGCCGCGTTCAATCGCAGTAAAGGAATATCTGCCCGCCTTCCAAAAAGACCCGAATGCTCATGGATATCTGAACATTTTGGACGCATCGGGTCAGATCGTGTCACGCGAGCAAGTTGATTTTGTGGCCTTTGACGAAAATACGTTCCCCTTTGATTTGAAACAGCCCCCGTCAACGCGCAATGCCTTGGGGTTGGTGAAGTTTATGTTCCCCAATCGCTATAACATTTACCTGCATGACACCCCGTCAAAAAGCCTGTTCGCCCGTGAAGTGCGTGCATTCAGCCATGGGTGTATTCGTCTCCAGGATCCGTTTGATTTTGGCTATGCGTTATTGTCCGCCCAAAGCAGTGATCCAAAAGGCGACTTTCATCGCGCGCTAAATTCGGGTGTGGAAACGGTCATTCCGCTTGATAAACATGTCCCTGTTCATTTGATTTATCGCACGGCTGTGACGAAACCCACAGGTGGTATGACATATCGCCGTGATATCTATGGTCGCGACGCCAAGATTTTGGCAGCTCTGGTTGGGAAAGGGGTGGTAATTACACCGCTTGCACGCTAATCCCAAAGAAAAGGGATCTTGCTATGGCCTATAAGCTCTCTGATATTGCGCGTGCGATTGATGCGGAATTACTGGGTGATGGGGAGTTGGAAATTTCCAGCGTTGCGTCCCCCGAACATGCCAGTGTGCATGATATCGCTCTTGCCATGGACCCAAAATACGCAGCCGACCTGCCCAAGGGAAAAGCTCGTTGCGCCATGTTGTGGCCAGGCGCCGATTGGCAGGGAATGGGATTACAGGCGGCCTTGGTTGCACCGCGCCCGCGCTATGCGCTGTCGGCACTCTCTGCGGCGGTTGATCGTGGTCAGGGATATGCACCAGGTATTCATGAAATGGCCATCATTGATCCAACCGCACAGATTGGGGTGAACGCCACCATCGGCCCACTGAGTGTGATTGGCGCAAATGTGATCATCGGGAATGATGCAATCATTGGTCCGCAATGTACCATTGGTACGGGAAGTGTGATTGGACACAAGGTCTATTTGCGCGAAGGTGTCCGGATTGGCGCAGACGTGATTATCGGAGATAATTTCATTGCACAACCAGGCGCGACCGTGGGGGCAGATGGATTTTCCTTTGTCACGAAAGAGGTTTCCGCCGTGGAGGTCGCACGCGACAGTCTGGGAACCGTGGATATTGAAAGCAAAGGCCAAGAATGGGCGCGGATCCATTCACTGGCGGGCGTTATTATTGGCGATGATGTGGAGCTGGGTGCGCAGTGTTGTGTGGATCGTGGCACGGTCAAACCCACAAAAATTGGCAACGGCGTCAAAACCGATAACCTGTCACAAATCGGTCATAACGTTGTGATAGGCAACAACTGCCTCATCTGTGCCCAAGTTGGGATCGCGGGATCATCGGTTATCGGAAACAACGTGGTCCTTGGGGGACAAACAGGCGTCAGTGATAATACCTTTATCGGGGATAATGTGATTACAGGGGGCGCAACCAAGGTGCTGAGCAATGTTCCCGCAGGGCGCGTGATGCTGGGCTATCCTGCGATGAAAATGGAAACGCATATCGAAACCTATAAAGCGCTGCGCAGATTGCCGCGATTGATCCGTGACGTCGCATCCCTTCAAAAAGGTATTTTAAAGTCACCCAAGAATGACTAAATGCAAGGCAGCAAATGCCAAAGAGGATTGACGAAATGGACGTCAAAGATAAAGTGATTGAAATCATTGCCGAACAAGCAGTTTTGGATGTTTCCGATGTCACCATGGACAGCACGCTTGAATCGCTTGGAATTGATAGTTTGGGTTTGGTCGAAAGCATTTTCGCAATTGAAGAGGCCTTTGACATTCAGGTGCCCTTCAACGCCAACGATCCAAGCGAAAGCGATTTTGATATTTCATCTGTGGCTACAATTATTGCAGGTATCGAAAAATTGGTGGCTGAACAGTCGTGAAACGTGTTGTGATCACCGGGGCAGGGACGATCAACGCACTTGGTCACAATGTCCCACAAACGCTTGAGGCGATGCGCGAGGGCCGCTGTGGAATTGGCCCGCTTGATTTTCGGGACGTGGATCGTTTGGCCATCAAAATCGGTGGTCAGGTGCGCGATTTTAATGCCGATTCTGAATTCAACCGCCAACAAATGTCCCTGTATGATCGCTTTACCCAGTTCACGTTGCTGGCTGCGAAAGAGGCGATTGGCCAATCTGGTCTGACCTTTACAGGCGACTTAGCCGCGACATCGGGCGTGGTTGTGGGAACCGCTGGGGGCGGTGTCAGCACGTGGGATGACAATTATCGCGCCGTCTATGAAGAGGGTAAAAACCGTGTCCACCCTTTTGTTGTTCCAAAACTGATGAACAACGCCGCCGCAAGCCACGTGTCGATGGAATTTAACCTAAAAGGACCCAGCTTTACGGTCTCCACCGCTTGCGCATCCTCAAACCATGCTATGGCGCAGGCCTTTGCCATGGTGCGTTCGGGCATGTCTACAGCGATGATCACAGGTGGATCCGAGAGCATGCTGTGTTTTGGTGGTGTTAAGGCCTGGGAAGGCCTGCGCGTGATGTCCAAGGATGCCTGCCGCCCCTTTAGCGCCAACCGCAATGGCATGGTGCAGGGGGAAGGGGCCGCCATTTTTGTGTTTGAAGAATACGAACACGCCCGCGCGCGCGGCGCCGATATTCTGGCCGAGGTTAGCGGGTTTGCCATGACATCCGATGCCGCTGATATCGTGATGCCCTCAAAACATGGGGCAGGGCGCGCGATTGCAGGCGCATTAAAGGATGCGCGAATCAATCCAGAAGAGGTGGGATACATCAATGCCCACGGTACAGGGACGGCCGCAAATGACAAAACCGAATGCGCCGCTGTTGCAGGTGTATTTGGCCGTTATGCGGATGATTTGATGATCAGTTCAACGAAATCCATGCATGGGCATTTGATTGGCGGCACGGGTGCTGTTGAATTATTGGCCGTGATTATGGCCCTTCGCGACGGGGTTATCGCCCCCACAATCGGGTATGAAGAACCCGATCCAGAATGCGCCTTAGATGTGGTGCCCAACACCGCGCGTGAAGCACAGGTTGACGTGGCTCTTAGCAATGCGTTTGCCTTTGGGGGATTGAACGCGGTTATGGCGCTGCGGGCACATCGTTAATTTCTTTTGACAAAACGCCCGCATCGGTGTCACGTGGAGCCAGTTTGAAATCAGGCCCATCCATGTCATTCATCAATTTCATCCGTGCAAATGCGTCTTGGCTTGGGGCGGGTTTTTTACTGGCCTTACTCTCAAGCTTTGGTCAGACATTTTTCCTCTCAATCTTCTCTGGTGCGCTGCGCAATGAATTTGATTTAACCCATGCAGAATGGGGGGCGACATATGCCTTTGGCACCTTTAGTTCTGCTGTCGTTATGGTTTGGGCAGGGGGATTAAGCGATCAGTTTCGCACGCGGTATTTGGGTGTCTTTGTGCTCTTAGGGCTCGCGCTCAGTGCATCATTCATGATGTTAAATACCTCGGCGACACTATTGATATTGGTGATCTTTTGTTTGCGCTTCTTTGGTCAGGGAATGGCAACACATCTGTCTGCCGTTGCCATGTCCCGTTGGTTTTCGGCGCAGCGAGGTCGCGCGTTGTCGATTGCCAATATGGGATATGCCTTGGGTGAGGCGAGCTTGCCCGTGGCATTTGTTGTTTTGCTGGCGTTTGTCGAATGGCGACTTCTCTGGGGTGTTGCGGCATTGATTGCCATTTTGGCAGCACCTGTGTTGTTTGCATTGCTGAAAGCGGAACGCACACCACAATCCATGGCCGAAAGCGATATGTCAAAGGGTATGGGACAGCGCCATTGGACCCGTGTGCAGGCGTTAAAACATCCCCTGTTCTGGTTCATGGTGCCGGCGCTATTGGGGCCGCCGGCCTTTGGCACGGCGTTCTTTTTCCAACAGGTCCCTTTTGCCTTGGCAAAGGGATGGACACATTTGGAATTGGTGGCAACATTTCCGTTCTACACGGTGTTTGCGATTGTCACGACATTGGCCGCGGGCTGGATGCAGGACCGATTTGGCACACCAAAATTGATCCCCCTCTATCAAATTCCCGCAATTGCGGCATTTGCCATTTTCGGACTGTCAGTTGATCCATGGCATGTGATTTTGGGTTTGTTTTTCATGGGGATGACATCGGGCGCCGTGTCCACATGGCAAAACGGATTTTGGGCCGAATTTTATGGCACGCAACATTTGGGCGCGCTCAAGGCGATGGCGGCGGCCATTATGGTGCTGGGATCGGCGATTGGACCTGGATTAACGGGTTTTTTTTTGGATTTCGGTATTGGCCTGTCCACCCAATACCTGTGGATTGCAGCCTATTTTGGGGTTTCAACCAGCATTATGATGATTGGTGTGCGCAAATTTCGGGACGATGTGCCTAGAACGCGCGTGCCATGATGTAGGATGCACAGCCCTTGAGTGCGGCGAAATCATCCAGGACCAGGTGGACAGAAAACTGTTCGTTAAAGGGACCAAAGCGGCCCTTATCCCGAAAGCTATGCGCGAAGATATCGGATGCTAGATAGGGTTCAAGTGCGCGTGCAACCCCACCGATCAGGTATAACCCCCCAAGGGGAAGATTTGCCAAGGCCATGTCGCCATAGACAGCGCCTGCAAAACTTGCCTGCATGTTGGCCACGTTGGTCGCGGCGCCATCGCCATTGCCTGCCGCTTCCATAATCTGGGCCGCGGTGCGATCCTGACAGTTGTTAAGCGCGTGATCTATCCGTTCTAACCCACGCCCCGCTAATACATGTTCGTTTGATGCAAAACCTTCCATGTCTTGGATATGGGCAACAACCTTGGCCTGTTCTGCATTTGCGGCCGCAATTCGGGCGTGTCCGATTTCAGATGGGGGCACATATCGCCCAGCAGATGTGTGAAATACTGGGGCTGCATTGAACCCGGTTCCCATGCCGATCACGATTTTCGTATCATTGTCGCGGACCTGATGGGTACCTGCCAAAACACAGCGTGTATCGTTTTCGTCTAACATATGCAGGGAATGGCCCTGCGCCTGCAAATCATTGATCACGCCAACCTTGGACGATTTAGTAACCGATGAAATATCACGCGCATCAATTACCCAGTCCAAGTTGGTCATTTCGGCACGATCATCCGTCACCGGTCCTGCGGCCGCAACACAAACGCGGTCAAAGGTACCCGCGTTCTGCACCGCTAAATAGGTTTCAATCACGGCGGCCAAATTGGGATAATCGGCGTTTGCGTATTTTTGAACACGATCCGTCATCAGGGTATGCCCCTGTGTCAACGCGATGCGCGTGTTGGTACCACCAATATCCAAGACTAGACACAGATCGCCTGACATATCATTCCCCATTTTTGGTGAGGTTTATGCAGGGATGGTGCAAGACTCAAGCGATTAATCCATGGCATCAAAGGTCATATCAATTTTGATCACGGTTTTGTGCAACCTGTGGCAGGGGCAGGGGCAGGGTGATGAATGCAAGAATAGGGCATTATTGAATATGTAACGGCAGAAACACATGCGCCTAATTTTCTATGTTTTTGGTATAATTTTGTCTGCGACCGCTGCTTTTACGGACCCACGAATTTGGCAATACGAATTTCTCGAAACGGATTTTTCGAAGACAAGTTTGGAAAGCTGGTTGGAAATCCGCTCTGGCGGTGTGGGCAAGGATAGCATTCCCGCACTGGATTATGTTGAAATGATTGCTGTTGCCGACGCCAATATTCCCGCCACTGAACCTGTGATCAAACTCGAGCTGGCGTGGCTGATCCCACGCGCCTATCCCCTGCGCTATATGACATGGCATGAAATCGTAAATGACTATGCCGGTGATATTCCGTTTTCGGTTATCTTTTGCCCACTGTGCAATTTCGCGATTGTTTTTGATCGACATGTACAGGGACAGGTGTTGGATTTCGGGGTGATGGGGCAGTTACGCAATTCCGATATGGTGATGTATGACCGCCAAACATTCACATGGTGGGAACAGGCCGTGGGTCAGGGCATTGTGGGAAATTAACGGGTGTTGAATTGACTGTCTTCGCCAGTTGGATGGAAAGTTTTGCTGTCTTCCAAGGACCAAGACGTTTCTTATGTTTGGGTAATCTCGATTGATTTCTAGTAAGTGTCGAAACGTTAAAAGATCGATTGTCATAAATAACCTGCAATAATATTTGTGGGACGATTATTTTTCAAAGAAATTATCTCATCAATTAACAAAATTGATTGGATTACGAATGGGACACTTTTTTATTCATATTCACGTTTTGTTCCAATTACGGATTGGAGACTCAGCCAAAAAGGATTATGTATTAATTTCTGATTAAGGAACGACCATGGCTGATTTAAAACAGATCCAAGTGCGCGGCGCGCGTGAACATAATTTGAAATCAATTGATGTTGATATTCCCCGCGACCAATTTGTGGTAATCACGGGGTTGTCGGGGTCTGGGAAATCATCACTGGCCTTTGATACGATTTACGCCGAAGGGCAGCGCCGCTATGTCGAAAGCCTGTCGGCCTATGCGCGTCAATTCCTTGATATGATGGAAAAACCTGATGTGGATCATATCAGCGGTCTAAGTCCCGCGATTTCCA
Source organism: Paracoccaceae bacterium (assembly GCA_017852835.1). Classification (GTDB taxonomy): domain Bacteria; phylum Pseudomonadota; class Alphaproteobacteria; order Rhodobacterales; family Rhodobacteraceae; genus HIMB11. Next base: position 7,306 of record JAFMKS010000009.1, read on the forward strand.
TTGAACAGAAAACCACATCGAAAAATCCACGTTCAACCGTTGGTACCGTGACCGAGATTTACGATTATCTGCGTCTGTTGTTTGCCCGTGCTGGCACCCCCTATAGCCCGGCAACGGGCCTTCCAATTGAGGCGCAGCAGGTGCAGGATATGGTCGATCGTGTCATGACGATGGAGGAGGGGACGCGCGCCCATCTGTTGGCCCCCATCGTGCGGGACAGAAAAGGGGAATACAAAAAAGAATTCCTTGAACTGCGTAAACAGGGGTTTCAGCGCGTCAAGGTGGATGGTGAATATTATGAATTGGACGAACCACCCACGCTGGACAAAAAATTCCGCCACGACATCGACGTTGTGGTGGATCGCCTTGTTGTGCGTGAAGGGATGGAAACACGCCTTGCGGATAGTTTTCGTACAGCCCTTGACCTTGCGGATGGCATCGCAATTTTGGAAACCGTTCCGCGAGAAGGCGACCCAGAGAGGTTCACATTTTCCGAAAATTTCGCCTGTCCTGTCAGCGGTTTCACGATCCCCGAAATTGAACCACGGCTGTTTTCATTTAACGCCCCTTTCGGCGCATGCCCTGATTGTGACGGGTTAGGGGTTGAATTGTATTTTGACGAACGCCTTGTTGTCCCCGATCAGATGTTGAAAATATCCGATGGGGCGCTTGCCCCATGGCGCAAAGGCAAAAGCCCCTATTTCCTTCAGACCATCGAAGCCATCGCCAAACATTACCAGTTCGATCAAAACACCCGTTGGAAAGACCTGCCAAAGAAAGTGCAACAGGTGTTCCTTTATGGATCGGGGGATGAAGAAATCCAATTCCGCTATGACGAAGGGGGACGGATCTATCAGGTATCGCGCACCTTTGAAGGGGTTATTCCCAATATGGAACGGCGTTATCGCGAAACAGATAGCAATTGGATCAGAGAAGAGTTTGAGAATTACCAAAACAACCGCGCCTGTGGCAGTTGCGGCGGTTATCGTCTGCGCCCCGAGGCTTTGGCCGTTAAAATTGCGGGTATCCATGTGGGCCAAGTGGTGCAGATGTCGATTAAAGAGGCCTACGAATGGTGCGCCTCGGTTCCTGAACATCTGACCAATCAGAAAAACGAAATCGCCCGCGCGATCCTTAAGGAAATCCGCGAACGTTTGGGATTTTTGAACAATGTTGGTTTGGAATATCTGACCCTGTCGCGCAATGCGGGCACGCTGTCGGGGGGAGAAAGTCAGCGGATCAGATTGGCCAGTCAGATTGGATCTGGCCTGACAGGTGTTCTTTATGTTTTGGACGAACCTTCCATTGGATTGCATCAGCGTGACAATGACCGACTTCTTGGCACATTGAAAAACCTTCGTGATCAGGGAAATACTGTGATCGTTGTCGAACACGATGAAGAGGCCATTCGAGAGGCCGATTACGTCTATGACATCGGTCCAGGTGCGGGTGTGCATGGTGGACAGGTTGTGGCCCATGGAACGCCCGCGGAAATCACGGCACATGAAACATCGATTACAGGGCAATATTTATCCGGCGTGCGCGAAATTTCCGTGCCCCTTGATCGCCGTGCGGGGAACGGTAAAACCCTGACTGTGGTAAATGCGCATGGCAATAACCTAAAAAGCCTGACGGTTGATTTTCCCCTTGGGAAATTTGTCTGTGTGACGGGTGTTTCAGGCGGTGGGAAATCCACATTGACGATTGAGACACTGTTTAAAACTGCCTCAATGCGGTTGAACGGGGCAAAACAAACGCCCGCCCCCTGTGACACGGTCAAGGGGTTGGAATATCTGGATAAGGTGATTGATATTGATCAACGTCCGATTGGGCGCACACCGCGATCAAATCCTGCGACCTACACAGGGGCCTTTACACCGATCCGCGACTGGTTCGCGGGCCTGCCAGAGGCCAAGACGCGCGGATATAAACCGGGGCGCTTTTCCTTTAACGTCAAAGGAGGGCGGTGCGAGGCCTGTCAGGGTGATGGTGTCATCAAAATTGAAATGCACTTTTTACCCGACGTGTATGTGACATGCGAAACATGTAACGGCGCGCGTTATAATCGCGAAACTCTAGAGATTAAGTTCAAGGGCAAATCCATCGCCGATGTTCTGGATATGACGGTTGAGGATGCCCAAGAGTTTTTCCAAGCGGTTCCTTCAATCCGCGAGAAAATGGATGCATTGATGCGTGTTGGGTTGGGCTATATCAAGGTCGGTCAACAGGCAACAACCCTATCAGGGGGGGAAGCGCAGCGTGTGAAACTGTCCAAGGAACTGGCCAAACGATCAACGGGGCGCACGCTTTATATCCTGGATGAACCGACAACGGGTTTGCATTTTGAAGATGTGCGCAAACTGTTAGAGGTGCTGCATGAATTGGTGGAACAGGGCAATACGGTGATTGTGATTGAACACAATTTGGACGTGGTCAAAACTGCCGATTGGATCATTGATATCGGTCCCGAAGGCGGGGATGGTGGCGGCACAGTTGTAGCATGTGGCACACCAGAAGAGGTGGCAGAGGTGCGCGAAAGCCATACGGGCCATTACCTGAAACCGATGCTGGACGTAAAACGAACCGCGGCTGAGTGATCACAATTCCGCGTTTAGATACTAAATGTGGTGTTAATTTAGAGCTTCAATCATCGCGATTGATTTTTTTGACCCGTGATCATGCGCTGTCTGAGCGAAGCGAAGACTAATCGCGCATGATCTAGCCCACGCCCGTCCGATAGGGCGGGGGCTTCGTTGCCTCAGCCCTGTTAACCGCTCACGGACGTGCACTTAATCGTTTATGCGCAATCCCTGATGAATCTATTGCTAATCTATGAAATTTATCTACTTCTCTGGGATCAACCCACGTGGACTGAACCGCAGAACCAACAACAAAACCAACCCCATGGTCAGCAAACGCATATAGGCGACGCTTTCCATCATGTGGAGGCGCACGGCATTGTCTTCGGCCATACCTGCAGTAAGGAGGGTTACAAGATATTGGCTCATCGGTTCAACCTGAACCCATAGGAACCAAATCAGGAACCCGCCCAGCACCGCGCCAAAGTTGTTGCCCGATCCGCCAACGATCACCATGACCCAGATCAGAAAGGTAAAGCGCAAGGGCTGATAACTGCCCGGGGTCAATTGCCCGTCTAGTGTTGTCATCATAGCCCCTGCAATTCCACAAATCGCCGATCCAAGAATGAAAATTTGCAAATGGCGGTTCGTTACATTTTTACCCATTGCGGCGGCGGCTGTTTCATTGTCACGAATGGCGCGCATCATGCGGCCCCATGGGCTTTTCAAGGAAAGTTGCGCCATAATCAACAGAATGATCAGCACGACCGAAAACAAAAGCGCATAGTTTAGCTTCACGAACAAAGCGGATGCCGTGACAGGGTCAAGGCCCAGACCGCTTGCGCGTTCGATGAACTCTGCGCTTTCTTGTAAGTCGATTTCCTTGGGCACGGGTCGATCCAAACCAATCACGTTTTTCACGCCACGTGCTAACCAATCCTCGTTTTTCAGGATCGCGATGATGATTTCGGAAATGCCCAGTGTTGCAATCGCCAGATAGTCGGAACGCAGCCCCAAGGCCGCCTTACCAATGATCCACGCTGCGCCCGCCGCGAACAGGCCGCCAACAGGCCAGGCCAAGATGATGGGGAGGTCCAGACCCCCAAGGTTTCCTTGCAATGCGGGGTTCACCGCCTCAACCGCCTCAACGGCAGGGTCCAACAATGCGCGATAGGCAAAAAAGCCAAGGCCAAGGATTGTCACCATGGCAATCACACGGGGGCGGGTTGCCGTGATGCGGCGATAGGCGATGATCGTGGCACCAATGATGCCCACGCCAACCGCCAGGGCAAATAGGATGCGTAAACCGCCTGCATTCCATGCCTCGGACACGGGGTCGGTTGAAACCAAAACCGCGGCCAATCCACCAAGGGCGACAAAACCCATGACACCAACATTAAACAGGCCCGCAAAGCCCCATTGTAGGTTGACACCAAGCGCCATGACCGCGCTGATCAATCCCATGTTCAGGATCAAAAGCGCGCTGTTCCAGCTTTGCACCATGCCTGTGATGATGATCAGGGCGGCGATTCCGACGAAGTAAAGGATATTCCGTGTCTGATCCATTAGTACGCCTTTCCTTTGAACAGGCCTGTTGGTTTAAACAACAGGACAACAATCAAAATCATAAAGCTGACGGCGAATTTATATTCGGTCGAGAGCAGTTGCATCAATGTACTGGGTTCCAATGCTTCGGGCATCCAATATTTCAATACCTTTTTCCAGGCATAGGTTATGGTGACCTCGGAATAGGCCACAACAAATCCTCCTGCGATTGCGCCCAGTGGGCTGCCCAAGCCGCCCACAATCGCGCTGGCAAAGATGGGCAGCAGCAATTGGAAATAGGTGAAGGGTTTGAACGATTTATCAAGCCCGTATAAAACCCCGGCAATCGTGGCCAATGCCGCAACGATGATCCATGTCACTGCAACCACGCGTTCTGGGTTGATACCAGATAGCAATGCCAAATCTTCATTATCGGCATAGGCGCGCATGGATTTTCCCGTGCGTGTTTTGTTCAAAAACCAGAACAGTGCAATCACAACTATCAACGCTGTGATTACCGTGATCCCTTGGGTCGTTTTCAGTGCCATGCCTTCGCGCAGGCCCGTTGCCGCCTTAAATTCACGTACGGCAAAAATGAAACGTTCCCCATCAGAAAACCGTTGGTCATCCACACCAATAATAATGCGCACAACCCCGTTCATCACGAACATCACACCCATCGAAACGATGACCAAAATCACAGGTTTCGCCTTTTGCGTGCGATAGAATTGATACACCCCGCGATCAGTTAACAGCAATAGTGTTGCCGTGGCCGCAATTCCAAAGGGCAGGGCCAAAAGTGCGGTGGGAAGGGGACCAAAGGATATGCCCATGGATTGCAACCACCATGTCACCAAAACCGTGATCATCGTGCCAAAGGCCATCGTATCCCCATGGGCAAAGTTGGAAAACCGCAAAATTCCATAGATCAATGTGACGCCAAGCGCCCCAAGTGCCAGTTGCGCGCCATAGGCGGTGGCGGGGATCAAAACAAAGTTCATCAGAACAACAAGACCGTTGATAAAATCCATATGTCTTAGCCCCCTAAAAACGATTTGCGCACTTCGGGATCCGCCAATAATTCTTGGCCAGATCCGGTATAGGCATTGCGCCCCTGAACCAAGACATACCCACGATCAGCAATTTCCAACGCCTGCCGCGCGTTTTGTTCCACCATCAAAATCGGAATGCCGGTGTGTGCCACTTCGATAATGCGATCAAAAAGTTCGCCCATCACAATGGGGCTGACACCCGCTGTGGGTTCATCCAGCATCAATACCTTGGGTTTCGTCATCAGGGCGCGGCCCACGGCCACCTGTTGGCGTTGCCCCCCCGAAAGTTCGCCCGCCGCCTGATGGCGTTTATCCCGTAGGATTGGAAATAGATCATAAACCTGTTCCATGGTTTCGCGGATATCATCACGCCGAATAAAGGCGCCCATTTCCAAATTTTCTTCAACACTCATCGAGGTAAAGATATTGTGCGTTTGCGGCACAAATCCCATGCCCTTGACCACACGCTCTTGGGGGGTCAGGTGCGTGATATCTTCGCCGTCCAATCGCACGGATCCTTCGCGCAGGTTCAGCATGCCAAAAACGGCCTTCATCCCTGTGGACTTTCCCGCCCCATTAGGGCCAACGATTACAGCGATCTGACCTGGGTCAACCGCAATCGTGCACGAATGCAAAATATCAGGGCCAGCACCATAACCGCCCGTCATTGCATCCCCGATCAAAAATGGCTCTGCCATAGTGTGTTCCGTACCTTATGCTGATGCAGTTGCATCAGGTGACTTTTTGTTTTTCAAACCTGTGCCCAAATAGGCCTCGATCACCTGTTCATTGGCCTTGATTTCATCCAATGTTCCTTCGGCCAGTACTTTACCCTCGGCCATACAAATGACGGGATCGCAGAGGCGACCAATGAAATCCATGTCGTGTTCAATCACGACAAAGGTGTAACCACGTTCTTGGTTCAGGCGGATGATGGCATCCCCGATGGTATTCAGCAGGGTTCGGTTTACGCCTGCGCCGACCTCGTCCAAAAAGACGATTTTGGCATCGACCATCATAGTGCGGCCTAATTCCAACAGTTTTTTCTGTCCCCCTGAAACCTGACCCGCCTTGTGATCGGCCAGATGTGAGATTGTGAGGAACTCTAAAACTTCATCCGCTTTGGCGCGTAAGGCGCGTTCTTCGTCTGCGATGCGTTTGCGTCCAAACCATGTGTTTAACAGTGTTTCCCCAGATTGTCCCGCGGGCACCATCATCAGGTTTTCGCGACAACTCATTGACGAAAATTCATGCGCAATCTGAAAGGTGCGCAGCAATCCCTTGTGAAACAATTCATGCGGCGGCAGCCCTGTGATATCCTCACCATCCATGGTCACGCGCCCGGATGTCGGGCCAAGGATACCTGCAACCACATTGAATAGGGTGGTTTTGCCAGCACCATTTGGGCCAATCAGCCCCGTTATGGATCCCTTTTCGATTTCAAGCGAGGCACCGTCCACCGCATGAAATCCACCAAAGGTTTTCCGAAGGTTTTCAACCTTGATCATCTGTAACTTCTTTTGGATCGTCGTTTACAAAAACAGCCCGAGCCATAGCCCGGGCTGAATCAAGATATGGCGTGAAATTAGCGGTATTTCACTGTTGTCATTTTACCGCCTTCAAAGACGATTTGACGGTAGCTACCTGAAGATTCACCCGGTCCAATCAGCTCAACCGCGGATGCACCAACATAGTCGATGTCGCCGCCATTGGCCAAAATTTCCAAACCTTTTGCCAATTCACCTGGATAGATTTTTTCACCTGGTGCGTTTGCAACATCCATGACTTTGCCTTTGTAATCGGCTGGGTTGTCTGAACCTGCTGCTTGCATTGCTAACATGATCAATGCGGCTGCGTCATAGCTTTCTGCAACAAAGACAGATGATCCGTCAAACGCGTCACCGATTAGGTCGACCAATTGGCTTGCGCCTGGGCTATCAGTGCCCGGTGCCTGACCTGTTGTACCGTCGATTTCAGAACCAAAGTCTGTTTCCAATGACCCACCGATCATGCCGTCTGGTAGGTGGAACATGTCAAATGCACCGCTGTCCAATGACGCACGGATAATGCCCGCACCGCCACCTGTGTTATAGCCTGCAACAACCAGACGGTCGCCGCCCGCTGCTGCTAGTGCAGCAACCTCGGCTGAGTAGTCTGCTTTTTCGTCTTCATGCGCAGCTGAGATTGTGATTGTACCGCCCATGGATTTGAAGGCCTCTTCAAAGCTTGATGCCAAGCCTTTGCCGTAGTCGTTGTTGACGTAAGTTAGGGCAACTTCTGTTGATCCCATTTCCATTAGTGATTCTGCCATGACGACACCCTGGCGTGCGTCGGATGGTGCTGTACGGAAGAACAAACCGTTGTCTTCTGCTGTTGATAGGCCAGGTGATGTCGCTGATGGTGAAATCATGACCATGCCGTTTGCCAATGCAACGTTTGCAAGAATCGCGCCTGTTACACCTGAACAGTCTGCGCCCATGATGCCTGATACACCGTCTGATGTGATCAAACGTTCTGCTGCGGCTGTTGCTGCTGCGGCATCAATACATGTGCTGTCTGCGCGCACTGGCGCAACAGTTTTGCCGCCCAAGAACGCACCAGAGCTTGAAACCTCTGCCATTGCGAACTCAGCGCCATCTGCCATTGCAGGTGTCAACGCTTCGATTGGGCCAGTAAAGCCCAAGATTACACCGATTTTCACTTCGCCGTGGCCACCTGCATACGCAGTGCCCGCAACCAAAGCAGAAGCCGCTGATGCCATTAGAAATTTTTTCATAGTTCTCTCCCAAAGTTTGGACAGTGTCCTGCCCATAGTTTAGATTCACTTTTCAGTATTTGAAAAGGGAATATTTTTTGACCGAAACAATGTGTTTAGATCGAAATTCGTTGTGCGTGACTGCCCCGTTCCCGATAAGGTGTGGTTTCATAATGCGCGCGGTAGCATTTTGAAAAATGTGAGGGTGAGGCAAAACCGCAGGCTAATGCAACATTGATCACACTCATATCCGTTTGCATCAAAAGGTTACGTGCCTTTTGCAGACGCAATTCCATGTAATAGCGTTTTGGTGATCTGTTTAGATAGCGGCGGAACAAACGCTCTAACTGACGTGTGGACATGCCGACATCTTTGGCCAAGACCGCGGGCGAAATTGGCTCTTCTAAATTTTGTTCCATCATTTGGATCACTTGGCTTAGCTTTGGATGGCGCACACCAATACGGGTTGGAACGGACAGGCGCTGTGTATCTTGGTCCGTGCGGATCGAGCTATAGATCATTTGATCTGCCACCGCGTTTGCCATTTCTTCGCCATGCTTGTCCGCAATCATCTTTAACATCAAATCAATGGACGATGTTCCACCCGCCGTGGTTAAACGGTTGCCATCCGTGATGAACACCGATTTTGTCAGATCAACTTCCAAAAACTCTTCGGCAAAGCTGTCCTGATTTTCCCAATGGATTGTGGCGCGTTTTCCGTCCAGCAACCCTGCCTTGGCCATTGGATAGGCTGCGGTACATAATCCTCCGATGGTTATTCCGCGGCGCGCCTCGCGTCGCAACCAATTCAATACTTTTTTGGTGGTGGCCATTTGAATGTCCACACCACCGCACAGGATCATCACGTCATCGCGGCGTAATTCACATAGGTCGTCATCCACTGCAAATGTGGTACCTGCTGAACATTGAACCGTTTCTCCACCCTCGCCAATAAAGATCCATTCATATGCTGTGCGTCCCAACATACGGTTGGCGATACGCAGGGCATCCAGTGCAGAAGCAAAGGAAAGCAGCGTAAAATTATCAAGTAAAACAAAGACAAAGCGCTCGGGCGCGTCTTCGCTTTTTGGGCGCAAGGTGGTTGAGGCCATTGGTCGCATTACACGCAAACTTCCGATTCTTTGGGTACCTACATTATCAGCACAGGGCACAGTTACAATAGATGTGGTTGCTTTTCTACAGCACCGTGCATGAGGGTAATTTCGGGGTGGTCAGTTTCGGCGAAGACGGGTATAGCTTTGCTATTCGTGAACGCTAACACCGGAGAAATAAGATGAGCGAATGGCAAAAAACCAATTGGCGCAACAAGCCACGGGTTCAGATGCCTGATTATTTGGATCAGGAGGCGCTGAACGCAGTCGAAAGTCAGCTATCCAATTATCCACCGCTTGTCTTTGCAGGCGAGGCGCGGAATTTGAAGGCGAAACTGGCCGCTGCATCCCGTGGTGAGGCGTTTTTGTTACAAGGCGGCGATTGTGCCGAAAGCTTTGCGCAGTTTAGTGCAGATGGCATCCGCGATACATTCAAGGTGATGTTGCAGATGGCCATGGTCCTGACCTTTGGTGCAAAGGTTCCTGTGATCAAGGTGGGCCGCATGGCGGGACAATTCGCAAAACCTCGTTCTGCCCCAACCGAAACCGTCGATGGGGTGGAATTGCCCAGCTATCGTGGTGATATCATCAATGATTTGGATTTCACATCTGCGGCGCGTATCCCTGATCCGTCCAAAATGTTGCATGCCTATACACAGGCGGCAGCAACCCTGAACCTGCTGCGCGCGTTTTCAACAGGTGGTTATGCGGACGTACATCAGGTGCACAGCTGGACGCTTGGGTTTACAGAAGGAGAAAAGGCGTCACGCTATCGCGAAATGGCGGCGCGTATTTCTGATGCGTTGGATTTTATGTCCGCTGCGGGTTTGGACAGCGCTGTGTCACATGATTTACGCACTGTTGATTTCTACACCTCGCATGAAGGTTTGTTGTTGGAATATGAAGAGGCGTTGACGCGTCTTGATTCTACATCAGGCAACTGGTTGGCAGGATCGGGACACATGATCTGGATCGGGGATCGAACCCGTCAGCCAGATGGTGCGCATGTTGAATTCTGCCGTGGGGTGTTGAACCCAATTGGATTGAAATGCGGCCCAACAACCTCTGCCGAGGATTTGAAAGTTTTAATGGCCAAGTTGAACCCAGAAAACGAAGCGGGTCGTTTAACGTTGATTGCACGTTTCGGCGCTGGCAGTGTTGGGGATCATCTACCCCGTCTGATCAAGGCGGTCGAAGAAGAGGGTGCAAATGTTGTGTGGTCCTGTGATCCGATGCACGGCAATACGATCAAATCAGCGACAGGGTACAAAACACGGCCCTTCGACAGTGTCCTGCGCGAAGTGCGCGAATTCTTTGACGTACACGCAGCCGAGGGTACGATCCCAGGCGGCGTTCATTTTGAAATGACGGGTCAGGATGTCACCGAATGTACAGGTGGCCTTTATGCGCTTAGCGATGAGGATCTGTCTTCCCGCTATCACACCGCGTGCGATCCGCGTTTGAATGCTTCACAATCCTTGGAACTGGCATTCCTTGTGGCCGAGGAATTGGTGAAACGCCGCACGGACGGCGCCGCGGTCGCCGCGCAATAATTGGATATAGATTAAAACGAAAGGGCACTGATTTCAGCGCCCTTTTTTGTTTCTATCTCGTGGTGGTTAATCCTAGAACGGGATTTCGTCGTCCATGTCGTTTGATGGACGCGATCCGCCACCATAGGGGTCCGCAGGTGCGGGTTCGCTGTCATAGCCTTGGTCATAGCCACCACCGCCTGATCCACCGCCATAACCGCCGCCGCCAGCATTGTCGCCACGTCCATCCAGCATGGTTAGCGTAGAGGTATAGGGGCGCAAAACCACTTCGGTGCTATAGCGGTCCTGTCCTGACTGGTCCTGCCATTTGCGCGTTTCAAGTTGACCTTCGATATAGATTTTTGATCCCTTGCGCAGATATTGCTCTGCAACGCGCACAAGCGGTTCTGAAAAAATCGCAACGCTGTGCCATTCGGTTTTTTCGCGACGTTCGCCCGTATTTCGGTCTTTCCAGTTTTCTGAGGTTGCAATGCGCAGGTTGCATACCTTGCCCCCGTTGGGGAAGCTTCTGACCTCTGGGTCGCGCCCCAGATTGCCGATTAGAATTACTTTGTTCACTGACCCTGCCATCGCACTCTCCTATGATCTTCGCGCGTCTCTTGCCCTAAAGCACATTTTCAATATGAATAAAATATTAATGAACGGGATGGAACAGGCAATTTCCTGCAAGCTGACATTCATTTGTTGGGCGAATGAACAATCAGGTGTAAAAGGACCCCATGGTTCGGGTTGGTTTCATAGCGTTTATCTGTGCTGCGTGCATTGCCACGGGGACTGTGGCAGATCGTTCTGGAAAAACAAAGCAATTTCAAACGTTGGATCGGTTAAACGGCGGATCGCCCTCGGTATCGTTAAGCCGTGAACATGTGTATATTCCGGGCGTCCCCGGCGAGGTTCCGCGTGATGTAGAATATCGGGGGCCCTATTTGGATTTGGCAAAACGTGCCGCCAATCGTCATCGTATCCCCGAGGCGTTATTTTTGCGCCTAATCAACCAAGAAAGCCGTTGGAACCCCAAGGCGTTGTCGCCAAAGGGGGTGATTGGATTGTCGCAATTGATGCCCGATACCGCACGCCTGTTAAACGTGAACCCGCGTATTCCCTTGCAAAATTTGGAAGGGGGCGCGCGTTACCTTGCCATGCAGTATAAGCGCTTTCGCTCTTGGCGCTTGGCACTTGCCGCCTATAATGCTGGACCAGAGGCGGTGGTGAAATATGGCGGTGTACCGCCCTATAAAGAAACGCAAAATTACGTAAAAGTCATTTCGAAACGTTAGAGTGAAACTAGGAAATACTTGAGTTATGGTTCCAAGCCAATCGATAGATTGGCAAGCGCCGACTCCCCCACTGGGAGGTGCTTTGGCGCTACCCGAGGTCGGCTTGGGATAATGAAATGCTGTAGAGTGACCTAAGGTCTCGATCTGATCAACGTCGCTAGCAGGTAGCCTTCGGGAAAAACGTATCGATACGTCCAGTCACATAATAGACAAAAAGCCCGATCCATTCGCGAATACCCGTTGAAAGATCGCTAAAGTTTGAAATAGGATCCCAACGAGGCGTCAAAACTCGCCCAGTGCTCAAGTGATCAACGGGATAAGGGATTAGCCCAGTGTATCCCGAATTGCAAAACACCCTGACACTTCGCGGCATATGGAAGGCCGATGTGATTAAAAGGATGGGTGATTGAATCTGATCCTCCAATTCATTGAGGGTGTAGATCGCGTTTTCATGTGTGTTGCGCGATCGATCCTCGAACACCACATCATTGGTGAGGGTTGGAAACCGCTCAACCAGTTCGCGCACTACATCTGCACCACTGAGGTGTTGATCAAGCACGGAGCCCGACCCGCCCGTGAAAATAAGTGTCGCGTCGGGAAATTGGGTGGCAAGTGCAATTCCATAAATCGGTCGTTCCCCCGCATCGTTTAACGCAGGCATCAAAGAGTGACTGCTCGGCTTTATATCCTCTGACCCGCCAAGCACGATGATGGTTTTGGGCGAAGGCGGATCTGGTTGAATCGAAAAGCGTGTTTCAAGCGGCTCTAGGACCAGGTTCCCGATAGGAAAGAACCCGATCAAAAGAAATGCGCATGAAACACCAACCAACACACGTCGCGCAAACCCTATGCGACCCCGATAAAGTGCTAAAATTGCAAACCCGATCAGGATGATCAAAAGGCTAAGAGGTTGGACAAGCGTCCAAAACACCTTCGACAGTAAGAAAAATAAAGTGTTCATTTAAATCCGTATTGCCGTTCCACCTTTGCCACGCGCAGGATGTAATCCTCATACCAGCGTTCTTTGCCTATCTTTTGGGCGATGGCATGTTTGGCGTGTTCGCGCCATCCTTTGATCGCCTCTTCGCTTTCCCAATAGCTGACCGTGATGGCAAACCCATCTGCATCGCGTGTGCTTTCTATCCCGATATATCCAGGTAGGGTTTTGGCAATTTCGCCCATGGCTGCGGCCATTTCTGCGTATCCTTCAGGCGTTTTTGAGGCCTGATTGACGAAAATAACCGCGTAATAGGGCGGCTCTGGCATTTTTGAAAAACGTGACATTGCATAACCAAATAAAAACACCCGCAAAATGCGGGTGTCTTTGGTCAATATCAAGCAGAATTCTTATTCTGCCGCCAATTTGATAACAGGGGTCATTTCGTCCAGCACCGATTGATCCAAGTGGCATTTCAACTGGTGTCCGTTTGCCATGGTGCGAATTGGTGGAACCTCGCGTTCGCATAGGCTTCCGCCCACTTTGTCCTTCCAACGACAGCGCGTTTGGAAGGGGCATCCAGAGGGTGGGTTCATCGCCGATGGGATGTCGCCCTCTAGAACGATGTGTTCCTTTTGGATGCTGGTGTCTGCAATTGGCACCGCGGACAACAAGGCCTCTGTGTAGGGGTGATAGGGCGGGGCGAATACCTGATCGGTTGTGCCCATTTCCACCACATGGCCCAAGTACATCACCATCACGCGGTCTGACAAATAGCGTACGATTGACAAATCGTGGCTGATGAACAGCAATGTTGTTTTTTCTGTGCGCTGAATTTCCATCAACAAATCGGTCACAGCCGCCTGAACAGAAACGTCCAAGGCCGAAACAGGTTCGTCCGCCACAACGATGCGCGCGCCACCTGCAAAGGCACGGGCAATGCCAACACGCTGTTTTTGTCCACCTGACAACTGACGCGGCATGCGTTCGGCAAAGGCGCGTGGCAATTTCACCAAATCCAATAATTCTAACATGCGCCTTGCACGTTCGTCATCTGAGGTGCCGTATTTAAAGATTTCCAATGCACGAATAATCTGACGCCCAACGGTCATCGACGGGTTTAATGTGTCAAATGGGTTTTGGAACACCATTTGCACATCTGCAACCGTTTGTGTGTCACGCTGTTCAATGGCTGTCGCCTCGATGTTTTTGCCATCCAATAGGATTTGACCGTCGGTTGCCGTTTCCAGACCCATCAACACCTTGGCAAAGGTCGATTTACCACAGCCCGATTCACCCACGATGGCCAATGTTTCGCCCTCGCGCGCTTCGAACGATAGGGTTTCGTTGGCTTTGACAACCTTCTTGGCGCCTGATCCGCCGAATAGGGCGTTTGCGGCTACCTCGTAGTATTTTTTTAACTCATGCATTTTCAGGATGACGTCACCTGGTTCTGTTTTTTCAAACTGTTTGGCGGCCTGAATGGGGGCATCCCAATCAATTTCCGCGAATTTCAAACAGCGCGAGGAATGACGGTCATCGCCTGCAATCTCGGACATTGCGATGTCGGCGGCGTTACAGCGGCCTTCATCGAAATAATCGCAGCGCGGGCCAAAGTTACAGCCGTTGGGCCGTTCATGCGGCAAGGGGAAGTTGCCAGGGATCGCAACCAAGGGACGCGCGTTTTTGTCGGCACCTGGCAATGGGATCGACCGGAATAGCGCCTGTGTGTAGGGGTGGCGCATTTTGTCAAACACATCATCAATCGACCCTGTTTCCACAGCTTCGCCTGAATACATCACACAGATGCGGTCACAGGTTTCCAAAACCAAGCCCAAGTTATGCGAAATGAACAACATGGATGTGCCGTATTTTTTACCCAGATCTTTTACCAAATCAACAACAGCGGCCTCAACCGTCACGTCCAGCGCGGTTGTGGGTTCGTCCAAAATCAACAGCGCAGGTTTTGACATCAAGGCCATCGCAATCACGATCCGCTGCTGCTGACCCCCAGAAAGCTGGTGTGGATAGGATTTCAAAATCCGCTCAGGGTCAGGCAGTTTCACATCTGTGACCACTTCTAATGCACGGGCATAGGCCTCTTCCTTGGTCACACCCTCGTGGATAATCGGCACTTCCATCAACTGTTTGCCAATTTTCATCGCGGGGTTTAGCGAGGCCATTGGCTCCTGATAAATCATTGCGATTTCATTGCCGCGAATGTCGCGTAATTCTTCATCGCTCATTTTATTTAGGTCACGCCCTTTGAATTTGATTGAACCGCCAACAATGCGGCCGTTGACACCCAAATCCTGCATGACGCCTAAGGCAACCGTTGATTTTCCGCAGCCTGATTCACCAACCAGTCCAACGGCTTCACCCGGTTGTACCGTGACACTAAAATCCATCACTGCTGGAATTTCACGCAAACGGGTGAAAAATGAAATGGATAGGTTTTCAATTTCTAGGATGGGCCCATCGTATTCTATTTTTGACATATTCTCCTCCCAATCGGAGCATGCGGCCGAGATGACATGCATTCCGGACTTATAACTAATCTTTTAGACTTTCTTCACGCAAACCATCAGCCAGCAGGTTCAATCCAAGCACAAGGCTTAGCAGTGCAATCGCTGGTGGTAGGGCAGGGTGCGGATAGATCGAGAGCAATTTGCGCCCTTCGTTAATGGTTGCACCCCAGTTCGGGCTTTCTGATTCCAGACCCAAACCAAAGAAACCCAAGGTTCCAAGCAAGATGGTGGTATAGCCGATGCGCAAACAGAAATCGACAATCAGCGGACCACGCGCGTTTGGCAGAATTTCCCACAGCATGATATACCATGTGCCTTCGCCCCGTGTTTGGGCCGCCGCAACATAGTCACGTGTTTTAATGTCCATAGCCAGACCGCGTACAATACGGAACACGGTGGGCGAGTTCACAAAAACAACAGACACGAAAACAGTCAGCAGACCCGCATCCACATCAAATCCATCAATTGCATTAAACAATGTTACCTTAGAGTTTGCCTCATTAATCAGGGACAAATAAAGCCACCCTAGCACACCCAAAATGACCACCATCAGGATGTTCCGCTTCATCGGGTCAATATAATAGCGAGAGTTGATCAGAACCCCAAAGAAGATCAATGGGAAGCTAAACAACACAACGGCCATATATTGCGGCATGCCTGTCATACGAATTTCTGGTGTCACCAAAAGGTAGAACAACAAAATAACAGGGAAGGCCAGGATCAGGTTCGCCAAGAAGGACAAAACCAAATCTAGACGCCCGCCATAGTATCCCGCAGGAAGGCCCAGTGTGATCCCAACCATAAACGCAAACAGCGTTGCCAATGGTGCGATCATAACAACGATCCCTGAACCAATCATAACGCGGCTAAAGACGTCACGGGCCAGGTTGTCCCCACCCCATAGGTAATAGGGGTAATCGCCCGACTCAGCCCCGCGCAGCGGTGTGCCGGGCACTTTGTTTTTCATGCCCGACACTTGTGATAGCGGATCATGTGTCGCTATCAGGTCAAACATTGTTGAGAATAGACCTGTGTAGACCCAGAACATAACGAGCGCAAAGCCGATCATGCCCACAGTTGAGTCAAACAATTTACCATATAGACCCAGTGATCGTTTGTAACGGATAGACACAAAGAAGGTAATGATAAGAGCAACCCAAACAGGCGTTAGCTGCGTGACTGAGCGGATTGCGATTTCGCCCCAAGACAAAAGTTCCATAATCTCAGGCTCCCTTAGTTAACGCTGATGCGTGGGTTGAGGTAAACATAGCCAATGTCCGAGATCAGCTGGGTGACCAAAACAACGACAACCGAGACGACGGACACAGCCAACAACAACTCAATGTCATTGTTGCCTGCCGCCTGAACCAAAACCCATCCAAAGCCTTTGTAGTTAAACAACGTTTCAACAATCACAACGCCGTTCAAAAGCCATGGGAACTGCAACATGATCACCGTAAAGGGGGCGATCAATGCGTTGCGCAGGGCGTGTTTCATAACGATATTGCCGAAGGAGACACCCTTTAGGCGTGCGGTACGGATGTATTGTGCGGTCATCACTTCGGCCATTGAGGCGCGCGTCATCCGCGCGATGTAGCCCATGCCATAAAGCGCGATGGTGACAACGGGGAGGAAAAAGTTTTCAAACGTTGGATTTTCCATCGCCGTTGCGGCAGATCCTTTGAACCACTTTAGTCCAAAGGCTGAGGATGAAAAAACTGCAATAAAGATAACACCAGACACATATTCGGGTGTCGCTGTCGTAGTAATCGCAACGGTGGATAGGGTGCGGTCTGTGCGGGACCCTTCCCGCATGCCTGCAACGACACCTAGAACTAATGCGGTTGGAATCATAAGGACCATAACCCAAAACATCAAAACGCCTGTCAGGCTCAGGCGTGTGGCAACAATGCTCCCTACGTTATCCTTAAAGACTGTCGAAAAGCCCCAGTTGCCCTGCAAAACGCCGCAAAAGCGGGGTGCGCCTTTGCCATCTGTTCCGCGTTCGAAACATTGGCCGCGGGTTTTCCCATCACTGCCTTCGATTACATAACCGGGCAAGACACCTAACCAACGTCCATATTTAATTGGAAGAGGGTCTAGATAGCCTCGGTTGTCGAGAAAGCTTGCAACGGCCGCATCGTCCATTCGGAAGTTGCCCTCAGACTTGGCCAGTTTTTCCAAGTTGGGGTAGAGGTTCGTCATGAAGAAAACGATAAACGTCAGACAAAGCGCCGTAAAAACCATTACCGCAAAGCGGCGTAAAATGAATAAGAGCATGGAGTTTCCTCTCGTTTCCGCAGTTTTATTTTGTACGGAAAACGCATCTCTGTTTATTTGTAGAAGGGGCTGCACCCTTACGGAGTGCAGCCCCAGTTGTTCATCGGCTTTGTATTAAGCCTTGAATCCCCATTTGTGTAGGTGGATGTGGTATGCAATATGCATGTCGCACTGCACATTTGGTGCGTGGCTACGGTACAACGATCGCCAGTAAGGCTGAATTGTTACGCCTTCTTCGGCAACAATCGCTTGTATCTTACCAGCAACTTCGCGACGTGCGTCGGCGTCCGCGATCGAGTTCGCCTCTGCTAGTAGCGCGTCGAATTCTGGATTTGACCAACCAAATTCGTTCCATGCTTCACCTGAACGGTAGGCAAGGCCCCAAACCTGTGTCGCGAATGGACGGTGGTTCCAGTTAGTAGAGCTGAAGGAGTATTTCGTCCAGTCATTCCAAAATGTTGATCCCGGTAGGATTGTCCGCTTAACTTTGATGCCTGCATCACGCAACTGCGCAGCGACCGCGTCGGTGGTGTTTTTGCGCCAGTCGTCGTCGATTGAGATCAACTCGTGCTCATAATCTTCCATGCCCGCTTCTTTCATCAACTCAAGCGCACGCGCTGGATCATGAGGAAGCCTTCCCACACTTGGGTCGTACTCGGGATGCATTGGACCAGAGTGATGGTTATCAGCTGGTGCACCCTTACCTGAATATCCCAATTCCAGACAGATTGAGTTATCGACAGCCATTGCAAGAGCTTGGCGAACTCTCTTGTCCGCGTAGGGTGCTTTCCCATCAGCGTCAACTGCTAACTGGTTCGGACGAACAACGATTGTTGAACCGGTTGCGATTTCAGAGTTTTCCCAACCTATGCCTTCCATGATGTCAACGTATTCGCCAACGTTTTCATAGAATACATCAACTTCGCCTGCTTCTGCGGCTGCCAACCATGCGGCTGGATCTGTACCGTAATCAATAAATTCAATACGGTCCAAAGCGATTGTGCGTCCGTCAGCATAACCCCACCAGTCATGGCCTTCATTCTTCACCACAACCGCTTTCACGCCTACGTCCAAGCTTTCTGGCAGGAATGGGCCCGTACCGACTGGATTGGAGACCATTGTTTCTGGAGAGTGACTGCTATGCACAATCGCCGCTGGGTAGTCCGCCATGCCCGCGATAATTGTGATGTCCGATGCAAGACACTTCAGTTTAACTGTGTGTGAGTCAATGACGGTGATAGCTCCCGCTCCCGCGACGCCAGTGTCTGGGTCAATTAATGACGCCATACGACCGGCCATTGAGTTACCTTCAACTCCTTTGTCACACCACATTTCTATATTCCGCGCGACATCATCTGCTGTGAAGTCGTCACCGTTGTTCCACTTTACGCCTTTGCGAACATTCAATGTGTATTCAGACGCGTCTGCATTAGCGCTCCAACTTTCAAGTAGACTGGGCGTAAGTGTACCGTCGTTGTTGTATTCAACAAGGTACTCTAACCAACCAGCTGTAAAGTGTGCAATTTGTGTCCAATCGTATGTGCGTGGGTCTTTTAGTGCGCGCACTTCCATCTGCATGCGAAGTGTTCCGCCAGCTTGCAAGTGACCGCCAGCTTGTGCTGGTGTTGCAAGACCCAGCATACCGTATGCTGCGGTCGCAGATACACCTAGCGCTGTAGCCCGAGACATAAATTCGCGGCGGTCCATGTGGCCCGCTTTATGCTCGTCTGCATACATCTCTGCGACCGGATGTAGATTTTTCGACGTAGTCGTTTTTAGCATCATGTTACTCCCTGTCTGACGCATATTGGCCAATGCCGAAGCTACTCTCCGACAAATGGCAATTCGTTAGTTACCGTGACATTCGGCACTATATTACCGTGATCGTCAATGGCATCGTCGGGAAAATTTGGTCACAAACGCGACAGTTCACATGTCAAATTGCGACATTTGGGTGGCTATCACAGACCAAATTGCTTTTTTCTTGTCTATTTTGTCGCAGCCACTGGGCGATAGTGCAGCCAATCCTTCATCTTGGATCGGAACCATGTGCGTTGGCGTTTCGCAAATTGTCGTGTGGCAATTGTGGCGGCCTCGCGAGCGTCTTCCAATGTCATTTGTCCTTGAAGGTGCGCAATAAGTTCAGGCGCACCAATCGCACGGTTGGACAGCAGTGCTGGATCCCAATTTTCCAAATTCTTTTGGGCTTCTTCCAAAGCGCCTGTGTCCAACATAGTGTCGAACCGTTGCGTAATCCGTGCATTTAACCAATCTTTTTCCACGTCAAAAAGAATCGGTACACTGTGTGTAAGCGATAACAGAGGCGCAGGCGTTTCGTCTTGCCAGGCGCGGATCCCTTTTCCCGTCGCGCGCTGCACCTCCCATGCGCGCTGTAAACGCATGGGGTTCATTAAATCGATTGAGGATTTCGTGTGTTCGTCAATTTCGGGAATCAATGCCTCAAATCCTAGATCTGCAACAATCGCGTCCGCTTCAGCGCGAATATTGGGTGGGGTTGCTGGAATTTCTGCCAATCCCTGGGTGAGGGCGGTAAAATATAATCCTGTGCCCCCAACAATAATAGGCCGTTCTGGGGCGTTCAAAAACGGCTCTACCTCGCGCAACCAAGCGCCAACCGAATAATCCGCATCATACGGGAGGTGTCCATAAAGCACATGTTTCGCACGGGCTTCATCTGCCACATCAGGTCGCGCGGACAGAACGCGCCAGTTTTCAAAAACCTGCAATGCATCTGCATTAATAATTGTGCCGCCAAATCGGTCCGCGCATTCCAACGCCAGCGCAGATTTTCCAGAAGCCGTGGGACCCACGATGAGTATGGGGGTGTGCCTTGGCACATTTTCAATTACAGCCCATGAAAATTCACCTGTCATGTTTGTTTACCCCGCGTGAGGTGGCGAAAATTTGGTAAGTTTTTGTGTATTTGCAATTGTTGCATTGAAACTGCTGCGCTTTTCCGACATTTTGTGCGCAATTTTATCGGCAAACCGCAGGAGTGCAATATGTCAGACCAGCCCGCCCCAAAAGCAGCCTTCAAACGCGTAATGCTAAAAATTTCGGGTGAGGCGTTGATGGGGGATCAGGGATTTGGTTTGCACCCCCCAACCGTAGAGCGCATCGCCAAAGAGGTGAAAACCGTTCACGACATGGGCGTGGAAATCTGCATGGTGATCGGTGGTGGTAACATTTTCCGCGGTCTTTCAGGCAGCGCTCAGGGGATGGAACGTACGACAGCCGATTACATGGGCATGTTGGCGACCGTGATGAACGCGCTAGGCATGCAAAGCGCGCTTGAGGGTCTGGGCGTATTTACCCGTGTGATCAGTGCGATCCCGATGGATCAGGTGTGTGAACCCTACATCCGTCGCCGCGCGGTGCGACATCTGGAAAAGAAACGTGTCTGTATTTTCGCGGCAGGCACGGGGAACCCGTATTTTACCACCGATACCGCATCTGCCTTGCGTGCCAGTGAAATGGCTTGCGAAGCGGTATTTATGGGAAAACAAGTGGATGGCATTTACGACAGTGATCCGAAATCCAACCCTGATGCCGTGCGCTTTGATCACATTACCTACAACGATGTTTTGCAAAAAAACCTGAAGGTGATGGACGCAAGCGCAATCGCCCTGATGCGAGACAACAAAATGCCATTGATCGTCTTTTCATTGGATGAACCTGGGGGATTCCGGGGAATTTTGTCGGGTGAAGGAACCTATACAAGAGTGACCGATTAAAGGTATAGTCGGACAGAGAAGAGCAACACATAACTAAAAGGGCAACGTAAATGTCTGATGAGTTTTTTCTAGATACGGATGATCTTCAGCGTCGCATGGACGGCGCGATGGGCGCGTTAAAGACCGAATTCGCATCCCTGCGCACAGGGCGAGCATCGGCGTCAATGCTGGAACCAATCACCGTTGAGGCTTATGGCCAGCGCACACCGATCAATCAGGTTGGCACCGTCAACGTGCCTGAACCGCGCATGTTGACCGTAAATGTCTGGGACAAATCAATGGTCAATGCCGTTGAAAAGGCGATCCGTGAAAGTGGTTTGGGTATCAACCCACAGCTAAATGGTACAATCATCATGTTGCCGATCCCTGAATTGAACGAAGAACGTCGTCGTGAATTGACCCGTGTTGCAGCACAATACGCCGAAAGCGCGCGCGTTTCGATCCGCAACATTCGCCGCGATGGTATGGATCAGGTCAAAAAGGCCAAAGTAGACGGAATTTCCGAGGATGATCAAAAATTCTGGGAAAGCGAAGTCCAAGATTTGACGGATAAATCAATCAAAGCGGTCGACGCCGCACTAGAAGCGAAACAAGCAGAAATCATGCAAGTGTAACGGATGGCCAAAGACACAGATAGCGACCCAATACCGCGTCACGTTGCAATCATCATGGACGGCAACGGGCGCTGGGCCAAGGCGCGGGGCAGGCCACGATTGTTTGGCCACCGCGCGGGCGCGCGTCGGGTGCGAGAGATTGTGGAAAGTTGCCCAGAATTAGGGGTAAAATATCTAACCATCTTTGCATTTTCGACGGAAAACTGGAAACGCACCCAAGTGGAAGTTTCTGGTTTGATGGCATTGTTTAAAAAATATTTATTAACGGAAATAAGAGACCTTTGCGACAACGGCGTGCGCGTTCGCTTTATCGGTGACAGAATACGGCTTGAACCCGCGCTTGTATCCCTCATGAACGAATTAGAAGAGATCACAAAAGACAATTCAACAGTGAACCTGACGGTTGCGTTGAATTATGGTGGTCGTGACGAGGTGTTCCGTGCAACCAAACGCCTTGCTCAGGATGTCGCAGATCGCAAATTATCCCCTGATGCGATAAATGAAGAAACACTGCCTAAGTATCTGGATACACATTTTTTACCAGATCCAGATTTGGTTATCCGCACATCGGGTGAGGCGCGGATTTCTGGATTTTTACTTTGGCAATCGGCCTACGCCGAATATGAGTTTATTGATACACTTTGGCCTGATTTTACCCCAGACATCTTTGAACATGTGTTGCGCAATTATGGCAAACGTGAACGACGTTTTGGGGCGGTTATTGCATGAGTGACACGTCAAAATTCGCGGATTTAAAAACCCGTTTTCTCTCCGCAATCGCGATGGTGGCCATTGGCGCCACAGCACTTTGGTTTGGGGGGTGGATATTCACCCTGTTGATTGTTGCCGCGGTGTTCGCAATGCATTGGGAAATGGGCCGCATGTTAACGCCGTTGTCCATGCAGGCGCATTGGTTTTCTGCCGTAACATCTGCGGTTGCCTTGATTTGGATCCTGACCACCGACAGCGTGACGGAACAGATCGTGGTGCTTATCATCGCAACCCTTTTGCAGCGGGTCTATTTTCATACGGTGGATACATTGGGAACGCTGGTATCCTTGGGCATCATGATCGGCGCTCTTCTTTTGATCCACCTGCGCACGGAAATTGGCATGACCGCAACGCTATGGATCATCGGGTTGGTCGTGATCACGGATATCGCGGGCTATTTTGTCGGACGCGTTGTGGGTGGCGCAAAATTTTGGCCTGCGTTTAGTCCGAAAAAAACATGGTCTGGTATCGTAGGTGGTTGGATTGGTGCCGCTCTGTTCACCTATGTGATGGTACAGGGCGGGCATCTTTCCTTGCCGGTAGAAACGGCAATGTTCATTGGGCTTTGCCTCTCTTTTGCCTCTCAGCTTGGGGATATCACCGAAAGCGCGCTCAAGCGGGCCTCTGGTGTCAAAGACAGCTCAAACGTGATCCCTGGACATGGAGGCGTGATGGATCGCTTTGATGGGTTGATCGGGGCAAGCCTTATCTATGCCGCGATCTTGGGATTGATGACATGGCTTTGAAACGTGTTTCAATCTTTGGGGCCACGGGGTCCATTGGTCAAAACACCCTTGATCTAATCGGGCGCGATCCAGAACGATTTCAGGTTGATACCCTAACAGGGGGTCATCAGGTCGATCAATTGGCGCAAGACGCCAAAAAATACCGCGCCGGAATGGTGGTCACGGCCTATGATGATCACTATCAGGCGCTAAAATCCGCCTTGTCAGGCACCGACATTCAGGTTGGGGCAGGGGCGTCGGCCATGAAAGAGGCCGCATCGCGCCCTGTTGACATGACAATGTCGGCGATTGTGGGCGCTGCGGGATTGGAACCTGGATTGACGGCCATGAATGCGGGCGCGGACCTGTTGTTGGCCAATAAAGAAAGCATGGTCGCGGCTGGCGCCTTGACCCGCACAACTGCGCAGCTAAACAACGTTGCCCTGTTACCTGTGGACAGCGAACATTCAGGTGTCTTTCAGGCCCTACAGGGCGAGCGTCTGGACACCATTGAGCGTGTGATCCTTACCGCCTCGGGCGGGGCATTTCGGGACTACACGTTAGAGCAAATGCAATTCGTCACCCCTGAACAGGCCTGCGATCATCCCACTTGGGCGATGGGGCAGCGGATCACTGTTGATAGCGCATCAATGTTTAACAAGGCATTGGAAGTTATTGAAGCAAAAGAGATATTTGATTTGGCGCCAGAGCAGATAGAAGTTTTGGTGCATCGTCAATCGCTGGTCCATGCTATGGTTGAATTTCAGGACGCTGGCATTATCGCGCATGTGGGTCCACATGATATGCGTCATGCGATTGGCTATGCGCTATATGGGGGAAATCGCGCGAACCTTCCGCTTGAGCGGTTGGATTTCACGAAAATTGCACGCCTTGATTTTGCGGCCCCTGATAAAAAAAAATACCCTTCGATTGACCTCGCCTATCAAGTGATGCGGGCGGGCGGTTTGATGGGCGCGGCCTTTAACGCGGCCAAGGAAAAGGCGCTGGATGCTTTTTTGGCGCGACAGATTGGATTTTTGCAGATGTCAGAGGTTGTCAAATCGGTGATCGACACATTATCTGATACAGACCATGGGTTTGAGGATGCATTAAACCTAGAACATATTTTGGGAATGGATGCTTTGGCCCGCGATATGGCCGAGCGTGTTTGTGCAACGCAAAAATAAATAGGGGCGGTTTGGTTTGAGCGCATTGTTACCAGCCTTCGGTGGCGTCGGTTTTACGTTGATTGCATTTGTCGTGTGTCTGTCGATCATCGTTTTCATTCATGAATACGGACATTATATCGTCGGTCGCTGGAGCGGAATTCACGCCGAGGTGTTTTCCATTGGCTTTGGTCCCGTTTTGTTTGCGCGCGTTGATCGCCGTGGCACTGTTTGGCAGGTGGCGGCCATCCCGCTGGGCGGTTACGTCCGATTTAAGGGGGACAAGGGGGCTGCAAGTGATGCAAACACCAGCGCGCTAGACGACATGGACGCGGCTGAGCGGCGTTCAACCATGTATGGCGCCCCCCTGTGGGCGCGAGCCTCGACCGTTGCCGCGGGGCCTATTTTTAACTTTATCCTATCGCTGTTCTTGTTTTTCGGGCTGTCGATCAGTCAGGGCGTAACGAAAAACCCGCTGACAGTTGGACAAGTCTATGATGTCCCCTATGTGTCCGAGGTGCAGGTGGGCGACATCCTGAGACGTGTTGGTTCAATTGATGTTCCGGCGGATGGCGAATTTTCTGACTTTTTCCTAGCTATTCGAAAAAATCCCGATGGACCCATTATTGACTATATGGTCGAACGTAATGGACGTGACGTTGTGGTGCAGGGCCCAGCAATGGATTTGGCGCGTATCAGCAGCCTGATCCCACGCTCTGCCGCGATTGAGGCAGGTTTGAAAGTGGGCGATGTCATCACACATGTAAACGGCGATCCGATCAACTATTTTTCTGATCTCAAGGTTGCGGTAGAGGGATCAAACGGTGCTCCGCTTTCGTTGACAGTGTATCGTTCAGGGCAAACACGTTATTTCGATCTAAAGCCAAAAAAGATAGAAGAGCAAAATGACCAGGGCGGGTATGATGTGTTTTGGCGCATCGGAATTGTCAGCACGCTTTATGCCTTTGAACCCGAAAGCGAAGCAATTGGCTTAATTGAGGCTGCGCAAAATGCCGCCCGTACAACCTATTCAGTGATGAAGGCGTCGATCACAGGATTGGTGGATGTCGTGACCGGTGCGATCAGTTCATGTAATTTATCAGGCCCCATCGGGATTGCCGAAACGTCGGGTCAAATGGCGCGACAGGGCGGAGATAGCCTGATTTGGTTTATTGCGGTTTTGTCTACGGCTGTTGGCTTGATCAATCTGTTCCCAATTCCTGTTTTGGACGGCGGCCATTTGGTGTTTCATAGTTACGAGGCCTTCACAGGGCGCCCCCCAAACTTGCGCGTGATGAATGCGATGATGATGGCAGGATTGGTTATTGTCCTCAGCTTTATGATGTTTGCGCTGTTTAATGATGTATTCTGTCCTTAATCACTGGCAATCCTTTGTGCATTTTTGCGAAAAACGTGAATGGGATTTTGACAAGACCCGCGTTACGCGCTAACCAGATTAGGCTGTTTTGTAGGGGAGATTGAACCATGGGTTCCATCCGTAATTTTCTGTATTTGTCTACACTTACTTTGTGCGTGTTTTTTACTGCAGGTGCACAGGGGGCAATGGCGCAGGATTTTAGCTTTTATCGTATTGATGTGGAGGGCAATAAACGGATCGAGGCCTCAACAATCGTTACGTACTCAGGGCTGGCAACGGAGCAGGTGTTTGGTGCGGACGATTTAAACCGTGCCTATCAGAATATAATTGCGAGTGGGCTTTTTGAAAGTGTCGAGGTCATTCCAAATGATAACCTTTTGGTCATTAAAGTGAGCGAATTTCCGACGGTGAACAAAATCGAGTTTGAGGGGAACCGCCTCGTCAATGACGACACCCTTAGATCTGCCGTTGGATTGCAGCCTCGCCGCGTGTTTAATCCTGATAAGGTGGATGGAGATCGAAGCGCCATTGCGCAATTATATGCCGATCAGGGCCGTTTGGCGGCGCGTATCACACCAAAAATTATTCGTCGTAGTGATAATCGCGTTGATGTGGTTTTTGAAATTTTCGAAGGTGGCTTGACAGAGATTGAACGGATCGGGATCGTTGGGAACAGGGTGTTTTCAGATCGCCGGTTGCGTCGTGTGTTGGACTCCAAGCAAGCAGGTTTTTTGCGCACATTCGTGCGCCGTGATACGTTTTTGACAGACCGCATTGAATTTGACAAACGTCTGTTGACGGATTTTTACAATGCCCGCGGTTATATCGATTTCCAAGTCAACGATGTGAATGCCGAGCTGACAGAAGAAAACAACGCCTATTTCGTCACCTTCAATGTGCGAGAGGGGCAAATGTTTCGTTATGGTGACGTGACACTTATATCTAAGCGTTCAGACATTAACGTAGAAGATTTCCAAATTGCGATTTCCGCGGAAACTGGGGATGTTTATTCCCCAACTTTGATGGAGAAAAACCTATCGCGTCTTGAGGCGCGCGCAACGCAGTTGGGTCTGGATTTCGTGCGTGTCACCCCACGAGTTACGCGCAATGATGCGGACCTGACCCTTGACGTTGATTTCGTCTTGGAACAGGGCGAACGTGTTTTTGTTGAACGTATTGACATTACGGGCAACACGACCACGCTAGACCGCGTTATTCGTCGCCAATTCCGCAATTCAGAGGGTGATCCCTTTAATCCACGCTTGATCCGCGAAGCGGCCGAACGCATTCGCGCCCTTGGCTTTTTTGGGAATGCAGGCGTGAACGCGCGCGAAGGGACGCAGCCGGGCCAAATCATTGTGGATGTCGAAGTTGAAGAGCAACCTACAGGGTCATTACAATTGGGTGCGACCTACTCGGGTGATAACGGTTTTGGCGTCGTAATCGATTATTCAGAGCGCAACTTTTTGGGGCGTGGTCAGGCGCTGTCTTTTGCTATCCGCTCGGGCATTGATAATACGGCATATGAGTTCAATTTCACAGAGCCAGAGTTTTTGAACCCTGAGTTGCGGTTTAATTTGGGTCTTTCATATGGTGAAACCGATAACCAGGGTGCGGCATATGACACCAGAATCATGGATATAACGCCATCCTTGTCGTTCCCAATTAGTGAATATACGCGTTTGTCGTTGCGCGGGAAAGTTTCTGCCACCCAAATGTTAAATGCCTCAGGTGTTGGAAGTATAATTGACGCGGAAGAACGTCTTGGACGTTTGAATGACACGGGTTTTGGATTCACCTATAGCTATGATACACGCGGCGTTGGTCTTGACCCATCCTCTGGCATTGCAGTCATTTATAACCAAGATTTTGGCGGTATGGCAGGGGGTAAGGGAGCCTATAGCAAATCAAGGATACGTACCATCGGCGAACGTGCCATTATGAACGAAGATATCGTTCTGCGCGGTGTCCTTGAGGCAGGCTTACTACATCACTCCGAAGGATCCAGCCGCGTGACAGATCGTTTTTTACTTCCTGCAACGGTTCTGCGTGGGTTTGAATTTGCTGGAATGGGACCGCGACAAAGGTCAGATAGTGGGATCATCAACGACTCCTTAGGTGGTAATAAGTATACGGTGGCCAAGTTTGAAGTGGACTTTCCTCTTGCTCTCCTAGAAGAATACGGCATGTCAGGCGGCGCTTTTTATCATGCTGGCAATCTTTGGGATACTGGAGCGAGTGGGAATGGACTTCTTTATGATAACGGGGCGTGGCGCCATGTTGTGGGTGCAACCCTGTACTGGACCACGCCAATTGGCCCATTGCGGTTCGATTTCACGCGCGCTTTGAAAAAAGAAACGCATGACGAAGAACGCACATTCGATTTGTCTATCGCGACACGGTTCTGATGCAATCACTTCGCGCGATAGTTCTGCTGGTTCTTGCAACATTTGCTTCAGTTTTGCCTGCACAGGAAGCTGCGCAAAATCCCGTGGTGACCGTGGATTTAGAACGTCTGGTCAGTGAAACGCAAATCGGTCAATATGTGTCGTTTCAAATGAGCGAAGAGGCGCAGCGCCTGCAGGTCGAGTTTGACGCAATCGAGGCGGAACTGTCCGCAGAAGAAGCAGACTTAATCAAGAAACGTGAAATACTTGACCTTGACGAATTTCGCGTTTTGGCCAAAGCCTTTGATGAAAAGGCTGTGCGCCTAAGACAAGAGCAACAGGCCAAAATCCAAGCCATTACCGCGGAAAGCAGTCGCAGACGTCAGGATTTGTTGCGCAGCTTTGTTCCTGTGCTGTCCCAAGTGATGCGGAATCGGGGCGCAACGGTATTGCTTGATCGGCGCAGTGTGGTTTTGGATGATCGTGCAAGTGTCGATATCACGGATGTCGCGATCATGATCATTGATCAAAACACGACCGAAACAGACGCTGCGACAGATTTGGAAACACCTGCAGAACCCAGCGTTCAGGAATAGGTGGCTTGCCCCATCAATCATCGCTTGCTAGTGAGTGTTAAGAACAATTTAAGGAATAAGCATGAGTGAGCAGTTGCAAAGCGCAGATATCCAGTTGATCCAACGAATTCTTCCGCACAGATATCCGTTTCTGTTGGTTGATAAGGTTGTCGACATTGATGGAACAACTTCGGCGCGTGGGATCAAAAACGTAACCATGAATGAACCGCATTTTCAGGGACACTTCCCCGGAACGCCCATCATGCCCGGTGTGACAATTGTCGAGGCCATGGCGCAAACGGCCGCGGTTATGGTGGGTGTTACGCTTGAACTTTCGGACAAAAACATGCTGATTTACTTCATGGGCATTGATAAGTGTAAATTCCGCCGCAAAGTCATTCCGGGGGATGTTTTGGAAATGAAGCTGACGACACTCCGCGGTAAGCCCGGCGGCAAAGTTTGGAAATTCTCTGGCGTTGCAACGGTTGATGGCGAACTGGCTGCAGAAGCTGAATTTTCGGCGATGATGGACCTAAGCCAAGAGAGCTAGAATGAACGACACCAACATTCACCCCAGTGCAGTTATTGAGGAGGGCGCGCAAATCGGCGCGGGCTGTAAAATTGGTCCGTTTTGCGTTGTCGGCCCCGAGGTGGTGCTGCACGACAATGTTGAGTTGAAGAGCCATGTGGTCATCACGGGGCAAACCGAAATTGGATCGGGGAGCGTTGTTTTTTCTTTTGCAGTCTTGGGGGAAATTCCGCAGGATAAAAAATTTGGCGGCGAAAAAACCAAACTGATTATCGGCGAACGCAACCGCATTCGTGAGCATGTCACAATGAACCCCGGGACCGAAGGGGGTGGGGGTGTGACCCGCATTGGAAACGATGGGTTGTTTATGGCAGGATGCCATGTTGCCCATGACGCGCAGATTGGTGACAATGTGATTTTGGTCAATTCTGCGGCGGTTGCTGGCCACTGTATTCTTGAGGATAACGTTATCATCGGCGGACTATCTGGTCTACATCAGTTCGTTCGCATTGGTCAGGGCGCGATTGTTGGGGCCGTGACAATGGTGACGAATGATGTAATCCCCTATGGTTTGGTTCAGGCCCCGCGCGGGGAATTAGATGGTCTTAATCTGGTTGGTTTGAAACGTCGCGGTGTGGCGCGTGAAGATATCACGGCCTTGCGTGCTGCGTTCCAAATGCTGGCACAGGGCGAAGGAACATTTAAGGATCGCGCAACACGGTTGAGCGAAGAAACCGATAGCGATTACGTGCGTACGATTGTTGATTTTGTGTTGGCGGAAAGCGATCGTTCGTTCCTAACGCCGAGTTAGTGTTATGAAACTTGCCATTCTCTCAGGCGCGGGACAGCTGCCAGTGATGATCAAACATGCGCATTCAGATGCGCATGTCGTCGGGTTTGAGGGTATGCCAACCGAACTTGCAGACGTCGCGCAATTTCATCGTTTTGAACGCTTGGGCGCATTGTTTGCCGATCTACGTGATTGTAGTGTGACCCATATCGTTATGGCGGGTGCCATGTCGCGCCCCGATTTTGCACCTGATCTGTTGGACGCGTATACAAAATCGGCACTGCCTGCATTGATGGCGGCCATGGCGCAAGGGGATGATCACCTATTGCGCCATATGATTGCGCTGATCGAAGGGCAGGGGTTTAGTGTTATAGGGGCACATTCGCTACTTTCTTTGACACAGCCCGCGGGTGTTTTGGCGGGGGAAGTTCCCGCGGATGTCGAGCGTGATATTGCACGCGCTGATCAGGTTTTGAAAACCCTTTCGCCACTGGATGTGGGGCAGGGCGTTGTTGTCGAAAATGGTTTGGTGTTAGGTATTGAAACCTTGCAAGGGACAGATGCGCTTTTGTCATTTGTGGCGGCAACGGCGCCAAATTTGCGCGGCCCCATCGGTGGCGTATTTGTGAAACGCCCAAAGGCGGGTCAGGACCTACGCGTGGATATGCCAACCATCGGTCCCAATACGATTGATTTGATGGGAAAGGCGGGATTGTCGGGAATTGTGATATCCCCTGATGCCTGTGTTGTTGTTGATGTCCAGCAGACAATTGAACGGGCAAACAGCCAGAGTATTTTCATCGTAGCGGCCGAGGCGACATTATGAAAATCGCATTAATCGCGGGTGAATCATCGGGGGATAAACTGGGCGCGGCCCTGATTGATGGGTTGGACGCGATCCTAGAACAGCCTGCTGATTTCATTGGTGTTGCGGGTCCTCGTATGATAACACGGGGGATGGACAGCCTGTTTGCGATGCAGGAATTGTCCGTCATGGGGATTGTCGAAATCCTGAAACAATACCCGCGCCTAAAACGGCGTTTGGACGAAACGGCGGACTATATCATCGCGCAAAACCCCGATGTTTTAATCACTATTGATGCGCCTGAATTTTCGCTGCGCTTGGCGAAAATCATTCATTCCAAATCGGATATTCCCACGGTACATTATGTGGCTCCCACTGTTTGGGCATGGCGCCCAAAACGCGCGGATAAGATGGCGCATTTCATTGATCATGTTTTGGCGCTCTTTCCGTTTGAGCCGCCTTTGATGCAGCGCGCTGGCATGTCATGTGATTTTGTGGGTCATCCCGTTGTCACTGACCCGATCGCCACGAATGAGGAAGTGGCGGCATTTCGCGATGATTTCGGGATTGGGGATGCACCTTTGGTGCTGATCTTGCCCGGATCGCGCAACAATGAAATTTCAAAACTCATGGCCCCATTTGGGGAAACTTTGGCCTTGGCGCGTCAAACGATGCCCGATTTGCAATGTGTTCTGCCTGCTGCGCCGCATGTTGTTGGCGCCGTGCAAGAGGCGGTTCAAAATTGGCCCATTCGTCCGATAGTCTTGGATCACCGAGAGTTGGGGGAAACCACATATGAAGTGGCCAAACGCGCAGCCTTTCGCGCGGCGGATGTGGCTTTGGCGGCCTCTGGAACGGTCTCGCTTGAATTGGCGGCAAACGATACGCCCATGGTCATTGCCTATGATATGGGATGGCTGTCCCGCCAGATCATTGGACGTATGTTGATTACGGATACAGTGACATTGGTGAATTTGGTGACAGATACCCGTGTTATTCCCGAATTTATTGGCAAAAACTGTCGCGCCGATCTGATTGCGCCCGCGCTTCTTGAGTCCCTTATTGCGCCACAAGGGCAATTAAGGGCCTTGCGCGATACGATGGATAAGCTGGGCAGGGGGGCAACATCGCCTGGTACACAGGCGGCGGGATCGGTGATCAGGTTTTTGAACGGGACTCAGCGCGCTGGCAAGGCATCATAGCTCTTGGTGAACCCTGCCAGCGACATTGGGAAGGTGATCGCCTGTTCGGGTTGTTGGATATGCGTGATTGACAGGATTGCACGAACCCCAGTCTTCATTAAATCCACGTCCTCTTGTGAAAAACCGATACGGGCAATGCAGCCGATTTTATTGCAAAACGTATAAGGGTATTGTTTTGCATTGCTTTCGGAATAGCGAATGACCAGTGGCGCGGTCAAAAGTGTTTCAAGTGGTACTGTAATATCGGCTCCCGCGACAGCGGTTGGATTCGATTGCACCCGAAACAGCGAAATTTCAGCAATGGGTGAATTATCCTCGGTCAGGATCAATTGCGTCATATTACAGGGATCGTTGCCAGTTGCGGTCACAACACAGCGGACCGCCCAATCTCCATTTTCCGCACGAATATAGGGTTCGCCAATATTTGCCTTGGGTAAGAGCGGTTGACCCAATGAAAGCTGAGAGGCCTCTTGCGCATATGCGCTGCTGGCAAGTATTGTGGCGACAACCAAAGGTTTAACGATATATTGCACGACGACCCTCGTTGTATGAAAAATGTTCAGACACGTTGCCCTGAAACGCATCTGGTTACAACTAGATTCAGAATACTTGGCGGAAATTCACAACATGTACTTAAAGATCATGGTGTAACACCCTGAAACAAAAAGAGGTTTGCAAAAGCAAACCTCTCATTTTTGTTTTCTCTCCCCGTCGGACTGGCCGACTTATGAATGTGACGCTACGAAACAATTTTATGTCGGTCAACAGTTAAAATGACCAATTTGAAAAATATTTAATGTTCAATTTCCGTTTGCAAAACCCATGAAAAAAGATCGCGC
>JAFMKS010000009.1:40690-54943 GCA_017852835.1 Paracoccaceae bacterium
GGTAAAACCGTAACCCTGCAAATTATGGCAGAGGAATTTTCGCCCGCGGGCGTTCCTGTGTTTCTATCCGATGTGAAAAGTGATCTGGCTGGTTTGGCAAAATCAGGCAGCGCAGATTTCAAACTGCATGATGCATTCACATCGCGGGCCGCAAAGATTGGGTTTCACGATTAATCCTATTTTTATTTCCCTTTGGTCTTTTGGGATTTCTTTGGGGCACAGAGTCATCCTGTGCGCACAACGGTTACGGAAATGGGATCCCTGTTGCTGTCTAGCCTGTTGGAATTAACCGAGCCGCAAGAGGGCATTTTAAACATTGCCTTCCGTATCACAGATGAACAGGGGTATCCCCTTTTGGATCTAAATGATTTGCAATCGGTTCTTGTGTGGCTTGGGGAAAATTGTACGGATGTGTCCCTGCGGTATGGGAATATTTCCGTGGCCTCAATCGGGGCGATCCAACGCCGTTTGATGGTTTTGGAAAATCAGGGGGCCACGCATCTGTTTGGGGAAACTGCGCTGGAACTTTCCGATTTGATGCAGGTGGATGCACAGGGGCGGGGCCATATCAACATTTTGGCCGCGGACAAATTAATGGCCAGTCCACGTCTTTATGCCTCGTTTTTATAGTGGCTCATCGCAGAGTTGTTTGAAACCCTACCCGAGGTGGGGGATCCAGATAAACCCAAGCTTGTCTTCTTTTTCGATGAGGCGCATTTGTTATTTGACGATGCGCCCAAATCATTGGTGGACAAGGTGGAACGGGTGGCGCGTTTGATCCGATCCAAGGGGGTGGGGGTCTATTTCGTTACCCAAAATCCCGCGGATGTCCCCGAGGATATTTTGGGCCAATTGGGCAACCGTGTGCAGCATGCCTTGCATGCTTATACGGCTAACGATCAGCGTGCATTGCGCCTAACGGCCGAAACCTATCGCAATAATCCCCGCTTTAAAACACAAGACGCCATTTTA
This sequence comes from Paracoccaceae bacterium, assembly GCA_017852835.1. Classification (GTDB taxonomy): domain Bacteria; phylum Pseudomonadota; class Alphaproteobacteria; order Rhodobacterales; family Rhodobacteraceae; genus HIMB11. The sequence continues at coordinate 41,663 of JAFMKS010000009.1, forward strand.
CAGGTGGGTGTGGGCGAGGCGGTGACGTCGTTCTTTGAGAAAAAGGGGATGCCCGTTGTTGTTGAGCGCACCTTGATCCGCCCGCCGTCCAGTCAGTTGGGCCCAATTACGCCTGATGAGCGACAGGGGGTTATAAAAGCCTCACCCCTGATTGGAAAATACGAAACCCCCATTGATCGGCGGTCCGCCTATGAAATCCTCAGCGAATGGGCCAAGGCCGCCGCAGCTGATGCCGCAAGGGAGGAGGAGAAAAGCGATCTGGCTGGTGATCTAATGCAACGGGATTTTGTAACCGCACGGCGGTACTCAGGCACGCGCGTGGGACGTTCGCGCCGTGTCGGGGTCGAAGATGTGGGATCGGCACTGGGTCAAGCACTGGTCAAAGAGCTAAGTTGCACCACAGGCCGCTGCATTATTCGTGGAGTTCTGGGCGGGTTTTTCAAGGGACGCTGAATAACCAAACTAATTCCATTGTTTAAGCCGCGCGTCACTGCTCATCATCTATGAACAGATCAATTTGATTTATACTGCAGCACCGCGTTTTTCGAACCTTGGCAGCATGGCGGAGAAATCGCGTCCTGCGCCGTCTTCGTCTTCGACAAATGCGCGGTATAGCTCGGTTGCAGCTTTGCCCAATGGGGTATCCGCATCGGCAGAGTGCGCGGCCTGCTGACTTAGGCGCAGGTCCTTTAACATCAGATCGGCGGCAAACCCAGGTTGATACCCATTATCCGCAGGGGATTGAGGCCCGACACCCGGGGCAGGGCAATAGGCGTTCATGGTCCAGCTGTATCCAGAGGAGGTTGAGACGACATCAAACATCGCCTGACGATCCAGCCCCAGTTTGTCGGCCAGTGCAAACGCCTCGCACGTACCGATCATGGTAATACCAAGGATCATGTTGTTACAAATCTTGGCCGCCTGACCATTGCCCGATGGGCCACAATGCACCGCCTTCTGCCCCATCACATCGAAGAGGGGTTTTGCAACGTCGAATGCGGCATCACTGCCCCCCACCATGAAGGTCAGTGTGCCTGCCGCAGCACCGCCAATGCCGCCCGATACAGGGGCATCCAGGGCCAAAACATCACGCGTGGCGGCCTGTTCTGCGACGGCGCGTGCGCTGTCCACATCGACGGTGGAACAATCCAACAAAACTGACCCTGCGGACATCGCGGGAATGACGTCATCCGCCACGGCACGCAGGATTGCACCATTGGGCAACATGGTGATCACCACATCTGCACCACGTGCCACCTCGACTGCGGATGCGGCGATTGTCGCCCCCTCAACCGTGATCGCGGCGGTGTCAAACCCAACAACCTCATGACCGGCTGCTGTCAAATTTTTCGCCATTGGGGCACCCATATTGCCCAAACCAATGAAACCGATTTTCATGAGTGTTCTCCTGTCAGATTAAGCTCCATGTCCCCCAGTGGTGCGCGCATATGATCCACCATCTCTTGGGGGACTGCACCTAACGCGTGTTTCCATTGGGGGTTTTTGTCTTTGTCGATGATTGCGGCGCGAATGCCTTCGGCGAAATCGCCAAATTCAATGGCCCGTGCGGTGAAACGGTATTCCTGTACCAAGGCTTCGGCCACCGTGGCCTTGGATGCGCGCAGGCTGCGGATCATGTCCAGCGCCACTGCCATGGCCAGCGGGGAATTGCGCCCAATCGCCTTGACTGCCCCCGCGGCAAAGGGAGCGGTGCTGTTTTTGGCGGCTGCTAAAATTTCGCGCATGCGTGCGCCCGAAAAAACCGCGTTTATGTCGGGCAATGCACCTTTCAAATCACTGTCGGGGGCCTCTGCATAAAAGGGCGCAATGGCATCAATCCCGTTTTCCTGCAACGCGGATTTCGCATCCTCCCACTGGTCCTGTGGAATGAAATGATCTGCAAAGCCCACAAAAATGGCATCACCTGCGTTCATGCGGGTTGCGGTGGTACCCAGATATTCACCTAAATGTCCGGGGGCCGCTGCCAAAAGCGCGGAACCACCCACATCGGGCACCAAACCAATCCCAACCTCGGGCATTGCGATTTCGGATGTTTCCCCCACGATACGGTGTGATCCATGACAGGACACACCAACACCACCTCCCATCACAAAGCCTTGCATAAAGGCGACATAGGGTTTGGGGTAAGTGTCGATCAACGCGTTTAGGCGATATTCATCGGCCCAAAATTTTTGCCCAAAAGCATAATCCTGACGCTGGGCCGATGCATAAAGGTCCGCAATGTCCCCGCCTGAGCAAAACGCCTTATCCCCCGCGGCATCAATGATGACCAGCTCAACTGATGGATCATCACGCCATATGCGCAACCGTACCTCGATGTCGATGCACATTTGATAGGTCAGGGCATTCAATGCCGCGGGGCGATTTAGGGTGATACACCCTGCGCGTCCCTTTTGGGTTAGGATGAGATCGCTCATCTCTCTGCCAAAACCTGACGTGAAATGATCAGGCGCATGATTTCATTTGTGCCTTCTAGGATTTGATGCACGCGCAAATCACGCACAAGTTTTTCAATGCCATAGTCCGCCAAATACCCGTACCCGCCATGCAATTGCAGGCAGGCGTTGGCCACGTCGAACGATGCATCTGTCACATACATTTTGGCCATGGCGCAGAATTTGGAGGCGTCTGGTTCTTTGTTGTCCAGTTTCCACGCCGCTTGGCGCAAAAACACGCGGGCCGATTGCAATTTCACCTCGAGCTCGGCCAATTTAAACTGTAGGGCCTGAAATTGATCTATTGTTTTGCCAAAAGCTTTGCGTTCACCCACATAGGCAAGGGTTGTGTTAAACGCCGATTGCGCCCCCCCAAGGGCAGAGGCCGCGATGTTCAACCGCCCACCGTCCAAACCCGCCATGGCGTATTTAAATCCAGACCCTTCGTCCCCCACCAAATTGTCGGCGGGCACTTTGCAATCGTCAAATTGCACTTGGGCTGTGGGTTGGGCGCGCCAGCCCATCTTATCCTCTAATCCACCAAAGCTGAGCCCCTCTGATCCATCTTCAACGATCAATGTTGAAATGCCCTTGGGGCTGTCATCGCCTGTGCGGCACATCACGATATAGGCGTCCGAATATCCGCCCCCCGAAATGAACGCCTTGGTCCCGTTCATGGTATAGCCTTCGTTCGTGCGCTCGGCCCGCGTGCACAGGGCGGCGGCGTCCGAACCCGATCCGGGTTCTGTTAGGCAGTAACTGTACACCTTATTCATGGCGCATAAATCGGGCAGGATACGTGCGCGCATATCGTCACTTGCGAATTTGTCGATCATCCCGCCGCACATATTGTGGATCGACAGGAAGGATCCAACCGATGGGCAAGACATGGCCAGGGCCTCGAACACCAACGCCGCATCCAAACGCAACAGGCCGGAGCCGCCCATTTCCTCGCTCACGTAAATGCCGCCCAAACCCAATTCTGCAACTTTGGGCCAGAGGTCTTTGGGAATTGTTCCCGTCTTTTCCCAAGCCATTGCATGGGGTGCGATGTGTTCCTCACCAAAGGCTTTCGCCATATCGAAAATGGCAGATTGTTCTTCGCTAAGGGCAAAATCCATGATGCACTATCCTGTTTTTTAACGTCATTTGAAATGTTGCGCGAAAATGTTTCAAGGGTGTTTCAAGGTTTGAAAACTGTCCTGAAATAAAAAGGGCGGCACACTGTACCGCCCTGATTGTTGGGTTAGTCCATGGCTTTGAAGTTGAACTCGCCACCTTCTTTGATGCCAGAGGGCCAACGTGATGTGACCGTCTTTGTGCGCGTATAGAATTTGAACGCGTCTGGACCGTGTTGGTTCAAATCGCCAAAGGCCGATTTTTTCCAACCACCAAATGTGTGATAGGCCAATGGCACAGGAATTGGCACGTTGATGCCGACCATGCCGATATTGATGCGCTGTGCAAAATCACGTGCGGTGTCGCCATCGCGGGTAAAGATTGCAGTGCCGTTGCCATATTCGTGATCCATGGCAAGGCCAATCGCCTCTTCATAGCTACCCGCGCGGACGGTTGATAGAACCGGGCCAAAGATTTCTTTTTTATAAATGTCCATGTCGGGCGTGACGTTATCAAACAAATGCGCCCCAACGAAGAAGCCGTCTTCATACCCTTGCAGGCTGAAGTCACGGCCATCGACCACCAATTTTGCACCCTGATCAATGCCGCTTTGCACCAAGCCCAGGATGTTTTGTTTCGCCGCCGCTGTGACAACAGGGCCGTAATCCACATCATCCCCTGCTGTATATGGCCCAACTTTTAGTTTTTCGATGCGTGGCACCAAGGCCTCGATCAAACGATCTGCAGTTTCTTCGCCCACAGGTACGGCCACTGAAATCGCCATGCAACGTTCGCCCGCCGCACCATAGCCTGCACCAACCAATGCATCTGCTGCCTGATCCATATCCGCATCGGGCATGACGATCATGTGGTTTTTCGCGCCGCCAAAACACTGAACCCGTTTGCCGTTTGCGCAGCCACGGCCATAGATATATTCCGCAATTGGAGTTGATCCGACAAAGCCAACAGATTGGATTGTGTCATTGTCTAGGATCGCATCAACCGCCTCCTTATCGCCATTGACGACCTGTAAGATGCCTTTTGGTAGGCCTGCTTCTTCCATCAATTCCGCAAGCATCAGGGGAACAGATGGGTCACGTTCAGATGGTTTTAGGATGAATGCGTTGCCGCAAACGATCGCTGGGGCAAACATCCACATTGGGATCATCGCGGGGAAGTTAAACGGTGTGATGCCTGCGGTCACGCCAAGTGCCTGACGCATCGAATACATATCAATGCCTGGACCCGCACTGTCGGTGAATTCACCCTTTAGCATCTGTGGTGCACCGATGCAGTATTCCACAACCTCAAGCCCGCGCTGAACGTCGCCTTTTGCATCGGGGATTGTTTTGCCGTGTTCACGGCTTAGGGCTTCTGCCAATTTGTCCATATCGCGGTTTAGCAGATCGACGAATTTCATCATCACGCGTGCGCGGCGTTGCGGGTTGACCTTTTCCCATGCAACTTGTGCCTCTGCTGCGATTTCAACAGCCTTGGCCATTTCGTCGGCACTGGCCAATGGGACTTTGGCTTGGACTTCGCCCGTTGCAGGATTGTAGACATCTGCAAAACGGCCAGATGTGCCTTTGACGTGTTCGCCGCCAATGTAATGGGTTAATTCTTGCATTATGCACCTCACTTAGAATTTGGTACAGGATACTCTTGCAATTTTACTTAGCAAAGAGGAAAGTCTTCAAAGATGTTTTGCATTTTTGCAAAGGGTAGGTCATGGAACACAATTGGGATGATTTGCGGGTCTTTTTGGCAGTGGCGCGAGATGAAACGCTGTCTGCTGCTGGAAAACGGTTAAAGATTGATCCCGCCACGGTGGGGCGGCGCATTTCGCGGATGGAAGAGCGTTACGGCACGCCACTGTTTGCGAAATCCCCATCAGGCTATGCACTGACCGATGCGGGATCGCGTTTGATGCCGCATGCCGAAAAGATGGAGCAGGTCATCAGCGGATTGGACGAAGATTTGGGGCAGGCGACAGGATCCCTTAGCGGCCAAATTCGAATTGGCGCACCAGATGGATGTGCGAATTTCATTCTGCCCCAAGTCTGCGCGCGCATTGCCGATCAAAACCCCGATTTAGATATTCAAATTGTTGCGCTGCCGCGGGTTGTGAACCTATCCAAACGCGAGGCAGACATGGCCATTGCCGTAAGTCCCCCAACATCTGGCCGCCTAAGTGTTCAGAAACTTTGCGATTATCACCTGCACCTTGCGGCCTCTCGGCAATATTTGGATGCAAATGGACAGATTGCCTCCGTCCAAGATTTATCGGGCCATCGCATTGTCGGCTATATCAGTGATATGATTTTTGACAAAGAATTGGACTATTTGTCGGATTTGGGGGTCGAGCGTGTGCAACTGGCATCCAATTCCGTGTCTGTGCAGTTCAATTGGCTGCGCAGCGAACATGGTCTGGGCATCGTCCATGATTTTGCGCTGCCTTTTGCCCCCAATTTGCAACGTATACTTACAGATGAGATCGTGTTTAAACGCAGCTTTTATTTGGTGCGCCATGCAGACGATCGCCGGCTTGAGCGGATGAACAGATTTGCCGCGGCCCTCAGTCATGAAATTGCAAAAGAAATCGATAGATTGGAGCGTTTCGCTTGACTGAAAATAAAATTACTCGCAAGCTTATGTTATTGAAATAAAGTTGCGAGGTTTAATCATGTTAGTCCAACAGATTTTAGCGTCCAAAGGCAGTGGTCAGGTGATCACGGTGACGCCAGAAACAAGTGTTGCGGATGTAACCCTGGTCCTTAGCAAACACCGAATAGGGTCTGTCGTTGTCTCTGTGAACGGAAAAACCGCCGAAGGAATCCTGTCGGAACGCGACATTGTGCGTGCGATGGCGATGCATGGGGCCGATATCATCAACGATCCTGCGTCAAAACACATGACATCGAAATTGGTGACATGTGTATTAGGGGCGACCGCAGACCAAGTTTTGAAAACAATGACGGACAAGCGGTTCCGCCATATGCCTGTCGTCGAAGGCGGAAAATTGGTGGGCATCGTGACAATCGGCGATGTCGTAAAAGCGCGTATGACCGAGCTTGCTATGGAAAAAGATGCCCTTGAGGGCATGATCATGGGCTACTAGGTCTTGCAATTGGTCATGTAATATTGTTGCGTGGCCACACCTAACGACTACAGGGCCGACTATGCGTATTGGACTTTATCCAGGAACCTTTGACCCAATCACATTGGGGCACATTGATATTATTCGCCGTGGGGCAATGTTGGTGGATCGATTGGTCATTGGCGTTGCGATTAACCGTGATAAGGGCCCGATGTTTTCGTTAGAGGAAAGGGTTGCGATGATCGAGGCGGAATGCGCGGTGTTGTCCAAGGAAACAGGCACAGAAATCGTACCACACCCTTTTGAAAATCTACTGATAGATTGCGCACACGAGGTCGGGGCGCAGGTGATTGTACGCGGTCTGCGTGCGGTGGCAGATTTCGAATATGAATTTCAGATGGTGGGCATGAACCGCGCGATGGACAGTTCTGTTGAAACCGTTTTCCTGATGGCCGAAGCAAAACACCAAGCGATTGCATCAAAACTGGTCAAAGAAATTGCACGTCTAGATGGGGATGTCAGCAAATTTGTGACGCCCCATGTGCGTGATCAATTGCTTGCGAAACTAGGCAAAACCTGATCGTCTGCCCAAATTATTCCAAATTTCACCGTAATTTAAACATCTTGGTGCGTTAAACAATGCGCTGTTCAGGCGTTTAGGTGTGTTATGGAATATGCGATTTTGGGCAATGCTGCGTTTTTTGCTGTGGCCTTTGCCATGCAAATAGTATGTATGTCGTGGGATATGCTCGGGTTCGGGCAGAACGATGATGATATTGCCGTCAAAAACCTGATCCAGAACCAGATCCCGAAGACGCGAAAAACACCAATTACACCGCATCTGATTATGCCTCTGAGCAGGTGGGAACATCCGGAAATGATACCCTTGGCACGTCAACCAGTACGGATTCTGTTGCGCTATTTGGCCTGACAGGAAACGACAGTTTGGTGGGCAGCTCTTCTGACGATTATTTCGAAGGGGACGCGGGCAACGATACGATCAATGGCTTTAGCGGGAATGACGCAGCCTACGGTGGCAGCGGTGATGATCTGTTTTTTGGTCTTGGTGGCGATGATACCCTATATGGCGACGCAGGCGACGATATGATCGAGGGCAACACGGGCGACGACAATTCGTTCGGTGGTCTAGGGGCCGACAGCATCGCAGGCGGCGATGGTACAGATGCGCTAAACGGCGGGGCGGGCAATGATGTCCTAAGTTCCGACCGCCTTGATAGTTCTGCGGATTTTTCACGAGGCGCTGGTGAAACCCTGATTGGGGCCGAGGGCGAGGATACAATCATCTTTTCCAACGCGGATCAGGTCAGCGGCGGTGCCGATGCAGATACGTTCCATTATGTCTATCGTGATGTGACAAGTGATCCAGTTGTCATCACCGATTTTGACAAGGATATCGACACCCTAACCGTGCATTACACGCCACAAACCGATGGTCAGGGCAATCCAATCGTGCCCGAAATGTCATTTGAAATTGATGCAACCATTGGCGAAACATTGATTAAACTGGATGGTGTGGTGGTTGCAAAGCTACAGGGGGATATCACAATTTCCAGCTCGGATGTGACGCTGACGGAATATGATGCAACCTTCCTTGATCGGCTTTAATCGGCGGTGAACCGCACCTTGCCGATATAGCCAAGGTTACGATTGCGTTGCGCATAATCGATGCCATAGCCCACGACAAATTCGTCTGGAATTTCAAACCCCGTCCAATCTGCGCGAATGTCAACTTCGCGGCGAGTAGGTTTGTCCAATAATGCAATTGATTTCAGCTTGGCTGGATTGCGGGATTTCAACAGGTTTAATACATGGCTCAGGGTAAAGCCCGTATCAACGATATCCTCGACAACCAAAACATCGCGCCCCTCAATCGCGCCGCGCAAATCCTTCAGAATGCGCACTTCGCGCGAACTTTCCATGCCATCGCCGTATGAGGACGCCTCAAGAAAATCGACCTCAACAGGCAGATCCAATTCGCGCACCAAATCGGCGATAAAAACGAATGATCCGCGCAACAACCCAACCACGATCAATTTATTTGTTCCTGAAAATTCGGTTGCAATTTCACGGGACAAATCCTCAATCCGCGCCGCGATGGATTTGGCAGATATCATTTGATCGATGACATATGGCTTCTCCGACATTGGGACCCCCTTGAAATTTGTGCCTTAACTTACCTATTCATGGGGCAGTGTCACGCGAAAAAGGATCGACATGCCTACACATTCAGAAACCCGCGCGCTGCCCTATACGGCGCAACAGATGTATGATTTGGTCGCTGATGTGGCATCCTACCCGAAGTTTTTGCCATGGTGTTCGGCCGCTCGCATTCGTTCACTAACACCCCAAGGCGCGTCCTCTGTGATGGAGGCGGATTTGGTGATTTCGTTTAAGGTGTTTCGTGAACGCTTTGGCAGCCGCGTGGTTTTGCACCCCGATGATATGAAAATCGACACCGAATATCTGGATGGTCCGTTTCGTTATATGAAATCGAATTGGGCCTTCCGTGATACGGATCAGGGGTGTGAGGTTGAATTTTTCGTTGATTTCGAATTCAAAAATATGGTGCTGCAGGGGATCATCGGCGTTGTGTTCAATGAGGCCATGCAGCGCATCGTGCGCGCCTTTGAGACCCGCGCGGCGGATTTGTATGGTTGAAATGAAAAACGCCCACCAAAACTTGGCGGGCGTTTTTACGTTTATATTAACGTTATCAGCTGTTCATATCGTATGCACGTTCGCCGTGTGCTGATAGGTCCAGACCGTTTGTTTCGGTTTCTGCATCAACGCGCAGGGGCGCGAAAATCTGTGTGACCTTGATCAGGATGTAGGACACGACCAGCGTAAAAATGCCCACAACGATCAATGCGCCAACTTGTGCGACCCATGCGCCATGGCCAAAGCCCGCAATCATTAGTGTCCCGAAAATGCCGCCCACACCGTGAACCGCGAAGACGTCCAGTGTATCGTCGATTTTCAATGAGTTGCGCACCACGTTTACGGCCTCTTGGCACAGGATGCCTGCAACCGCGCCGATCACCAATGCCTCAATCGGGCCAACAAACCCTGATGCGGGTGTGATGGATGCCAAACCCGCAATCGTACCTGTGACGATGCCGACCAATGACGCCTTGCCATATTTGATCTTTTCCCACAATGCCCATGTCAATGACGCTGTCGCCGCAGAAATATGTGTTACGGTCAGTGCCATTGCCGCGCCACCGTCTGCAGCCAATTGTGAACCGCCGTTAAAGCCGAACCAACCGACCCACAACATGGATGCGCCGATCATCACGTAGCCTGGGTTATGTGGGGGTGTTGTGCGGTTTTTGCGTGGGCCCAACATCATCGCCAATAGAAGTGCGGCCAAACCTGCTGTTTCGTGAACAACGATACCGCCCGCAAAGTCTTTGGTGCCGACTTCACCGAAAATACCGCCATCGGCCATCATGCCACCGCCCCAGATCCAGTGGACCACAGGTGCGTAACACAGCAACATCCAAAGCCCTGAGAAGATCAAAACGAAAGAGAAATTGATACGTTCAACATAGGCACCTACGATCAGCGCGGGGGTGATCACTGCAAATGTCATTTGGAAGGCAAAGAACAAAACCTCGGGCAGGGTACCTGATAGCGCATCGGCATCCACGCCCAGCAGGAACATTTTGTCCAATCCGCCCCAATATCCTGATGTGCCTGAGCCAAACGCGATCGTGTAGCCCGCGACCAGCCACAGAACGCTCATCAAACAGGCGATGGCATATACTTGCATAAAAACGCTAAGCACATTACGTGCGCGCACCAAACCACCGTAGAATAGCGCAAGGCCAGGCAGTGTCATAAACAGAACCAATGCCGTTGCGACAATGATCCATGCTGTATCAGCTCCGTTCATTTTATCCTCCTAAAGATTTGCGCCCAGAAATCGCATTTTTGTGCAATTTGCAAAGCATGGCCTGTTTTTTGGGCGGACGAAATGTGCGGAATTTTTGATATGATTAAAATTTAGGCAGTTTGAGCTGCGGTGGGGCTAAAAATTAGGCAATGGGTCAGGTTGGCAACTTTTGCAATAATAACTCCAATGCATGTGCCACTGTTGCGCTGCGCACCCCCACACGGCCCAGGGCGCCAAAGTCGACTTGGTGTGTTTCAACGCCGTCTTTGGTTGCAATTCCGAAACACACGCGCCCCTCTGGTTTAAAATCTGATCCACCGGGTCCCGCAATTCCTGTGACGGAAACGGTTAGTGTCGCGTTTGAATGTTGTAGCGCCCCTGCCGCCATTTCGGCAGCCACAAGTTCCGACACTGCGCCGTGGGTATCCAGCGTGTCGGCGGATACGCCCAACATGTCCATCTTTGCCGCGTTGGAATAGGTCACAAACCCGCGGTCCAAAATCTGCGAACTGCCTGCAACATCCGTGATCGCGGCCGAAATCATCCCGCCTGTACAGCTTTCTGCCGTGGCAATCACAATGCCCGCGGCACTTGCCCGTTCCACGATGTCCTTGGCGCGGCTCACATCAAAACTCCATGTGAAAGTGCTGCCAGTATCATGACCAATAGGGCGGCAAAGATACCTGCAATCACGTCATCCAACATCACGCCCAAGGCGTCACCACGGCGGTCAGCCCACCCAATGGGGCCAATTTTTGTGATATCAAACAGTCGAAACCCGATGAAGGCGGTAATCCAACCCGGCCAAAGCGCCAAGGTATCTGCTCCCACATGCGCCGCACCGATGAACACAGGGAGCAGTGCAATCCACTGGCCAATCACCTCATCCACCACAATTTCGGATGGATCGTGATCATCGCTGCCTCTGGTGTGTTGCGCCGTCGCCCACCAGCCGAGAAAGAACACGATGACTGAGGCCACAACAAACCCAGTCAGACCAAAAACCTCATGAACGCCCCATGCAAGTGGCAGGGCGGCCAACGATCCCCATGTGCCCGGAGCAGGGCGCAGGTATCCAACGCCAAATGTCGTGGTAATCAGTTTTATCATGGTTTGATCAATGCCGCCGTTGCGATGGATGCAATGCCCTCTTCGCGTCCTGTAAAGCCCAATTGTTCGCTTGTGGTTGCCTTTACGGAAACGCGGCTGATGTCGATGTTCAGAATATCCGCCAATGTATTTTGCATGGCCTCGGCATGTGGGCCAATTTTGGGGCGTTCGCAAATCAATGTGCAATCGATGTTCGCGATTTCATATCCCATCTCGCGTGCCAATTCCCCTGCATGGCGCAGGAAAATATCGCTGGCTGCCCCTTTCCATTGTGGATCGCTTGGAGGAAAATGACGGCCAATATCGCCTTGTGCCAATGCGCCATAAATCGCATCCGTGACAGCATGCATGCCGACATCCGCATCTGAATGCCCCTTAAGTGCTGCGTGATGGGGGATGCGCACACCGCACAATATGACGTGGTCACCCGCCTCAAACGCGTGGACGTCATATCCATTTCCCAATCGAACATCCATTACTGTCTACTCCTTAATATTGCTTCCGCGCGGGCGAAATCCTCTGGGTAGGTGACCTTTAGGTTGCTTTCACAGCCCTGCGTGATGGCCACATCCATCCCTGCGCGCCGCGCGATTTCAACATCATCTGCGGCGGGTTCATTATTGGTCTGATGTGCGTTTAGGATTTTGTTAAATGCAAATCCTTGTGGTGTTTGTGCGCGGAATAATCCGCTGCGATCACGCGTTCCTGTAACCAATCCGTTTTCACCCGTCCACAACGCGTCCGTGACAGGCAGGGCAGGCGCCGCCGCATCATGGGTGGCAAGTGCGCGAATAACATCAGAAATCACCGCGTCACTGATTGTGGCGCGTGCGGCGTCGTGGATAAGAACATGATCAGGTGCATCAGATGCCAGCGCATCCAATCCATTTTTTACCGACGCATCGCGCGTGGCGCCCCCTGTAGCAAGGATGACATCGTTTAGATCGGCGTTTTCGATATCATCAGGGTGCAAAACGACACAGATTTTGTCGATGTCTGGGTGATTGCGAAAGGCGTCCAGTGTCCAATCAATCACGTGCCGCCCCAAGAGTGGGTGCCACTGTTTCGGCAGGGCGCTGCCCGCGCGGGTGCCGCGTCCTGCGGCAACAATGATGGCGGCAATTGTCATATTTTTCGTCCTTTCACTGATGTCTAGTCGCAAGGGTTTGCAATTGCAATGGGGAGAGGGGCGTGGTGAATATGCCTAAAATATAGGCGATATAGATTTATTGCCCTTATTTTGTGCGATTATCTATTGTCACGGGGCCGTGTGCAGGGATAATAGTATCTATGAGCATTGATTTAGGATCAACGCAGCTGTCGCTGCCTGTGTTTTTGGCGCCCTTGGCGGGGATCACCGATTTGCCCTTTCGCAATTTGGTGCAATCTTTTGGCGCGGGCTTGGTGGTCAGTGAAATGATCGCATCCCAAGAGATGGTCGAGGCGAAATATTCGGTGCGCGATAAGGCCGAATTGGGGTTGGGTGTTGAAAATACTTCGGTTCAAATCGCGGGCCGCCATCCTTATTGGATGTCAGAGGCCGCAAAATTGATCGCAGATCAGGGCGCGCGGGTGATTGATAT
>JAFMKS010000053.1:0-1911 GCA_017852835.1 Paracoccaceae bacterium
CCAAGGTTCTGCAATTGGATTTGTGCATCAGCGTCCTTCTGTTCCGATAGCGCCAAGAGTTCCTGCAATTTGCCCAATTCAGCACGCAAGGTGGCAACCTGTTGATTTAATAACTCTTGCTGCTTGGCGGCCTCGATCAATTCATTTGCGCGTTTCTCTGAAAGATCTTTAGAAACACCCAGCGATTTGCGCGCTTCTGCCAAAAGAATTTCACGCTGCTCCAACGCACTTAGTCGTTCGTCGGCCAGTGCATCTGCCGCCAATCGTGCTGCCAGCGCCGCTTGCAAATCTTCGGTCAGGTTTTGGCGTTCACCCTCTGCTTTCACCTTGGCAGCAAGCGCTTCTGCCAGTTGTTGTTCAAGCGATTTAAGCGCGCCTTCGTTCTGACCCACAAGCTGCTCAAGCGCATTTTCTAATTCTGCGATCCGTTCTTCTGCACGATCCCGCTGCAGGTTCGCGGCATCTGTTGCATCGCGCTGATTTTCCAAATCCAACAAGGCGCGGGCCAGATCGCTTTGTAAATCACTCAATTCCGTGAATTGCGCGCGTTCCCGCGTATTTGACTCGTTCAGCATGTTGTTCACAGCTTCTAATTGACGGGCCATTTCATCCTGACGCGCCAACGACGCGGCAAGCGCGATTTGTAACCGCTGAACTTCTTGATCCGCCTCTTTGCGTGCCTCTTTTACACTATCCAAACGTTCGGTTTGTTCGCGGTCCATTGCGCTAATCGTGATCAGAGCCTCTTCCAGTTTCTTTTCAACACTATCCTTTGCCGCATTGGCCGCAGCCAGTAATGTTAGAGTGTTCTCGGCCTTTTTACGCTGTTCTTCTAATGCCAATGTCATCGCCGTCAGTTCAGCGTTCGAGTTCTCCAACCGTTTGCGCAATTCTTCGGCGGCTGCAGCTGATACCAATTTCGCAGCTTCGGCTTCACTGAGTTGCGTGGTCAGTTCTTCCAATCGCTGTGTTTGTTCGTCGATCGTTGTGGATGCATCCGCCTTATCTTTGCGCAAGGATGCAATCAGCGCTTCCAACGCTTCTCGTTCACTGGCTTTGCGACGTGCTTCTTCTGCGGCGACATCAATCTCATCCCTTGCTTGGGCAAGAGCGAGGTTCAAGGCCTCGGCTTCGCTCATTAGTTCATCACGTCGATCTTCTAGGGATTGAATATTTGCCAGGTTCTCTTGTTGCGAGGCCAGCAAACCTGCGACTTGGGCCTCAAACGCTGTAATTTTGGAATTTGCATCGGCCAGCGCATTTGCGGTCTGATCTCGCTCTGACGTCAGTTGTGCGATCAGTGCGGATTGCGCCGCAACTTGGGTTTCCGCGTCACTTAGATTAGAGGACAGCATTCCCAATTCAGTCTCAAGCGATTTGACGCGTTCCTGCTCTAAACCCAAGGCCTCTGCGATTACGGCAATTTCGGCGCTCAGCGTGTTCAACTCAGTCTCTTGGCCTGAAATCGTTTCACGCAATACAAATTGGATCACCATAAAAATCGTTAGAACGAACATTAGGACCAACAAAAGTCCCGTCATCGCATCCACGAACCCGGGCCAGATTGATCCCTGAAAGCGTTGTCCCGTTCTGCGCGATAATGCCATATTACGCCTCTTTATCGACGCGGTTTGCCAGAGGCTTCAATTTCCGCGGTCGCCTGCACCAACGCATTTGTTAATGCATGCACATCCGCACGGATTGACGCGATGGTCTCTTGGCGTCCAGCGGCCAAGTCCTCCATCAAATGCAGCATTTGAACATCGATTGAACGCAGCCGCATGCGGCTTTCTGCATCGACGGCATCGTTCTTTTCCATGTTGCCCAAAACCTCGAGCAATTTTTCCTGCCCGGCGGCCACGCGTTCAAGGGCGGAATTGCTGGGCGCGCTTTGCTCAAGTTGAACAGTCA
>JAFMKS010000053.1:2720-12121 GCA_017852835.1 Paracoccaceae bacterium
CCAATGGCCAACATCATCATGATGATTTGACGGATAGGTTGAGAGAAATGAAGCTTGGTCTCTAATGCCTGCTTGTCCATGCGGGACAGCCCTCACTACTATTAGTAATTGCGCACAGTCTACTCACTATATTTAGGTTCGCCAAGTCACTGACCGCGGATTTTCGTGACTTCGGCCTCTAACCATTGCAGATCAGCATCATAAATCTGTGAATCGTTCAAAAAATTCACCGTATTGCGAAGATATTCCCAATTCGGGCCGCGCCCACCAACCGCATGCGCGATAATGTTCGCTTGTTCGTCTAAAGACAAATCGCAATACTGATCGTGCGTTTCATCAATGACGTAAACCACAGACTCTACACGGCCGATGTCCTTTACATCGGTCATCAATATTTTTTCGATATAAGCCGAGGAAATCAGTTCACGTTCCCGCAAATATTCGAGAGTGTCTGCCTGATGTTCAGGGGCCACCCAAAAGGCAACACCGTCGCACACGGCCTGATCTTTCACATCAAGGGCCAAAACCAAACCGGGGTCTTCGACTGTGCCACGATGATGGATTGATCGCATCGAAAATGATCGCCGATATCCGCTGAGCTTTGCAGTGCGTTGCTCGACAAACGTAAAGCCTGGATTCCACAGCAGTGACCCGTATCCGAAAACCCACATTATTTTGCCTCTTCCCTTGTCTTTTCACCCATCTAACGCGTATCTGAGCAAAGGAAAAGAGAGCACTATGTTACGAATAATTGTCATCACCCTGACCTTTGCAGTCCTTTGGAGCATCCGCTGGTTCTGGTTCGCGGGACCCAACCAAGCGATGATTGAGAAGTGGGTCGAAGGTGGCGCAGACATAGCTGCATATTCAGACATTCGCCAAGTTGGATTTCCAAACCGCTATGATGTGACATTGAACGACCTGAGGATCGCCAACAACGATTTTGAAATTTTTGAAACTGATGTGCTGCAAATTATGCGCCTCGCCTATCGGCGGGATCATTTTGTTTTGGCCTTTTCAAATAACATCAAAATCGTTGGGCAGAACATAAAAACATCCCAAAATCGTGCATCCATTGTGAGACAGGAAAACGATGTTCAGCGCGTCGTATGGGAGGCAGATGATTTCGCATTGGACAACGGTGCAACAATTAAACACGGACAACTGGCTATCATAGTGCCACCAAACGATCGTGAAATCACACTTTACCTTCAGCTAAGCGAAATCGCGCAAAATGGCATGGTTGTGCATGAAAACGCCAAAATACAAATCAAAGTACTCATGCAGTCGGCGCCCGATACGTCCACCTTGGCAAATTTCGTTACATCGTTGGAAACAGGTTTCATCAGTGCGCAGATTTCAAATCCTGATGACCCAGAACAGATAAAACAACTCACTGAGTTTCGAAACATTGGTGGAATAACAAGTCACTTTCCTGTGCTTGCCACGCTTTTGAACTAGAAAAAGGCGCTGCAGCAAAACAGCGCCTGTCTGGCAGGATGCCGAATTCGGCCACAATAAGTTTCTTAATTAAATAACTTACAATAGCCACACTGGGAGTAGCTTCCTAATACCGATAACGTAACAATTGACTCTTAATCTGCCAAGCTATTCGTTAAAAGCTGATCTAAACGGATATAATTTGGGCTAGTAAATGCCAATTTTATCAGGATACAAAATGAGCACATTACGGACAGGGCGCCTAAATTCAATCTGTGATATTTCTGGATTGCGCGTGGGCAACGCCATAGATTCGATTGTTAAAACAGGCGTAACTGTTTTGACGGGTGATGCACCCTTTACAGCGTCCTACGCGGTTATGGGCGGTGCGCCGGGGACACGGGACACAGATTTATTAGAACCCGATAAAACCGTTCAGTCGGTTGATGCAATCGTTCTGTCGGGCGGCAGTGCGTTTGGATTAGATAGCGCGGGCGGCGTTGCGCTTGAACTTCGCGCTGCGGGGCGTGGATTTGCTGTTGGCGATGTCACCATCCCAATTGTTCCCACTGCGATCCTGTTTGATTTGGCAAACAGTGGCGACAAAAATTGGGAAACCTCACCCTACACAGAATTGGGTCGTAATGCGTTTTTATCGGCGGATACCAAATTTGATATCGGCAGCGCAGGCGCAGGGTTTGGGGCCCTGTGCGGGGTAACCAAGGGGGGATTGGGGACGTCGTCTCTTACGTTAAAGGCTGGCGGTACGGTAGGCGCATTGATCGCAGCCAACCCCGTTGGAAACGCTTTGACACCAGATGAAAGACATTTTTGGGCAGCACCCTTTGAAATTGACAATGAATTCGGCGGGTATGGTATGTCCCAAAACATCATCCCCTCTTTAGGTATAGATCAAAGTAAATTGGGCGCCCTGCATCCGCAGGCCAACACCACAATAGGTATAGTTGCCACCGATTTTGATCTTGATAAATCAGAGCTAAAACGCCTTGCCATCGCCGCTCATGATGGTCTCGCGCGGGCCATTTATCCATCACACTTACCATATGATGGCGATTTAATTTTTGCTGTGTCGACAGGAAAAATCGAAAAACCAAAAGACCCCGTTTTGTTAAGCACCCTTTCGTCAGCTGCGGCGCATTGTGTTGCGCGTGCAGTGGCGCGCGGGGTCTATCATGCACAAGCAGAGGACGGTGATTTAAAACCCACGGCCCGCCAATTGATCGACGGCTAATCAGCCCTTTTCATGGAAGAAGTCATAGATTTTTTCGGCCATTGCAGCCGAAATGCCATCCACCGCCTTTAGGTCCGCAAGGTTCGCGCGCGACACGGCTTTGGCCGATCCAAAATGTGCCAAGAGTGCACGTTTGCGCGATGCACCAATGCCCGCAATATCGTCCAACGGATTTGCCGAAATCGCCTTGGCCCTTTTTGCGCGATGCGTTCCGATTGCAAAACGGTGCGCTTCATCTCGCATTCTTTGTACAAAATATAAAACTGGGTCATTTCGCTGCAATGCAAAAACAGAACGGCCCGGAATGTAGAACTCTTCTTTTCCGTGATCTCGGTCCACACCTTTGGCAACCCCAACCATTGGTACATCTTCTACGCCAAGCGTTTCCAAAATTTCAGCAACTGCACTGACCTGACCTGCGCCACCATCGATTAACAAAAGATCTGGCCAACTTTCTGAAGTGCGCCCTGGATCCTCTTTGATCAGTCTGGTGAAACGGCGGGTCATGACTTCTTTCATCATGCCGAAATCATCACCAGGGGTCAGGTTATAACCCCTGATGTTAAATTTACGGTATTGATTTTTCAAAAACCCGTCTGGCCCCGAAACGATCATGGCACCCACAGCATGTGCGCCCTGAATATGGGAGTTATCAAACACCTCAATCCGCTTTGGTGCGTCGTCCAGATCAAACGCCTCGGCAATGCCACGCAAGAGTTTGGCCTGTGTTGCGGTTTCGGACATACGCAGGGCCAAACTTTCCTTGGAATTTCGCAATGCACCAGAAACAAGTTCAAATTTTTCACCACGTTGCGGATAGATCAATTCAACCTTGCGACCCGCCGCCTCGCTTAACGCTGCACTCACCAAATCCGCGTTTTCGATATCATGAGATAGGATCAGCTGGCGCGGTGCTTCTTTGCTGGAATAAAACTGCCCGACAAAGGCCTCAAGCACCTCTGCATGGGAATGATCGGCGCTAATGCGCGGATAAAAATCGCGGTTTCCCCAATTCTGGTTTGCACGAATGAAAAATACCTGAACGCAGGCCTGTCCCCCTTCGATATGCAGCGCGATAACATCCGCTTCGTTAACCGTGCGCGGATTGATGCCTTGGTTCGTTTGAACTTGGGTCATGGCGCGAATGCGATCCCGCAGTGCTGCGGCACGTTCGAACTCCATTGCTTCGCTTGCTTGCGCCATTTGCGATGCAAGTCTCTCTTGGATTTCGGTTGATTTTCCCGACAGAAATCGCTGTGCATCTTTTACAGACGCCCGATAATCGCGCGCGCTGATACGCCCAACGCAGGGTCCCGAACACCGTTTGATCTGATATTGCAAACAGGGACGCGTGCGCGTTTCAAACATCGCATCCGAACAATTACGCAGTTGAAATACCCGCTGTAACTGATTCAAAGATTTATTCACCGCACCCGCGCTCGCAAAGGGACCATAATATGCGCCTTTTTCCTTTTTGGCGCCACGGTGTTTTTTGATCTGTGGAAATTCATGGTCCTTGGTGACCAAGATATTCGGAAAGGATTTATCATCACGCAACAGCACATTATAACGCGGCTTAAGTTGCTTAATCAGATTTTGTTCAAGCAGAAGCGCCTCTGTCTCGGTTTTGGTCGTCAGAAACATCATTTGTGCGGTTTCTGAGATCATGCGCGCAATCCGCGACGAATGACCCGTGGGGCGGGCGTAATTTGACACACGCGCCTTCAAATTACGCGCTTTACCAACGTACAAAACACGCGCCTGTGCATCCAACATACGATACACGCCCGGCGATGCATCCAATTGCCGAACATACTTTAGGATTAGATTTGCACCCGTAAGGCTCAATTAACTGGTTCCCATTGAAGTTGAACTACACCCGAAGTCTTGATTCTGTTTTCGCTGCAATGATTATACGTCGAATTCAAGCTAAAAGCTGTCCACTGTTTCTGTGGATAACTCTGAGCATAACTTTCTGATATAGCAATTTTTCCATTGATTTCAGGCCACTTCGTGAATTTGCACAAAAAATAGGCATTTTATTAAGTATTTGTTTTTGTTCATTATTTTTTAGTAGTTTTGCCAAACTATTGTTTTTCTTAAGTTTTTATGAAAGTTATTTAAACAATTTTTTGACAGGTGGAACAACTTCAACGTATTTGGACATGATCACGCTACACAATCCCCAAAATATCTGGGGTTTTCCAACCCAAATGTTGCCCCCCGTCCACGCACAAAAGCTGCCCTGTTACGGCAGGTGCATCTATGAAATACCCAAGTGCAGCCGAAATATCAGAGGGATTTGATCCACGATTTAAGACGGTATTGTCGCGTTGATGCTGATATCGGACAGGATCTTCGCGATCGCCGCGAAGTGTGGGGCCAGGGCCGATCGCGTTCACACGGATTTTGGGTGCGAGCGCACGCGCAGATGTTTGCGTTAAGGCCCACAGCCCCATTTTGGCAATTGTATAACTGCTGAATTCAGGCGTAAGTTTTTTCACCCTTTGATCCAGCATATTCAAAATTAATCCCGCAGCAACAGGTTCGGAATTATCATCCAAACTTGGGTGCGGAACTTGATCTGCAAATTTTTGCGTCAATACGAATGGAGCACGAAGGTTGCTTTCAATGTGGCGGTCCCAGGTCGTCCGCGTCGCTGATTTTATGTTGTCGTATTCAAAGATCGACGCGTTGTTTACCAAAACAGTGATCGGGCCATCCAATGCCGTAGCAGCGCGTGACACCAATGTTTGCACTTGGGTTTCATCCAAGATATTTGCGTGCAAATGCGTTGCACGACATCCCATTGCATGGATTTCATCAACCACGGCACGGGCATCATCATCAGAACTATTGTAATGAACAGCAACATCATAACCGCGTTTGGCAAGATAGAGCGACATGTCACGTCCCAGTCGTTTTGCACCACCCGTGATTAATGCCCGCATACTGGCCTCCTATCCTACATCATAAATGCAAGATATAGCGTGTAGGCCCCCAGAAACAACGCCCCAATAGTGCGAGACATGCGCCATTTTAGAAACACAAAAGGTATCAAAACCAGCGCCGATGCCAGCATGACCCAAATATCGAGGACAAAGAAACTGGGGGACACATGAATTTTATCAAAGAGTGTCGTAACACCAATGATCCCCAATAGGTTGAAAATGTTGGAACCGATAACGTTGCCCAATGCAACCTCCGCCTGATTGCGCAGGCCTGCCATCACTGTTGTTGCAAGTTCGGGCAACGACGTCCCAATTGCAATCAAAGTTAGACCAATAACCTCTTCACTTATGCCATAGGCACGCGCGATATAAACGGCATTATCAACCAAAATATCCGCACCCATAGGCAAACCAATCAGCCCCAGCAGAAGAAACCCCAAGACCTTCCACATGGGTAACTCGGGGTTCAGGCCCTCAAGATCATCGTCATTAGTCGATGAAGCGCCTGTTTGACAATTAGCACGCCACACCGCTGACCCAAGAAAACCTGCCAACATGATTAACAAAATGACTCCCTGCCACCATCCAAATTGTCCTGTGGCAGCAAGGGCGATAAATACGACGGTCGCGCCAAGCATGATGTAGAAATCTCGTCGTGTATCGCACTCTGAAAAGTCCAAAGTGGACAGGAGTGCGGGCATCCCAAGCACCAGCAGCACGTTGGCGATATTCGATCCAATAACATTGCCAATCGCAATGCCCGATGCCCCATCATCCACCGCGCTGATCGCAATCAATAATTCTGGTGCAGACGTTCCAAATGCCACAATGGTTAAGGACACAATTAGCGCGGGCAGCCCAAGGCGCAAACTTAGGTTCACGGCACCGCGCACCAACAAGTCACCTGATAGGAGAAGAATGACCAACCCCACAAGGGACATTATCCAAACCATTTTATCAGCCCTTATTGCATCGGCACTGTGAGGTGCTGATCAAGAATTTCCCACATTTCCCGCAACGCCGCGCATTCAATTTTCCCTGTCCCGGAAATCGTAGTTTTCCAAACATCGCAAGGACAACCATCCCGACCAAAAATATTGAAACAACCTTGATAATCATATCACAAACCAAACCGAGAGAGTGCGATGCGCTCTTCCAACGTGCCAACAACACTATCGGAAATTGACAGGCCAAATCGTTGTGAAAATGAGCGTTTCTGTTCGATCACACGCAATTTGACCTTTTCGCCAAATCGGTCCTTTAGGGTTGGGACCAGATGTCCAATTTCATCGATCAGACCCAATTCTTTCGCACGCTCAGCCAGCCAAACTTCGCCAGTAAAGACATCAATATCTTTGGTAATCTTACCGCCGCGCGCAGTTTTTATATGCTGGATAAATACGTCATGCACATCCCCCAGAATGGATGTTAGGCGTTCTACGTCCTCTTGCTTTTCCTGGCGGAATGGATCCAGCATGGATTTCGACTTGCCTGCTGTATAAACGCGCCGCTCAATCCCATAGCGGGCGATAAAATCCTGCAAACCAAACCCTGCGCTGATCACACCGATCGACCCAACAATTGATGCAGGGTCCGCAAAAATTTCATCAGCGCAAGAGGCCAACCAATACCCACCAGATGCCGCAACATCCTCGACAAACGCGAAAACTGGGATTTCCTTCTCCTCGGACAGGCGCCTAATACGTGACCCGATCAGCGAACTTTGAACTGGCGATCCACCTGGTGAATTTACGGAAATGGCAACCGCTGCAGGTTTTCCTTTGGAAAACGCGCGCTCTAACACTTGGGCCAATGCCGCATCGTTTAATGCACTGCGACCACCTGTCCCGATCATGCCATGCAACCGCACAACATTGACCGAGGTTGTTTTTTTTAAAAAGGGCAAGCGTAACTTCATGGCTCGCATGTAGACTCGACATGCTTCACAAACAAGGCATCAGGAAAATCTTTTGCCAAAATTTGTGAAATTATCACGATATTAGCTGCGCAATCGCCACCCCGTTGCAAATATCCATGCGACAACGGCGATACAGGCAGAGGTAAATCCGCCAATGGCGACAAGGCTGAACAAAATTGGCACATCCGCCAGCCCGAAAAACGCCCAACGGAAGCCCGAAATTAGGTAGACGACTGGGTTAAACATGGAAATGGTTTGCCAAATCGGTGGCAGCATTGACGTCGAATAAAACGCACCCCCCAAAAACACCAGGGGTGTCACCACCAACAACGGCACCAGTTGCAATTGTTCAAAATTCTTTGCCCAAATTCCGATGATAAAACCAAGCAGCGAGAATGACACACACGTTAGCACCAAAAACAAAAGCATGACGGCAGGATTTTGTATCACCAAATCAACAAAAACTGCTGAGGTAAATAGTATCACCAATCCAATTAACAGGGCCTTGGTCGCGGCGGCACCGACATATCCCAACAGAATTTCAAAAAAGCTAATCGGCGCAGATAATAGCTCATAAATCGTTCCGATAAACTTTGGAAAATAGATACCAAACGATCCATTTGATGTTGCCTGTGTCATGACACTTAACATGATTAAACCCGGCACAATAAAGGCACCATAAGTGACGCCTTCAACCTCTTGGATACGGCTTCCTATCGCGGTTCCGAAAACAACAAAGTAAAGCGATGTCGAGATTACGGGCGAAATAAAGCTTTGGGTGAGGGTGCGGAAAAAACGCGCCATTTCGAATTTGTAGATTGCACCGACTGCACGAAGGTTCATTGCTGCCCCTCCTTCAAAAGTTTCACGAAAATATCCTCAAGCGAAGATTGATTGGTTTGTAAATCTTTCAAAACAATCCCCTGCTCACCCAATGCTGCCATCAATCGCGCGATTCCCGTGCGTTCGGCCTGAGTGTCATATTCGTAAATCAACTGGGTGCCATCATCGCTTAGTACAACGCGGAATTCACTTAATCCTTCTGGCACTTGTTCCATCCGATTTTGCAATTCCAATGTCAGAGATTTTTGCCCCAATCTTTTCATCAAGGCTGCCTTTTCTTCGACCAAACGAATGCTTCCCTTGGCGATAACCGCAATACGATCAGCAATGGCCTCCGCTTCTTCAATGTAGTGGGTTGTCAAAATAATCGTCACACCGTCTTTGCGTAATTCTTCAACAACTGCCCACATACTTTGACGCAACTCAACATCCACGCCTGCCGTTGGTTCATCAAGAAACAGCAAACGAGGTTCATGCGCCAATGCTTTTGCAATCAACACACGGCGTTTCATACCACCTGACAGCTGCATGATCCGGCTATCTTTTTTGTCCCACAACGACAATGAACGCAGAACTTTTTCAACGTAGGCATCATCTTTGGGTTTCCCAAACAAACCACGCGAAAAGCGGATCGTATTTATGACCTTTTCAAATGGTTCTAGGGTGATTTCCTGTGGCACCAGCCCAATCAATTTGCGCGCCTCGCGGTATTGGCTTTGAATATCAAAACCGCCCACTTTTATCTGACCTGATGTCGGCACTGATATGCCGCATATCGCTGAAATAAGCGTTGTCTTTCCCGCTCCGTTCGGACCCAGTAGCGCAAGGATTTCACCTTCTTTTACGTTCAGCGATGTGTTTGAAAGTGCCGAAAACCCATTTTCATACGTTTTCGACAGTACATTAATTTCCAGAATGTTCCGCATCTACCAATCCTTTTACCCCTAAGCTTCCCGTATTGTATTGATCATGATTTGTACATTGTCAGGGTTTGCGT
>JAFMKS010000054.1:0-7273 GCA_017852835.1 Paracoccaceae bacterium
ATCAACACGCCTTGTGCGGCGCAATCTGCGACAACCGCTTGGACCAGCTTTTCTTCTGCTGGGTCTTTTGTTGCGCGATCTGCAACCAATTCGGCACCACAGAATAGGCCTTTGCCACGCACCTGACCGATGACAGCGTGTTTTTCAGACAGGGCGTTCAAATTGTCGATCATGCGTTCACCCATCTTAAGGGTATTATCCAACAGGCCTTCTTCCTCGATGATGGCCATGTTTTCAATCGCTGCCGCGGGACCCGCCGTACATCCGCCAAATGTCGAAATGTCGCGGAAATAGTTCATTGGATCGCTTGCATCGTCCTTAAACAATTCAAACACATCCTCTGATGTGACCAAGCATGCAATCGCGGCATATCCAGATGCAACACCTTTGGCCATTGTCACCATATCGGGTTTCACGCCATAGTTTTGGTACCCAAACCATGTGCCTGTCCGACCAACGCCACACACGACTTCATCGATGTGCAATAGGATATCGTATTTTTTGCAGATCTCTTGCACGCGCTCCCAATACCCCTCTGGTGGCGTGATGACGCCGCCGCCTGCAGTTACAGGTTCAAGGCACAAACCGCCAACTGTATCTGGACCCTCGGCAAGGATTACTTCTTCGATGGCGTCTGCTGCACGACGACCATATTCTTCACCGCTTAGATCCCACTGCGCACGATATTCCAAGCAATGTGGTACGCGAACAAATCCAGGCGTGAAGGGGCCGTATTGTGCGTTACGCTCGTCTTGTCCGCCCGCAGATAGAGTTGCGATCGTTGTTCCGTGATAATCTCGTTCGCGATATAGAATTTTGTGCTTTTTGCCGCCATAGCGTTTGTGGGCGATTTGGCGGATCATTTTAAACGCTTTTTCGTTCGCCTCAGAACCCGAGTTACAGTAGTAAACGCGACTCATCCCTGGCATCTTTTCGATCAGTTTCTCGGCAAAGATCGCGCCTGGAACAGACCCTGCAGCGCCAGCGAAATAGTTCATCTTGATCAATTGATCACGTACCGCGTTTGCGATGCGCTCGCGTCCGTAGCCAACGTTCACAGTCCATACGCCACCTGAGACAGCGTCAATGTGCTCTTTCCCTTTTTGGTCCCAGACGCGCATGCCTTTACCCTCGACGATGATGCGAGGTTCTCCGGTTTCCAGTGGCTTGTGCTGCAACAGGTGGTGCCACACGTGTGCGCGGTCAGCCTCAATCACATGGGATAGGTCATTTTCACGTAACAAGGTATTCATTGTATAAGCCTCCAGAATCTGCGCCGGGCGCGACAGTAAGTGGTGATAGTTCTGATTTCAAAGTGCTGTAAATTATAGGGCCAGAATTTTCACACCTATAGGTCCAATTCAAACGATTGATTGCCTCAAATGGGGTCTGTGTGAAATTATTTGCCGCAGACCTAGCGTGGGTTCGGTTTCGTGCGGCGATAGCTTCGCGTCAAAAATCTTAAAAAAAGGATTGATCTTATGCACGCAATCGGGTCGGATCATACCGTAAACATACGTCGATGTAATGTATGTTATGGCTTCATCATGGCGCGCGGTGCGCGTCGAAAACAGGGAGATTGATGATGAAATTCACGAAATCACTACTTAAAACAAGCGCAGCGGTTGCATTGGTTGCAAGTGCACAAGCCGCAATGGCAGGTGGCCACGGTGAAATCACTGTAGGTTACTTCTTGGAATGGCCAATGCCATTTGAATACGCCAAACAAATGGGCACATACGACGAAGAAATGGGTGTGAAAGTTAACTGGGTAAGCTTTGACACAGGCACCGCGATGAGTGCGGCGATGGCCTCAGGCGACGTACAAATTTCTGTCAGCCAAGGTGTTCCACCTTTCGTTGTTGCTGCATCAGCGGGCCAGGACCTTCAAATTCTAGACGTTGCTGTGTCATACTCAGACAATGATAACTGCGTTGTTTCATCTGGTCTTGAAATCGACAAAGATAGCGCAGGTGAATTAGCTGGTAAAAAAGTTGCAGTTCCACTAGGTACAGCGGCACACTACGGCTTCCTGAAGCAGATGAGCCACTTTGGTGTTGATGTCGGCAGCCTAGAGGTTGTTGACATGGCGCCCGCAGAAGGTGCAGCAGCACTGGCACAGGGTTCAGTGGACATGTCATGCGGTTGGGGTGGTGCACTTCGTCGTATGAAAGAGCACGGCAACGTTCTGTTGACAGGCGCAGAAAAAGAAGAGTTGGGCATCTTGGTGTTTGACGTCACTTCAGCGCCAGCAAACTTTGTTGCAGAAAATAGCGATCTTGTTTCAGCCTTCTTGAAGGTTACAGCAGACGCGAACGCAATGTGGAACAAAGGCGGCGACAGCGCAGCAGCAATGGTTCCAGCGATTGCCAAAGATTCAGGTATGTCTGAAGAGGACACAGTGGCGACAATGTCAACATTCGTGTTCCCATCAGTTGAAGATCAGCTATCAGAAAAATGGCTTGGTGGCGGTGCACAAGGCTTCATGAAAGGCGTTGCAGACGTATTCGTGAATGCCGGTAGCATCGATTCAGCACTAGACAACTATGCTGGCAACGTGAACACAGGTCCATTGGCTGCGGCAGGCAACTAATCTGACCATATAATCAGGCCGCGGGGCATGTCCCGCGGCCATTTATATACCTACCTTTTAAAATTTGAGCGTCCCTTATGACCACTGATCACGGATTGAATATTAACAATCTTTCAATGCGCTTTGATTTGCCAAATGGCGGATCAGTGCAGGCGTTAAAGAACGTAAACCTACATCTGAAAAGCGGTGAACTGATGTCGGTTCTGGGTCCGTCTGGATGCGGAAAAACCACGCTTTTGAATATTATTGCTGGCTTCTTAGCGCCGACGGAAGGGGAAATCCAACTGAATGGATCAACCGTCACAGGGCCAAGCGCAGAACGCGGTATGGTTTTCCAACAAGGCGCATTGTTCGAATGGATGAGCGTGCGTGAAAACGTTGGTTTTGGTCCCAAGATGAAGGGCACGCCCAAAGGTGAAATTCGCGAAACCGTAGATCATCTTCTGGATACGGTCGGTCTGGGCGATTTCAAAGAAAAAGCTGTCTATGAATTGTCAGGCGGTATGCAGCAGCGTGTGGCATTGGCCCGCTGTTTGGCAAATGATCCTGATGTGATCCTAATGGACGAACCGCTTGGCGCGCTTGATGCCCTGACACGTGAAAAGATGCAGTCGCTGGTTTTGAAACTTTGGAAAGAAACAGGCAAAACTATTATCCTGATCACCCACTCGGTGGAAGAAGCATTGTTGCTGGGCGAGCGTTTGTTGGTGATGGCACCTCGACCTGGGCGTATTCATCGTGAATACCGTTTGCCGTTTGCTGACTTGGGTGTCGACCAAGACTTGCGCGAAGTCAAAAAACACCCCGACTATGCCGAGAAGCGGGAAGAGATCCTATCCATGATTTGGGATATGGAAGAAGAGATTATGGGCCGTATGGAGGCGCAGTCATGAGTATTTTCACGCAGCTCATAAGTGAGCTTTTCAATATCCTTGCAACATTCGTGATGGTGCTGCCGTATCTGATTGGCTACGTCCTACTGATCATGCTGACGTTGGGTATTTGGCGGATCGTGCGACGGTTTATGACACCAAAGCAAGATTTTGGTGCGCTAAAAACGGTAACATTTGGCGATGAAAGCGCGGTAACATCAAATTCTGCGGCCTCAGTCATTTCAATTG
Source organism: Paracoccaceae bacterium (assembly GCA_017852835.1). Taxonomy (GTDB): domain Bacteria; phylum Pseudomonadota; class Alphaproteobacteria; order Rhodobacterales; family Rhodobacteraceae; genus HIMB11. Next base: position 3,715 of record JAFMKS010000054.1, read on the forward strand.
TTTTGATCTTTGTCTTATGGGGGTCATTTACCGGGTCCCGTTGGTTGCCCAGCGTGTTACATATGCCAGGCGCATTCCAGGGAGAGGCAGGATTTTCCTATACGATTGAGCTTCCCGATGGATCCACACAAGATGCGACGGTGGATGTCGTCGTGTTTGGCGCGGGGGAAAACTCGCCAAAGCTTTCGGTCGACGAAGGTGCGCAGTCTGCAAAGAATGACGGTGTTGTAATCCAAGCATATCGCAACAAACTTTTGAAATGGGACGCCAATGATGAGTTTAGCCGCAAGGATGGGGCAAAAATTATTGCCATCAATGGACAATCAATCGCCCCGGGTGGTGAGGCTTTTGTTTCAAACCTGCGCGTCGCGGTGACCCCCAAAGGGACGCTGAACATCGAACCCAATAAAGGTGTTCAGATGGAGCCAATCTGGTTGCCAGCGCCCGAAGCGGTGAAGGACCGTTTGGTTGAAATCGCAACAGCGGGTTTCAAGAACTTCATGCTGGTCGAACACTTGGGGTATTCGCTGTTCCGCGTTATTGTTGGTTTCTTCTTTGGCGCGCTTGTTGGTATTCCACTGGGATATGCGATGGGTCTGTCCGATTGGTTCCGTGGCTGGTTCGACCCAATTGTGGAATTCATGCGCCCTGTTCCACCGCTTGCGTTGATCCCACTTGTCATCATCTGGGCGGGTATTGGCGAGGTTGGCAAAATTATCCTGCTGTTCTTAGCCGCGCTTTGGATTATGGCAATTGCCGCGCGTGCGGGAGTGTCGGGCGTACGCATATCAAAGGTGCATGCGGCCTATTCGTTGGGCGCGAGCAAATGGCAAATCATGCGCTACGTAATCGTACCCAACAGCTTGCCAGAAATCTTTACCGGTGCACGGGTTGCGATGGGGGTTTGTTGGGGAACTGTTGTTGCTGCCGAATTGGTGGCCGCAGAAAAAGGGGCAGGCATGATGATCATGGTTGCGTCAAAATTCCAGCAAACTGATGTTGTGATCCTAGGCATCATTTTGATTGGTGCGATTGGGTTTGCGATCGATATGTTGATGCGCTGGGCCGAAAAGATCATGGTGCCGTGGAAAGGCCGTGGGTAGGCATTATTAAATTGTGTGCGCCCGAATGGGCGTACGCAGGTTTCTAAAACGCATGCTCAAACATGGTATGTTTTGCGCGTGTGTTTTGCTTTTCAGCTTGTGAATTTGTTGTCCCGTGGGAAGCCACGTGGCGCCATGCGCCCCGCGCTTGCGCGTTTTGCGATCCATTCGGCCAGATTGTTTTCGGTGCGGGTGCGTCCAGCTGGATCCAGCCAACTTAGGCCTTCTTCTAGGTTAAAGGTTGTCGCATCGGACAATCCGCCGTCCTTATATTTTTGCAATCGCACACCTTTGCCCCGTCCCATTTCGGGTAATTCTTCGATGGAGAAGATCAAAACCTTGCGGTTTTCACCGACAACGGCAATGTGATCGCCTTTCACAACGCGACAAACAGAGGCGACGCTATCACCCTTCACATTTAGCACTTGTTTCCCCGTTCGCGTTTGAGCGATCACGTCATCTTGAGGAACGATGAATCCATCACCCGCGCTTGACGCGACTAATAATTTTGTTCCTGCAGTATAGGTAAACATCGTGACAATTGCGGCCTCGTTCGGGAGGTCAACCATCAAGCGCAGGGGTTCACCCATGCCCCGTCCACCGGGCAGATTTGCGCAAGAGACAGTGTAAAACCGCCCATTGCTGCCCAAGACCAACAGGCGGTCGGTGGTTTCCGCGTGAAAGATAAGCGCAGGACCATCGCCGTCTTTGTATTTCAATTCGCGGTTTAGATCGATGTGACCCGTCATGGCGCGGATCCATCCCATTTTAGAACATACAATCGTAATGGGCTCGCGTTCGATCATCGCCTCGATCGGGACATCTTCCGCTTCTGCCGCCTCGGCAAATTCACTGCGTCTTGCACCTCCAGCGTAATCTTTGCCGAATTGCTTTTTGGTTTCTTTCAACTGCTCTGCAACACGGGACCATTGCAAACTATCGCTTGCCAATAGATCGCTAAGACCTGCGCGTTCTTCCATTAATGCATCGCGTTCGCGCACCAATTCCATTTCTTCCAGACGCCGCAAAGAGCGCAACCGCATGTTCAAAATAGCTTCGGCTTGGAGCTCGCTCAGCTCTCCTTCGCGCGCTGTGTCTGGCCCTATATAGTCGACCTCTGATGTGGCGCGCACATGATCGACTTGCCAATTTTCGACCATCAGCGCCAGTTTCGGGTCATCGTCATAGCGGATAATATCAATGACGCGATCCAAATTGAGGAAGGCGATGATCAAGCCTTCTAACACCTCAAGGCGGTGATCAATTTTTTCAACGCGGAATGTAGTGCGGCGCACCAAAACGTCACGACGGTGATCAAGGAAGGCGCGCAGGACTTCTTTCAGGCTGCACACCTTAGGTGTGACACCGTCGATCAATACGTTCATGTTCAGTGAAAAACGTACCTCAAGATCAGAGTTTTTGAACATTGTGTTCATCAAAACATCTGGATCCACGTTTTTCGATTTCGGTTCCAATATCATGCGAATGTCATCAGCACTTTCGTCACGAACATCGGCAAGGATAGGGATTTTTTTGGAATTGATCAGTTCCGCAATCTTTTCAATCAGCTTTGATTTTTGGACCTGATACGGGATTTCCGTAATGACGACTAGCCATTGTCCACGGCCTAAATCTTCGACCTCCCATTTTGCGCGTAATCTGAAGGATCCGCGCCCAGTGGCATAGGCGTTGCGAATATTTTCTGGGCTTTCGACAATTATACCGCCCGTTGGGAAATCAGGGCCCGGCACATAATTCAACAATGTGTCGTCGCGGGCATCGGGTGTTTTGATCAGGTGCAGGCACGCATCGCACAGTTCCGCGATGTTATGGGGCGGAATATTCGTGGCCATACCCACCGCGATGCCGCTGGCACCATTGGCCAATAGGTTTGGAAAACTGGCGGGCAGGACAACGGGTTCTTGCAGCGTGCCATCATAGTTGTCACGAAAATCAACGGCATTTTCATTTAGGCCGTCCAACAATGCCTCGGCCAAGGCGGTCATGCGTGCTTCGGTGTATCGGCTGGCCGCGGGGTTATCGCCATCGATGTTGCCAAAGTTTCCTTGGCCGTCAACCAATGGATAGCGTACGTTGAAATCCTGCGCCAAGCGCGCCATCGCGTCATAGATCGCGGCGTCCCCATGCGGGTGATAGTTGCCCATGACATCGCCACTGATTTTTGCGGATTTCCGAAACCCGCCTGCTGAGGCCAAGCGCAATTCGCGCATCGCATAAAGGATGCGGCGATGCACGGGCTTTAATCCATCACGTGCATCCGGCAAAGCGCGGTGCATGATTGTGGACAGAGCATAGGTCAGATACCGCTCGCCAATTGCGCGGCGCAAGGGTTCAGCAAGGATCAGTCCAGTGTCGGTGGGGTCGTTGGTATCACTCATGTCGAATTGATACTCTGCAACTACAATGGGGTAAAGCATCCATCGGGGAAAAAACAC
>JAFMKS010000054.1:7602-12029 GCA_017852835.1 Paracoccaceae bacterium
ACAGATGCGGCGTTGTGGAAAGTCAGCGAAGACACAGAAACAAGCGCGATTATCGAAAATATTTTGGATGATGTGGTTCCCGTTGTTACAGCGAATGTACCAAGCGACGCAAACCTTTACGCTGTATCGGTCAATCGGGCGAATATGCGCAACAGGCCAAGTAAACGAAATGGTGTCATTGCCAAGTTAGAGCGTGGCACCGCGGTTCAACTGCTGCCCAGTTCACGGGATCATGGATGAAATTGCACGTCGTGAAAACAAATCGCGTGGGTTGGATTTCTAAAAAACTGTTGAAAAAAGCTGACTAGTCAAACGATTTAAAATACCCCATGTTGACGCAAAATTTGGGGATTGCAGTATGACAAAAACGGTTTTGATGACGGGGTGTTCCTCAGGGATTGGATATGACGCGGCGCATGGCATGGCCGCACGCGGTTGGCGCGTATTTGCAACCTGCCGAAAGGAAGAAGATTGCGCACGCCTGTGGGATGAGGGATTAGAAAGCTTCCCCCTTGATTATGAGGATGAGGCTAGCCTTCGCGAAGCGGTGGCCGAAACATTGCGGCGTACGGGCGGGACGCTTGATGCGCTTTATAACAACGGGGCCTATGCCATTCCTGGCGCTGTTGAGGATTTGCCGCGTGATGCATTGCGCGCAATTTACGAGGCGAATTTGTTTGGCTATCATGATCTGACGCGCATGATTATCCCTGTGATGCGCGCGCAGGGCCATGGGCGCATTGTGAATTGTTCGTCTGTATTGGGGTTCACACCCATGAAGTGGCGCGGGGCCTATGTTTCCACAAAATTCGCGTTAGAGGGTCTGACCCAAACGCTGCGATTGGAAATGCAGGACACGCCCATTCACGTGAGTTTGATCCAACCTGGGCCAATCACCTCGGACATTCGAAAAAATTCCATTCCCCATTTTGAAAACTGGATTGATTGGCGCGTATCGGCGCGAGCTAATCAATATGAAAACACATTGGTAAAGAGACTTTATGAAAGCCGTGGCCCAGATCGTTTTGAGCTTTCTGCGGATGCAGTGACAATCAAATTGGCGCATGCACTAGAGGCGAAAACGCCACGTTACAATTATTATGTAACACGCCCAACATATATGATGGCGGCACTAAAACGCTTGTTACCCGCGCGCCTGTTTGAATGGGTGGTGGCGAAGGGGTAGTGTCATTTCAAATTTTTTCAGGATTGACATTCGCTTTTGCGCAGAAGACCGCTAGATACAGGCACAAAGACGAAGGAGTAATGACATGGCTGGCGATCCGCTATTCATATTGGTGGTACTGTCGATGGCTGCGGTGGCGGTTATCTTGATTATTGGCATCGGTGGCTTTGGCCGTGGTGGTGAGTTTAACCGCAAATACGCAAACAAGTTGATGCAACTTCGCATCGCTGCACAGTTTGTTGCTGTGTTGATTATTCTTGCGTTTGTTTACTTTACCTCTGGGGGCTAATCGTGGTTGTTCTGAATAAAATTTACACCAAAACGGGGGATGCGGGGGAAACCGCGCTGGGGAACGGATCGCGTGTTGCAAAGCATTCCTTGCGTGTGACTGCCTATGGGACGACGGACGAATTAAACGCCACCGTTGGTATGGCGCGGTTGGACGCAGAGGGTGAGTTGGACAAACTTTTGTCGCTGATCCAGAATGATCTTTTTGATTTAGGTGCTGATTTATGCCGTCCAGAAATGGAAAATGATAAGGACGCAGAATATCCACCCCTGCGGATTATCGATGCGCAGGTGGATCGTCTTGAAGCGGAAATTGACGTCATGAACGATACATTGGAACCCTTACGCAGTTTTATTTTGCCAGGCGGATCGGCGTTGGCGGCCAAGCTACACGTTTGCCGCACAGTTGCACGGCGCGCGGAACGTTTGTGCGTTGAGTTGGCCACGATGGAAGAGATCAATCCTGCCGCCGTGAAATATCTAAACCGTCTGTCTGATTGGTTTTTTGTGGCGGGTCGGATTGCCAATAATAACGGCCTTGATGACGTACTTTGGGTGCCTGGCGCGAACCGTTAGCGCAATAATATTGCGGAACGCGACGTTCTTTTGCACAGGCGTGACGATTTTGCCCTATTACACAGCTGAACAAACCTATATTTAGGGCGGCATAGCGAGTGATGACTCGGGAATTTTGTCGTTAAGGAGACCAATGATCATGAAGGTACTTGTGCCTGTGAAGCGCGTGATCGACTACAATGTGAAGGTTCGCGTAAAAGCGGATGGTTCAGGTGTCGATCTGGCAAACGTAAAAATGTCAATGAACCCATTTGACGAAATCGCAGTGGAAGAAGCCATTCGCCTGAAAGAAAAAGGTGTAGCAGAAGAGATTGTGGTTGTTTCAATTGGTGTTGAAAAATCACAAGAAACACTGCGCACCGCATTGGCGATGGGTGCAGACCGCGCGATCTTGGTCACAGCGACAGACGATGTTCACAATGACATCGAGCCATTGGCCGTTGCGAAAATCCTGAAAGCGATTGTGGATGAAGAGCAGCCAGGTCTTGTTTTGTGCGGTAAGCAAGCGATTGACAATGACATGAACGCGACAGGTCAGATGTTGTCGGCCCTTCTTGGCTGGTCACAAGCGACGTTCGCATCAGAAGTTGGCGTCGAAGGTGACAGCGCGACTGTGACACGTGAGGTAGACGGCGGTCTGCAAACAATCAAAGTGAAGATGCCAGCGGTTATCACTGTTGATCTTCGTTTGAATGAACCACGTTATGCATCACTTCCAAATATCATGAAGGCCAAGAAAAAGCAGCTGGACACGAAAACGGCAGGGGATCTTGGTGTTGATGTGACACCACGTTTGAAAATCGTTTCAACAGGTGAACCACAAGCACGCGCGGCGGGTATCAAGGTTGGTTCCGTTGATGAATTGGTATCGAAACTTAAAGAAGCAGGAGCAGTCTAATGGCAGTTCTACTACTTGCAGAAGTGAATGGCGCAGAGTTGGCAGTGGATGCTACAGCGAAAGCTGTCAGTGCCTCAAAATCATTGGGTGACGTCACGGTTCTGTGCGCATCTGCTGGATGTGGCGGCGCGGCAGAGACGGCGGCGAAATTGGACGGCGTTGCAAAAGTTCTATGCGCTGATGATGCGGCCTATGGGAACGGCTTGGCCGAACCTGTTGCGGATTTAATCGTTTCATTGGCAGGCGATTACGAACATATCGTGGCACCCGCAACAAATTCTGCCAAAAACATCCTTCCACGCGTTGCAGCGATGTTGGATGTTATGGTGATCACCGACGTAACTGCGGTTGTGAATGGCAACACGTTTGAACGCCCGATCTATGCAGGCAACGCAATTCAAACGGTTGAGTCTGCAGACGCCAAGAAAGTGATCTCTTTCCGCACAGCGAACTTTGACGCAGTATGCGAGGGCGGTTCAGCAGCTGTAGAAGGTATCGCGGCGGCGGGTAACCCTGGATTGTCAGAATGGGTTGAAGACAAAGTCGCAAGCAGCGATCGCCCAGAATTGACATCAGCAGGTGTTGTTGTTTCTGGTGGCCGTGGTGTCGGTTCAGAAGAAAGCTTTGCGATCATCGAAGGTCTGGCTGACAAGCTTGGCGCGGCTGTTGGCGCGTCGCGTGCGGCGGTTGACAGTGGTTATGCACCAAACGATTGGCAGGTTGGTCAAACAGGTAAAGTTGTTGCCCCTGACCTATATGTTGCGGTTGGTATTTCAGGTGCGATTCAGCACTTGGCAGGGATGAAAGATTCAAAAATCATCGTTGCGATCAACAAAGACGAAGAAGCCCCAATTTTCCAAGTCGCCGACTATGGTTTGGTTGCGGATTTGTTTGATGCTGTGCCAGAGCTAACAGACAAACTTAGCTAAGCTGCACAGACAGTAAATCCTTATTAAACCCGTCCTTGGAAAAGGGCGGGTTTAATATTTTTTCATGCGTTTTCTGAAGGCTAGCTGATATTGATTCAGGTTTTCTGCCGCACGTTTTTCGCGTTCTACTTTTTCACGCCGACTTTCGCGCAGACCAAGCAAACGGAACACAACATAAAACCCCACAGGGACCGCTAGGATCAACAAATCTATGCTAAGCATCCTGATATAAGTATCGGAATTCGCCATGATTTGGTAGCGCGTTGGAACGAGGTTTTCCAAAAATTCTTCAATCTGTACCGAAAACCCAAGTATCGTGGCAACAATCATTGCCACAGCAACTAGAATAAAAATCACCAAAAATGCGCGAACGAATTTTTCAATCACTTAAAAAAGACACCGACATTACAATTATGTGTTCTAAAACTACAGTTAGCTCAACCGTAATTAAATGCTGGAATACCTAACGAAAAAAGAGCGCCGAAGCGCTCTTTTCCCTAACCGTTTCAAGTAAGATTATTACTTGATGATTTTAGAAACGACGCCTGAG
>JAFMKS010000055.1 GCA_017852835.1 Paracoccaceae bacterium
TCTTGTAGATGGAACAGGCCCTCGACAATATCGCCGCGATTGTCCGTGCGGCGGGGTGCGATGTGACGGATGTTGGAAGGCTAACGAGGTTTGTTACCGACAAAACGGAATACCTCGCTTATAAATGCGAGGTTGGCAAAGCCTATCAACGTGTGTTGGGCAAACCTTTTCCTGCGATGTCGCTGGTCATTGTGAATGATCTTATCGAGGACGAGGCCCTCGTCGAATTTGAGACGACCGCATATATCGCGCAGGATTAAGTTAATGCGTGCAAGGAGCGGAACCAGAAATTTTGCCAAGGACAACCGCCGCAAGCAGACCGTTCCCTGAGAGATAGCCGCTATCTTGTTTTCCAGAAACACCACAGGCCGCACCGCCGCCTGCATAGAGGTTTTCGATAGCAGAGCCGTCATTGCGCACAACTTGTGCCCGTGTATTGATAGCAAGGCCACCTTGTGTGTGAAAGAGTGCACCCGTCACTTTCACACCACAAAACGGTGCGGTAAGTTGTGTGTCTCCAAAGGTGCGACCAAACTGATCCTGTTGCCCCCATGGGAGAGCGTGCACTGTGTGAGTAAGCGCCTCTGAAGGAAGCCCAAGATACTCTGCAAGCCTCTCTAAGGTGTCGGCGGTTTTAATTGCACCAACCTCTTCGGCACGTTTAAAGTCCTCGAATTGGCGCGCGATTGCGGCAATACGAGCGTCAAAAACTGCAAATGCTTGGCCATCATGTTGGCTAAGGACAGCGCGTGCTGCCTCGGAATATCCTTGGGCTTCGTTCCAAAAACGGTGGCCTGCGGTGTTGACCTGAATACCCCCTTCGGTGATCACCGCCCAAGTGATTAGGATCCCATGCGGGTGGGCGACATTTCCGTGCCCCTGATATGCCCCCAAATGTTTGAGCTGCGCATCAAGCCCGTTTGCCCAGTCTATCGCTTCGCCTTGGTTGCCATCATGCCCGAACCAAAGCGCATCATGGATGTCTGGCATATGCTGTGCAACAAGCGCACGATTGCCGCCAAAACCGTTGCAAGCGAGGATCAGTTTTTGACACGCGATTGTCTCAGACCGACCATCTGGTCCTAGCACACTCGCACCAGTGATCTTATGTCCATCAAAATAAAGATGCTGCGCGTGGCGCTCGCAAATGATATCAATCTCTGCAGTTTCACAGGCGGTGCGCAGCGCATCAATCAATTCCGCCCCAGATCGGGTTGGCAAGCCGTGCATCCGTCGATGGCTATGCCCGGGATAGTCAAAATCGGTCACAACCGAGAACGCAAGGTCATGCGTCTCTTCAAGCCATTCAATGACCTTTCCCGCGTTTTCAGCTAAGAGATCAACGATCGCTTGATCATTTTCGTTTTTAGCTTTGTGTTGGATGTCGGCCGCAAAAATTTCGGGGCTATCCGTTATCCCGGCCTCGTGTTGAAATTTGGTGCCTGCGGCGGGAATTAAACCTGCAGAGAGTGCCGTTGATCCGCGCGGGATGACGTCCCGTTCAACTACCAATACGCTCTGCCCCTGTTCATGCGCCGCAAGCGACGCCACCAATCCGCAGGCCCCCGCGCCAATGATAAGTGTATCACATTGAATATCATAACCCTCTAGAGGGGAGCGAACCTCAATCGGATTTTGGGTCATATTTAGCGCCTTTCGCGAGCATGTCATTTGTGCCCAAAACTTCATTCAATCCGTTAAAATCGAACATTCTATCGGCAAATGGTTTATTGCTCCCGCTTTTGTAGAGGCTGCCGTAATAGGCTTGGGCCGTATGCGCAAGCGCCCGTACGATGCCCCCTGGGAAAATCACAATCGAAAACCCTAGGTCTTCGAGATGCCGCGCCCCTGAAATAGGAGTTGCGCCGCCTTCGACCATATTAACCAAAAGGGGGACTTTGCTGCCAAATTCACGGGTGATTTCGGTGAGTTGCTCTTCTGTTTGCGGCGCTTCGATAAAGAGGACATCTGCCCCAGCTTCTAAATAGGCGCCCGCACGGTCTATGGCGGCATTAAACCCTTCAACCGCCACTGCGTCAGTGCGTGCAATAATCAGCGTCTCTTCCGAGGCACGCGCATCGACCATCGCGGCGACTTTGCCAGCCATTTCATGTTTCGCGATCAGAGATTTATCGGATAAATGACCACATCGCTTTGGAAATGTTTGATCCTCTACTTGAAGTGCAGAGGCCCCCGCGCGTTCATAAAGGCGCATGGTGCGTTGTGCATTGAGGGCGTTGCCAAACCCTGTATCGGCATCAATGATCACAGGCAGAGCAGTTCGGTCTGCAATCAATGTCATTGTATCGGCCATTTCGCTGGCGGTGCTCAGGCCAATATCAGGACGGCCAAGGCGGGTATACGCCACGGCCGCGCCGCTGAGATAGAGCGCTTCAAACCCTGCGTGTTCAGCCAACGACGCCGTGAGACCGTCATAGACCCCTGGCGCAACAAGGATTTCCTTTTGTTGAAGTCTTGCTTTGAGTGTCATGCAGCGCCTCCAATCCAGTCAAGCGCACGCGCGGAGTCCATTTGATGTGTCACCGTCCCGAGCGAAACAAGTGTTGCCTCATGCACCTCTTGGCTAAATGCCGCGCAGCCATCGGTTAGCATAACTGTTTCTATGTTGCGCAGATGCGCGTCGCGCAATGTCGATGCAACACCACCGTTCGTTACAATTCCACCCACAATAAGATGCTCTACCCCAATCGCGCGCATGATATATTCAAGCCGCGTTTGATAGAACGCGGAGTAGGCGACCTTTTCGATCACGAAATCTGCTGGAAAGAGCGTATCCACCAAGGTGTGGCCAAAGCTGTTTGGCGCAAAATCGCCTTTTGCCAAGAATGGCCGCAGTTTCCTAAGATGTGGCGCGATGAGGGGCTCTCCGTTTTTATCAGGGACAAGGGTGAATTGAGCGGAAAAATAATATCCGCCCTTGTCACGCAACGCTTGAACAAGGGGGGCGATCCGTTCTGGAAGCGCGGCAATGCTCTGCGCCGTTTGATCCGCGCGTCCATAGGCGCCTTCTGGATGGATAAAATCGTTTTGCAGATCGATTGTCAGCAGAGCCGTCCGTGACAAGTCCCACGTTTCTGGTGCGCTCATTTTACATCCCCTATCCGTTCAATAATGGTGTTTCCAAACCGATCAACGCGCCCTTGCAGGCCGGGCTCAATAAGGACAGTTGTATCCGGTTGTTCTAGGATTACTGGACCGTCGATCACCGTGCCTATTGGCAGAGACAGACGCTCGTATATCGCCGTTTCTTCCCATTGCCCGGCAAAATGCACCGGTCTTGTTGCTTTTGGAGACACAGGATCACTGTTCGTTGGTGCAAGCGTTTCAAGATCAAACTTTGGCCGCTTGCCTGTGACTGCACTGCGCAAATTCAGGATTCGGCGCACACCGTTTTTCAACAGACGCCCAAAGGCTTGGGTATAGGCCGCATCAAACGCAGCATTGATCGTATCGTGATCAGGGGGAACAAAGTAGCCATTCTGATCAAACGCCACCTCAATCGGAACAGAGACTGTGTGCGTTTGTCCGATATAGGCCATGTCAAATTCAAATGTGACCAGCCGATCTTCAAACTGCGTACGCGCTGCATCCAACAGCGCCATACCTTGATCGCGATGGCTCTGCATAAATGCCTTTAACGCTTTAAGATCGATATGATCTACGAGAGAGTTCAATGTTTGGACAAAGTCTTGGCGCATATCCGCGATCACGCACCCCATCGCAGAGGTCACCCCAGGATAGCGCGGAACGATCGCACGGGCGATCCCAACCTCGTCCAACATCGCACCAGCATGAAGCGCACCGCCGCCCCCAAAGGGCATAAATGCAAAACGTTTGGGGTCAAATCCACGCTCGATACTCACAAGACGAATGGCCCCTGCCATACGAGAGTTTGCCACACGTAAAATGGCCTCGGCCGCAGCAAGAGTATCGAGGCCAAGCGCTTCGCCCACATGTGTATCAATCGCCCGCTTTGCCGCCTCGACGTCAAGCCGTTCAAGCTTGCCCCCAATAGGGTTGTCAGGATCAATACGCCCGAGAACAACATTCGCATCTGTAACAGTAGGGCGATCATTCCCAAGACCGTAGGCAACAGGACCGGGATCTGAGCCCGCGCTTTCTGGTCCGATGTTCAAAAGGCCGCCCTTATCAACCCACGCGATGGATCCACCACCAGCCCCGATTGTGGTGATTTCGATCATTGGCGTTCGCACGACCATTCCAAAATCAATCGAGGTTTGCGCCGAGAGCATAGATTGACCGTTTGCAATCAGAGAGACGTCAAAACTTGTTCCACCCATATCGCCGGTGATAATGTTATCAAACCCCGCACTCGAGGCGATATAGCCTGCGGCAATAACCCCTGCCGCTGGACCCGAAAGTGCCGTGCGAACTGGATGTTTACTCGCCGTGTCCACCGCCATAACGCCGCCGTTTGATTGTACGACCATGAACTCGCCATCAAACCCACCCGATTTCAGTGCTTTTTCAAGACGGCCCAAATACCCTGAGACTTCGGGTTGCAAATAGGCATTCAGAGCTGTTGTCGAAAACCGCTCAAATTCGCGAATTTCTGGGAGGATTTCGTGTGAAGCCGAGACATGTTCATTCGGCCAAATCTCACGAATGACCTCTAGAGCTGCGATTTCATTTTTAGGGTTCGCATAAGAGTTTGCGAACAAGATCGCAATGGCAAGACATCCTGCGTCACGAAGCTTTTCAGCGGCCTGTTTGACCGCACCGAGATCAACGGCTGTGTATATTGTGCCATCTGCCAATGTTCTCTCTGGAACTTCAAGACGCTGAGAGCGTGCCACCACAGGATCAAAATTCCCACGAAGCCCCCATGTGCGTGGGCGATCGCGGCGGCGCATCTCGAGAACGTCGCGCAGGCCTTGCGTACAGATCACACCGATCTTGGCCCCCTTGCGTTCTAATAGGGCGTTTGTGCCTGCTGTTGTGCCATGAACAACCACAGCAATCTGAGACAAATCAGATACGCGCTGTTGGATACCGTTCAAAAACCCACCCGATTGATCAGGACGTGTCGTGGGCACTTTGGCAACCTCTGCGGTGCCATTTGCTTCATCCAGAATGAAGACATCGGTAAAGGTGCCACCAACATCGACACCAATCATTTTACTGTTCATGACTGTGCCTCCCGCCATGCTGTGCCATAGGTTTCATCGGCGTTTACCGCACTTAACAATCCACTTGCTACGTCCCGTGCCACCGCAAGAGGTGCGCGTTCTGATGTTGGGCCATAGCCCCCACCGCCCGGCGTTTCGAGCCGTACAGCTTGGCCTTGTTTCAAACGTATTCCGCGAACTTTCGAGGCAAGCGGCGGTTTGTGCCAACCGTCATCTTGTTGATAACTGAACACATTAAGGGCCGCCTCTTCGCCCTCTGCAATGCCCTGCGGCGCATAGCGTCCGCGCTCACCGAACAAAAACGCCTCCGCGCCATTCTCTTCGAGAACTTCAATTTCATAGATGGCCCCCATGCCGCCACGATGTTTGCCCGGTCCCGCGCTCTCGGGGCGCAAGGCCCATTGGCGGAACATGATTGGGTAGGCGGCTTCGAGGATTTCCATAGGAGGGATGGTCGCCGTTGAAATCGGCGCATTGCCGTGATTAAGTCCATCCCCTTCAGGCGATCCACCGTGTCCGCCGCCATAGAAGCTAAACATCACCCAAGGTTTCCCGTCCTTGCGTTTGCCCGCGATAGAGAGCGCGTTGATCGTTCCATATGCATGGGCCACCACGCGATCCGGCGCTGCCTTGGAAAATGCCGAGAAAATCACGTCGATCATGCGCAAAATGGTTTCGGTATATCCGCCTGTTGGCGCAGGAAATTCTGCCGACAAAATCGAACCTTTGGGAACAATTACATCGATCGGGCGCATAACACCTGCATTTGCAGGGAGGTTTTGAAAGATATGTTTGATCGCGACATAAGCGGTTGCAACAGTTGTCGGAAGCGCAATGTTGACTGGACCTGCGCATTGTGGCGCGGACCCCGTGAAATCCAACGTCATCTGATCTCCTTGGATTTCAAGGGCAACTTTGATCGACAAAGGCGTATCCTCGATGCCGTCATTGTCAAGAAAGTCCTCGGCCTCCCAACGGCCATTTGGAAGGGCTTCAAGTTCAGAGCGCATTAGACGCTCGGCGCGATGCCCCAAGGCCACGAGCGCGGCGGAAACGGTCTCTGCGCCATATTCGTCAAGAAGCTCGTCCATCCGTTTAACACCAAGATCAAGCGCGCTGAGCTGGCCGTTTAAATCTCCCCTCGCGGATTGCGGCAAACGGGTGTTGCGCAACATGATGTCAATGATGTCTTGGTTGAATTTTCCCGCTCTTGCGAGCTTGACCGGAGGCAGAACAAACGCCTCTTGGAAAACATCTGTTGCAGCAGGGTTATAGTTCCCCGGCACAGCGCCGCCCATGTCATGCCAATGGCCCACAGAGGCTAGGTAACAAAAGAGTACCCCGTCACGAAAATACGGCCGAACAAGACGCATATCACTTAGGTGCGTGCCACCGATATGGGCATCGTTGAAGATATAGATATCCCCGTCTTCGAGGTCCCCATCGGCCGCCGCTTTTTCAATCACGGCCTTAACCGCAAAGGACATCACCCCAACGAAAATCGGCAAGCCGGATTTACCTTGCACCAAGGTATCGCCATTCACCGCATGATAGAGACCATGGCTGGCATCATGGGCCTCTGCAATAATCGGGTTAAAGGCTGCGCGGAAAAGAGTTGCGTCCATCTCGTCCGCAATTTGTTCCATCCGTCCAGCGAGAACGGACAGTGTAATTGGGTCAATCTCGCTCATGTGTTTGCCTTTGTTTCTGAGATGTCATTCCAAACGTCTTGTCGTCTGAGTTTGCCGTTTACGATTTCGAAACGGTCAATGAACCGAATATCCTTGAAAGCTGTCCCATTGGGCCATTCCCCAGAGAGTGTGCCACGGCAATAGACGATGGCGGCGTCCTCGGGACTTTGTAGTGCATCGAACCCATCATAGGTCTTGGTCACGAAGTTATAGCGTGGCTTTGCCCAATCGATGAGCTCTTGTAAAGACGTCATTGCAGCCGTTCCGGGGAAATACATTTTGAACCCCTCCCCAAGATACGACTGTGCCTTGGCCAAGTCGCGGGCTTCCATTGCACCAAGGTAGTCTTGAACTACTTTGCTTGGGTCCGCTTTGGCGGGGGCGGGTGTTCTTGTGGTGCGTCCGCGGTAATAATTTTCGCTTGGCAGATCGTGAATCATCACCGTCACCAGCTCAGAAGGTGCAGGGATTACGAATCGAATTGCGTCTGTGATGGATTCCCCAAGACGGCGTTTTTCATCGCTATTATAGCCTTCTATGACGTGCAAATCGACGACGGGCATGCGGTCCTCCTCAAGGTTTGTCCTCTAACTAATACCAAATTTGTATTTTTGTTAACAAAAATTTGTATTTTAAAAAATACACTTACTTGATTTTGATAGAGACATCTTTAACAATGATGCCAAGCAAACAGGGAATCAGACTGTGAATCGGCAAAACGACGTGTCATTGCCAGAAGGAACAAAGGCACGAGGTGTCTACCTTGCGCTGCGCGATCAAATCATGAGTGGGCGTGTATCGGATGGGGAAACATTACCCACAGAACAACGCCTTGCAGAAAGTCATGGGGTGTCACGCGTCACCGTGCGCAAGGCGCTTGATGTTCTTGCTGATGCAGGGCTGATCAAACGCCGCGCAGGTAGTGGCACGACAGTTTGCGCCCCTGCGGACCATCAACGCACGGCGATGAACTTTAACACGCTGATGCCGCAGCTTGTCGAAATGGGAAACAAAACTACTGCGAGGCTCTTGTCCTTTGCTTATGAAACCTCTCCTGATTATGTGACCCGCGCGATGGGATGGGACACGCCGCAAATGGTGCAAGTCGCAACCCGTGTGCGTCAGGTTGACGAGACGCCGTTTTCCCACCTTACAACCTATGTTCCTGCGCACATTGCAAAGAATTACTCTGAAAATGATTTGGCAACACAGCCTTTGTTTAGCTTGCTAGAACGAAGCGGCGTTCAGATCGTGAACGCGCACCAAACAGTGTCGGCGACCCTTGCAGGGCCAGAGGTCGCGCTTGCGCTCGGGGTCGCCGTTGGATCGGCGCTTTTGTCGCTTGATCGGGTTGTACGGGATGTTGACGGAAGTGGGGTAGAGTACCTCTCTGCCCTTTATCGCCCTGACATGTTCCGCCTTGAAATGCCGTTGACGCGTGTTGGCCAACAGAATGAGCGTCATTGGGAGCCTGCGATTGGTCAAATGAACGGAGACGTGCAATGACACAACCGCGCACCTTGCTTGATAAACTTTGGGATGCGCATGAGATTTTGCGCCGCGACGATGGAGCCTCCTTGCTCTGGGTGGATCGCCACCTTGTGCATGAGGGATCGCATCACGCTTTTGCAAAGATTGGCCAAAAACAAATCCGCGTCAAAGAACCAAACCTCACCTTTGGTGTTTTGGATCACTACGTGCCAACCAACCGCGTTGGGATTCAAATTGCCCCCAGTATTCCACGCATGATGCAAACACTGCGCGATAATGCTGCGATGCATGGGTTTAAGCTGTTTGATCTGACCCACCAAAATCAGGGGATCGTTCACGTGATCGGACCTGAACTTGGACTGACGCTGCCAGGTTTGCTGGTGAACTGTGGCGATAGCCACACCTCAACGCATGGCGCCTTTGGGGCGCTTGCCTTTGGGATTGGCGCAACCGAAGTGGCGCATGTTCTTGCAACGCAGACCATTTGGCAGCGCAAACCACGTGCGATGCGGATCAAGGTCGAGGGCACTTTGGGGCCTTCTGTGACCGCAAAAGATATCGCGCTGAACTGGATCTCTTTGCTGGGTGCAGACGGTGCACGCGGACATGCGATTGAATACGCAGGCAGCACGATAGAAGCGCTGAGTATGGAAGGGCGCATGACCCTTTGTAATTTGTCGATTGAAGGAGGCGCGCGGTTTGGGATGATTGCACCCGATCAAACCACATTCGACTATGTGAAAAATCGTAGATACGCTCCACAGGGGCAAAAACTTGAAGAAGCGATTGAGGATTGGTCGGACCTAAAAAGCGATTCTGACGCATATTTTGATCGAGAAATCACATTGCGTGCGGAAGATATCGCTCCAACAGTTTCATGGGGAACCAGCCCAGAACAAGCTGTGCCCGTGACGGCAACTATTCCAGCACTCGAGAACCTAGAGGCGCCAAAAGCCGAAGCCGCGAAAGCCGCGCTCGAATACATGGGGCTTGAGGCGGGAAGACCGCTCATTGGGACACCTGTGGACCAGATCTTTATCGGCTCTTGTACCAATGGACGGATTGAAGATTTACGGGCTGCTGCCGAGGTCCTTCAAGGACGGCGTGCCGTCATCCCCGGTCTTATTTCGCCAGGGTCCGTAAAAATCAAAGCGATGGCAGAGTCTGAGGGTTTGGACAAAGTCTTCAAAGATGCTGGATTGGAATGGGCTGGCGCTGGCTGCTCGATGTGTGTCGGCATGAATGGAGATTTGGTTGCGGCGGGCAAACGCTGTGCCTCTTCAACCAATCGTAATTTTAGAGGTCGTCAAGGTAAAGGCGCACGCACGCACCTCATGTCGCCTGCAATGGTCGCAGCAGCAGCAGTGACTGGCACCATTTGTGACGTACGCGACTTGCTCTCAGGAAAGACAAATTGATGGGGGGATGGCGCCATCTCAAAGGGATTACAGCCTATTTGCCTAGGGCGAATGTAGACACGGATCAATTAATTCCAGCGCGTTTTATGTCTGCTCCTAGGTCAGAAGGATATGGCGATTATCTTTTATATGACCAACGCCGCGACGCCTATGGACAGCTTGATCCAAGTTTCCCGCTTAATACCGACAAGACCCCGAGCGTCCTAATCGCGCACCGCAATTTTGGCAGTGGTTCTTCACGAGAAGCGGCTGTGTATGCCTTGGTGGATGCTGGATTTCAGGCAGTGATTGCGCCAAGTTTTGGCGACATATTTTCGTCTAATGCGGTTAACAATGGACTTTTGCCATTGCGCTTGGATGAACAGGATCACGCAAAACTTGTCGTCTGCCATAAGGCGAAATCTGATCTGCCTACAGCAATCGATCTTGACACATGTCAATTGCGCCTTGGATCGTTTGAGTGCGTATTCACGCTTGATGAAACTTCGCGCTTAAAATTGATCAATGGCTGGGATGACATAGATATGACTCAGCAGCACCTTTCTAGCATCGAAGGATACATAGAGAGGGCTTGTAATATCACCCCTTGGGCATGGCCCAATGGGGTGAAGTAATCGCACCGCTTCTGGTGCAATTGGTGCAAAAAGTGCCGCAAACGAAAGAGGTTTTTGAACCTCTGTTAGAGGGAGAAGAGAAATGAAAATGAAACTATTAGGTGGGTTCCTCGCAGGAGCTACCTTGATCGCAGGGCTTGCCAAAGCCGAAGAAACGATTTCGGCAGTGCATGCGTTCCCTGAGACTCTTATCTACACCAAAAGCTTTTTGTCTTTTGTAGACAAGGTCAATGAAGCTGGTAAAGGTGTTGTACAAATTGATGTGCGTGGTGGTCCTGAAGCCATTGGTATGTTCCAACAGCCAGACGCGGTGCGTGATGGTATTGTGGACATGGTGTATACCCCCGGTTCATTCTACGCCGCCGCTTTGCCAGAGAAAGACGCATTGGTGGCGTCAAACCTGACAGCAGTCGAAACACGCCAAAATGGCGGTATCGCATTAATCGATGAAATTCATCAGCAAAAGATGGGTCTCAAATACCTTGGCTGGTTCGACAGTGGTGTATGCTACAACCTTTGGACACGCAACGAGCCAAAATTTGATGCGAACGGCAATCTCGAAGTTGAAGGCCTAAAGTTGCGGGGTAACAACGTGTATAATGCGTTCTTTACCAACTATCTTGGTGCGCAGGTGATCGACCTACCAACAGGGGAAGTTTATTCTGCCTTGCAACGCGGTGTGGTTGATGCAACAGGTTGGACGCAGATCGGATTAATTGATCTAAAATGGAACGAATTCCTGAACTATCGCATTGAACCATGCTTCTTCTCAACGGACCTTGGTGTAATTGTGAACAATGACAAGTGGAATTCGCTTTCAGAAGAAGCGCGCAAAATAGTTCAAGATGTTGCGGTGCAGCACGAAAAAGACAGCGTTATGGCCTTGCGTGCAAAACGCGATGAAGATTTTGCAGCTCTCGGAGCGGCCGGGATGAAAGTTGTGTCACTCGAAGGTGATGCTAAAGCAAATTACCTTGCAGCGGCGCGGGAAAAAACTTGGGAACGCATGAAGACCGTAATGGGCGAACAACCGGGAGGCACGGGCAATTATGATCGCTTGATTGAATTGTTCTATGACTTAAACGCAGCCAAGTAAAATAATTGGCCCACCTTTTAGGTGGGCCATTCTGCGAGGTTAGGGGATACAATGAATTCGCGCATTTATCTTGGCTTATTATATGGCCTTGCCGGCATGTCAGGGGCTTTGCTTGTGT
Organism: Paracoccaceae bacterium; assembly: GCA_017852835.1. Classification (GTDB taxonomy): domain Bacteria; phylum Pseudomonadota; class Alphaproteobacteria; order Rhodobacterales; family Rhodobacteraceae; genus HIMB11. Next base: position 11,600 of record JAFMKS010000055.1, read on the forward strand.
GGCTCATGATATCAGTCATTCTATCGGTTTTCATGCGTAATATGGGGATGCAGCCCTTTGCCTGGCTTTTTACATCTGCAGAATACGGCCTGCTCTACATGACGATGTTTGGAGCACCTTGGCTTGTGCGAGAAAAAGGCCATGTGCACATCGAACTCCTCACCGCTACATTGCCTGAAACAGCCAGAAATATAGTAAGTCGCTGCGTCGCACTTGCTTGTGTTTTAATCTGTTTGATATTGGCTTGGAAAGGATTGGATCTGATGCTGACTAATATTGAGCGGAGCGATTATGACACGCGCGCCTATTATTTTCCGCGTTGGATTTTGACTATTTCATTTCCGATTAGCTTTAGTCTCA
>JAFMKS010000056.1 GCA_017852835.1 Paracoccaceae bacterium
ATAATCGAGGAAATGTCAGACAGGTTCAAATCTGCTGGAGCGACCAGACAAACTGTTTCACAGATTTGGAATCGCGAAGGTACATTCAAGCTTGGCTTTATGTGGGAATACAAAGACGAAAAAGCATTCGTACAGTGCCAAAGTTTATTCCGCGAGGCAGAAGTAGAATTTCAGAAACGAACGGGCATAGCTTGGAAAATTACCCCAACTCGTGGGATAGTTTTGACAGATATGCGTTTCTAAATTTTTAATACATATTATGATCCGGTTACAATAAATGCGCTTCTGACGATTAGTTGCTTTGCCACAGGTTTAGCCAGTCCAGATATGCTGCATACATTGCTGCGCTTTTTCTGCCTCATCGCTTTGTACTTTTTCAGAATCGTGTTTTTATGTTTCTGAGATGGAACAACCAAAAGTTAAAGTTATTCATTTGCTGAGCGCAGTCGCGATGATTGGTGCGATCACCTATCAAGTTTTCATCTAAAATTCCTGTTAAGGAAAAAATTGGTTTGGGAAGTCGATTTGTGAGTTGTCTACATTCTTGATTGACCTGTACCCCATTTGAAACTTAGACTTTAATGATCATTAGAAGCTGGGGGGTTACTAATGGCTCAAAAGCAAGAACAAATAAGTAGAAGTATGACGTTTACTGAATTTAGTGAAAGCTGTAGAGCAAAGTTTGCTGAAACAATGAACGGCACTCGCGATCATCAAGGCAATCATTTGCTAACTGATCCGAAGGTTAAGCATCAACTTAAGTTGCATAAGGATGATTTGGAGCGATAGGCTGGGTATCTAACAAATTTGTCTCGAAATTAGCATGTCTTTGACATAATGTTGTAAATGCAGTAACTTAACCACTTTGGTGGCTTCTGGGGTGAAGTCGAATGAAAGAAAAAGTTACAGTTATACAACTGATATCATTAGCACTTGTGTCAGCAATTATCGCGATGCAATCTTTCAATCTGCATATTATGTACTAAGGATCAAGACTAGCTGCATTTGGACGCTTGGATCACCATGCTTATTATCAGTTATGTTGCGTGTAAGGATTTCTCAATAAAGTACAAATTATTGATTACATTATATTTTATATATTCGGCATTCTTTCTGCTCTTAAATAACAACATTTAGGAGATAACACATGAATAACAGTCTTGCTGATTTGCCTAGTAGCTTTGAAAATCCCGTAGCTTGCGTCCCAATCGACGTACAAGAAGCATTCTTCAGGAAAAAATATATCAATTTGTATAAGATATTTTCTCGCTTCAGTCGTATTAATTATGAAGCCAATCTGCTGAATGGTGAGAATAGCTGAGATGAACTCTGGCTTAAAAACAGATGTTTATCCGCTGCTATCTGAGTGTTTAACTTGTTCAAAAATTTTACCTACAAAAATTATGGTTTGTCCACTTTGTGGCAAACAAGACCCAACTGGATATGAAGCAAAGCGCGAATATGATTTTCAAACAATTCTAGAAAAATATTTTAGGAGGTTTGTTTTGTATATCGCATTCATGTTTGTGGTTGTGATGATCTTTTATTAGTTAGCGCATATAAAAGCAATTGAAAGGATGTTTCGTATCAACAGACTGGCCAATTAATCTACTGGTGCAATTATTGTTACCTACTTTCGTAGAATTGGCATAGTATATGCTGCTTCAAATTTCTTGAAGCAAATATGGTTATTATTATGGAACATGAAAAGGATAAGTTTGTGCCTCAACATTTAACGACCGCGAATTATGTGAAAAATCATCTCTTAGATCGCGTTCGCCATTTGCAAAAAACTGAGCCAACTTTAGTGCAGGCACTATCTGGTGAAGATGATAAAAACGTTTTTGTTAAATTAAACGCAATTGATTTGGTATCTTAAAAACAACTAAGCTAAGATCTGAGTGTTTGGCCCGTTAGGCAAGGTAACTGGATCAATTGGCATCTTACTTGACACTCAAGTGTCCTGTGGATAACTTTTTCTTTCTTCATTGATAATTAATGACTGTCTGGGGGGACACGAATGAAAACAGAAAATGACAGTGTGATTGAAAGTGACAATCCAATCGAAAGCCTATCACATGATCAGAAAATTCAATTCACGACTTCTAGGTATTTAGGCACTCTAAAGCCCTTCAGAGGCAACGCGACACATGCGGTGCGCACGAGTGAGTTTGACATTCCAAAAAGTACCATCAACATGGAGAGCTCGAGTCGATAAGTGAGTGATCAGCTCCAATGGTATTAAGGTATCAAAGGCTTCCAAGCTCTGGATATTTTGACTGAGGCGCTTCAAGCACGCTGACTTCAGTTTATCTAAATTAAAGTATTTCACGAATTCGATTTTGTTCAGTTCAAGTTGGTAAACAACTGCATAGTTTTAACTGTCCCTTCTTTCCTATTGATGTGCACAGAATTCGCTGCATTGAACGACGTATTAATCACAAGTCAGTGCCTGCTAACTTATTGCATTTTAGCTATCCATCGGTTTGGTCTGCCAACATTTTGTGCAGCGTTTGTTTGTGGTGAAAGTATACCTATGTATTCGTTGACTTTCATGCGCTGCATACCAATTGTTGGAGCATGAAATAGCAACTGTGTTACACCTGTGAAGCCGCTTGCAACACTATTAGTAGGGAGTGCCCAAGTTGTGGAACAAGTCTTGCGGCGGGTGTCAAAGATACTGTTAACCCAATGCCGCTGATCGCAGCTGTGTGCGCGTTGATTGTAGTGTTTGGGATAATGATTGGAGCAGCGACATGAACTACACCCCACGTGTCACAGCGAAGGCAATCTTGAGTTTACTCGCGTGCTGCGGTGTAATTGGTTACGAAGTTATCGCGGTCATCTAAATAATCAAACTAAATCGTAGTAGCAATAAATTGTGAGACGTCCATTGTAGGTCATGCCTGCTACTGATGTACCCAGTCCAAATTCGCTAGATACGATTTCTTCGATCTTGTTGGAATATTTGTGTTAATTTCGCAATTTTTGATTGTTATGTAAGTGAATCAGTAGTCGCTACGGAGTACAGCCGCATAGAATGATTCGATCCAATTGATGAAGCTTTAGGCGACTTAAATTACCCATGGCGCGTAAGGATATGTGCGAAGTAAAAGGATTGCTGACGTGATCCTCAAAAACTCAATTTTACTCATTGTTTCTGGCAGGGGCAGTGCAACTACTTTGATTTGCTTGCCTTGGACTCACTTGTTAAACTGGATCGTGCTCAAGTGTACTTTGGTCTAATGGCTCGGCCAGTGTCCGCAGCTTCATAGGCGGCTTCCACTAAAGAAAATGTTTTTAAATTATCAAATGCGGATGTTTCCGGATCAACACCGCGTTTAAAACATTCTAAAAAGTGTTCATTCGCATTTAAAACAGCTTCTTGTGAGACATGCCAAGGAATACTGGTCCACGGTAAAATATCAGAACCAACAAAACGTTCTTCAACTACTGCTCCGCGATTTATTGTCATCATCTGATCTTTTGAAAGCGTTATCGATCCTTTTGAACCTTCAATTTCTAATAGCGTTTCAGGAAAAGTGTCAGGAACCCGCTTCGACTCATAAGATACATCCACTACTGATACGCTGCCCATCTTATGTTTTAATAAGATTGTTGCCGTATCTTCACCTTTGATCCCGTCTCGCAACTGCTGAGTTTCACAATGCACATGATCCACTTCACCTAAAAAAAACCTAGCCAAGTCCAACAAATGAATACCTAAATCTAGAATTATTAATCGCGGAACTGTCTTAAGATACGGTTGACCTGCATAAACGTCATAATTTGTCCTGAAAGAAATTCGCGCCCACCTAGGATTGCCAATTACATTTGCTTCCAATTCGTCCTTGATCCGCATCATGGACGTACCAAAGCGAAAATTCTCATGAACAGCTAACCAAGTTCCCCCACTCTTTGCATACTTCGCAATCTCAGCAGCTACTTCTAAGTTTGGCGCGAGTGGCTTTTGAATTATAGCCCCGGCACCATTATCCGCTGCCAATGCGGCAAGTGATTGGTGGCTGTCCATTTGAGTTACAATATCAACCAAATGTATCTCTTCAGAAGACAACATTGCACGTGCATCTGTGTACCAAGCAGCGTCAAACTTATTACCGCATGCTTTAGCTTTTTCAGAATCTAAGTCACAAACAGCTACTAACACAGCACCTTTCTTTGCTAAATCTTTCCATGCATGAAGGTGGTTCTGCGCATAAAAACCACAACCAATAACAGCAACTTTTATTATCGCCATCACTCAAAATCCTTCTATCCAAACAGATAAACAGTATCAGTGCGCAAAAAAAACTCATACAAAATATTACAAACGTTTTGAGTAAACGCATATTTAAACACCGGACCTTTTTCAGAAAAAATGTGAGAGTGGGATAACTAGCAACTAAAGCGGTCGAGTTTTTGACCCCCTACCCGTTATTACTAGCTAATGCAGAAATGATTTTCCTAGCCAAGTGAGGGGCCATTTGGGGGGGCAATAAATTCATCTTCACGTAAATAATTGATATGACTATATTAATAAAGGGTAAGTGGCGGAAACGAAGGGATTCGAACCCTCGAGACGGTTTCCCGCCTACTCCCTTAGCAGGGGAGCGCCTTCGACCACTCGGCCACGTTTCCGTCGACTGGTTTATCTAGCTCCGCTACAAGGGACAAGGGGCGAATTGCGAAAAAATCCAAAACGCTCCCAAAAATGTGCATTTATTTTTACGCGTTAAAGAGGAAGTGCATCACATCCCCGTCCTGAACGACATAGGATTTGCCTTCGACACGTAATTTACCTGCGTCGCGTGCGCCGCTTTCGCCGTTGCAGGCGATATAATCATCATAGGCGACCGTTTCTGCGCGAATAAATCCACGTTCAAAATCGCCGTGAATGACGCCTGCTGCTTGTGGGGCTGCGGTGCCGATACGGATTGTCCATGCACGTGCCTCTTTTGGGCCAACGGTGAAATATGTCTCAAGCCGCAAAAGGCCGTAACCCGCGCGGATCAATCGATCAAGGCCTGCTTCTTCAAGGCCCATCTCACATAAGAACATTTCGGCCTCTTCCCCATCTAGCTTGCTGATTTCCTCTTCGATCTGGGCGGAAATTAGAACAGTTGCGGCCCCCTGCTCTGCCGCCATTTTTTCAATTGCGGCAGAATATTCGTTGCCCTCTTTGGCGCAGCCTTCATCCACGTTACACACATAGAGGATGGGTTTAGTTGTCAGCAGTTGCAGGCTTTTCCACGCCTTGGCGTCCTCTGCGTCCACCTCAACCGCGCGCGCAGGTTGACCGTTTTCCAATGCCTCAAGCGCGGCTTTTAACAGGCGTTCTTGGGCAACCGCCTCTTTATCGCCGCCGCGCACCTTGCGCGATAGGTTTTGCAAACGTTTCTCGATGCTTTCCATATCGGCGATCATTAACTCGGTTTCGATGGTTTCCGCATCTGCTACGGGGTCAACGCGCCCCTCAACATGGGTGACATCCCCATCATCAAAACAGCGCAACACATGCGCGATGGCGTCCACTTCGCGTATATTGGCCAAAAACTGATTGCCCAATCCTTCGCCCTTGGATGCGCCTTTCACCAAACCTGCGATATCAACGAATGTCATGCGGGTTGGTATAATTTGTTTTGAACTGGCAATTGCCGCCAATTTGTCCAAACGCGGATCGGGAACGGCAACATCCCCGACATTGGGTTCAATGGTACAAAACGGGAAATTCGCAGCCTGCGCCGCTGCCGTTTTTGTGAGCGCGTTAAACAGGGTAGATTTACCAACATTTGGCAATCCAACGATACCCATTTTAAATCCCATGATGTGACCCTTTTTGCACAGATTTGCGATGAGGTGCTTCTATGCGCTCTGCCCCCTTGGTGCAAGAGAGGATCGCACAGCGGTTTTTTCGTTAGATTTTCGTGGAAATTCCGAAATTGCCCCTATTGTTATTCCTACACCGCTCTGGCAGTTTGTGCCAAACTCGAACACTGGGATACTTTTGATGACACGCATTGATGATACCTTCGCCCGACTGAATGCTGAGGGCAAAAAGGCGTTCGTGGCCTATGTTATGGCGGGCGATCCAGATTTTGAAACTTCGCTTGAAGTAGTGCGTGGATTGCCACAGGCTGGCGTTGACATCATTGAGTTGGGTCTTCCCTTTACCGATCCCATGGCCGACGGTCCAACCATTCAATTAGCGGGCCAGCGTGCGCTGGAACAGGGCATGACGCTGGAAAGCACGTTGGATTTGGCGCGCAGGTTCCGCGAAACCGACAACAACACGCCAATCGTGCTGATGGGGTATTATAATCCCATCTACAGCCGCGGTGTTGAGACATTCCTGAATGACGCCATGGCAGCCGGAATTGATGGATTGATCGTTGTGGACTTGCCGCCCGAAGAGGATGATGAGCTATGCATCCCTGCGCAAAACGCGGGGCTGAACTTTATCCGTCTTGCAACGCCAACGACCGATGACAAACGCTTGCCCAAGGTTTTGCAAAACACATCTGGCTTCGTGTATTACGTTTCGATCACAGGCATTACTGGTGCCGCCGAGGCCCAAGCGGACGATGTGGGCCCAGAGGTGGCACGCATCAAGTCACAAACGGATTTGCCCGTCATCGTGGGCTTTGGCATCAAAACGCCTGAACGCGCCCAGGAAATTGCATCGATTGCAGACGGGGCCGTTGTAGGGTCTGCAATCGTCAGCGAGTTGGGCGCGGGAAAATCCGCGGTAGAGGTTCTGGCATTCGTTAAATCCTTGGCTGATGGCGCGCATCGCGCATAACCCACATTTTATCACATTTTGGAACGCCGCCTCCTATTGGGCGGCGTTTTTCGTTTGCAATTACCGCTGAATTGGTAAAATAATACGACCAATTCAAAGGAAATTGCCATGACTGTCATTACCAACATCCAAGACCTAAAAGACATGTATCATCGTCGGGTGCCAAAAATGTTTTATGATTACTGCGAAAGCGGAAGCTGGACAGAACAAACATTTCGTGAAAACACCTCTGACTTTGATCAATTGCGCCTACGTCAACGGGTTGCAGTCGATATGACGGGGCGCTCAACGGCGAGCGAAATGATCGGACAAAAGGTGGCGATGCCCGTTGCATTGGCGCCCGTTGGAATGACAGGCATGCAATGCGCCGACGGCGAGATCAAAGCCGCCCGCGCTGCCGAAAAATTCGGGGTACCATTTACCCTGTCCACAATGTCGATTTGTTCGATTGAGGATGTGGCGGAAAACACAACCGCGCCGTTTTGGTTTCAGCTATACACAATGCGGGACACGGGATATGTGTCGCGTCTGATCCAACGGGCGAAGGACGCGAAATGTTCAGCACTTGTCATCACGCTTGATCTGCAAATTTTGGGTCAGCGGCATAAAGATTTGAAAAACGGCCTGTCCGCCCCACCCAAACCCACATTGAAAAACATGATCAACCTGTCGACCAAATGGGGATGGGGTTTGGAAATGCTTAAAACCAAACGCCGCTTTTTTGGCAATATCGTTGGCCATGTGGACGATGTTTCGGACCCAGCAAGTCTGATGGATTGGACGGCACAACAGTTTGATCCAACATTGGATTGGGAAAAAATCAAACAAATCAAAGACGAATGGGGTGGCAAAGTGATCCTAAAGGGCATTTTGGATGCAGAGGATGCAAAAATGGCCCTGAACGTTGGTGCGGATGCGATTATCGTGTCAAACCACGGCGGACGCCAGTTGGATGGCGCTCTCAGCTCGATCAAGGCTCTCCCCGCCATTTTGGATGCGGTTGGGGATAAGGTTGAGGTCCATATGGATGGCGGTATTCGGTCGGGCCAGGACATTCTTAAGGCTGCCGCAATGGGCGCCAAAGGCACCTATATCGGCCGCACCTTCATCTATGGCCTGGGCGCGATGGGTGAAGCAGGCGTCACAAAGGCGTTAGAGGTTTTGCACAAAGAAATGGATATCTCAATGGCGCTGTGTGGACATCGCACAATGGACGAGGTGTCGCGCGATACATTGCTGATCCCGAAAAATTTTGGTGGCGATTGGCAATAGTCAAATCACAGACTGCGAAATCAGCCTGAAAACCTGAATAATCAGGGTTTTTGGGCTTTTCTATTTATAAAATCAAGGCTATAGAGCAGCCTTCATGTGGGGTTACAGCCTTGGAGGAACCCCGCGCCATTACTTAGGAGATTAATTATGGCTGGTGAAATTCCAAATCTAGTCGCATCTGCGCGTACGGGGACAGGCAAGGGCGCCGCTCGTCAGGCACGTCGCGACAACATGGTTCCTGGTGTTGTTTATGGTGGCGGTGTTGATCCGCTGGCAATCGAGGTTCCATTCAACGAATTGCTAAAGCGTCTGAAAGCAGGCCGCTTTTTGTCAACATTGTTCAACCTACAAGTTGAAGGCCAAGAGGACGTGCGCGTTATCTGCCGTGACGTTCAGCGTGATGTTGTCAAAGACCTTCCAATTCACTTTGACCTAATGCGTCTACGCCGCACATCTAAAATCAACCTGTTCATCCCAGTTGAATTCATCAACGAAGATGCAGCCCCAGGCATCAAGCGTGGTGGTATGTTGGCAGTAGTGCGCCCAGAAGTTGAATTGGTTGTGACAGCGGGCGATATCCCTGAAAAGATCACAGTCGATCTATCAGGTTTGCAAATCGGCGACACAGTCACAATTTCGTCAGTTGACCTTCCTACGGGAGCAAAGCCGACAATCGATCGTGACTTTGTGATTGCAAATATTGCAGCACCGAAGGGATTAGGAAGCGATGATGCAGACGAGCCAGATGCTGCAGAGGCTAGCGAAACCGTTGATGAAGTAGCCGACGAGTAGTATCTGGAAAAATTTTGAAACTATCGAAGGGGCCGTTGAGGCCCTTTTTTATTGCTCAATTGATCCGCCGTTTACGAAATTGTATGTACTTGGAAAATGAAAGGCATAACATGTTACTATTTGTAGGTCTGGGAAATCCAGGTAGCAAGTATGCGAGCAACCGGCATAACATCGGTTTTATGGCACTAGACAAAATCGCTGAACACAATGGATTTTCCCCATGGCGCAATAAATTTCAAGCCAAGCTCAGCGAGGGTGAGCTAGGAGGGGAAAAGGTTATTTTACTAAAACCCCAGACATTCATGAACCTTTCTGGTCAATCGGTCGGGGATGCAATGCGGTTTTACAAACTAACACCATCTGACATTACCGTTTTTCATGATGAATTGGATATCGCACCCGGAAAGTGCCGTATTAAAATGGGGGGCGGTCATGCGGGGCATAATGGCCTGCGTTCGATCCATCAACATATCGGACCCGATTATCAACGGATCAGATTGGGCATTGGCCATCCGGGCCACAAAGACCGCGTGGCCCAATACGTGTTGGGGGATTTCGCCAAAGCGGATCAAAACTGGATCGACGACATGATGCGTGGGATTGGCAAAGGTGCTGCAAAACTTGCCACAGATGATACTACAGGTTTCATGAACGCGGTTGCCCTACAAAGGCAGCAAAACTCTCATAACACGCAAAAAGTGCGCAATAAAATTGACACTCAACCCAAACAGTCTCAAAATCAGACTACGGACGACCGAACAGCGATCCAAAAACTGCTTGATAAATTTAAGTGAGTATTGAAACAGCCTTTTTAGAACAATCCAGAATCTGCGCAACGCTGGGATCCACATTCATGTCCCGCCTGATGCGGATAATCGGCCAGAACTGTGCGCAGCATGAGGTGTGTCTGGGGTTATTTGCAGATTGGGAAAAGGATGCAGGCATCACTAGTGGTGTTTTACCCCTATGCCTTTGCGCGGCACTGCATACGCTTGCCCTTGAAAGAATCAAGCACGGTTTAGTCGAGGTATATCCGCCAAACACAGCCTCTGATGAGTCGTTATGGAACGCGGTTGTGGGCGCCTTTCAACAACACGAACAATTCATTTGCGTATGGTTGAAATCCACACCGCAAACCAGCGAAGTGCGCCGTGCCGCCCCGATACTGGCGGGGTTAAACTATTGCCTGTCACGTTACCCGATGCCCGTCATGCTCAGCGAGTTTGGCGCAAATGCAGGATTTAATTTGTTGCTTGACCGCTGCTCCTTGAATGCTGGGCGCACATTACAGCCTGCGGACGACCCAATTGTCACCCTGTCCCCTGACTGGATGGGTGTGATCCCTGCACAACAGCCGCTAAAAATTATCGACCGAGCAGGTGTCGACATCAATCCGTTGAACCCCGTTGATCGTTTAGATTATTCGCGGCTCTTGTCCTATACATGGGCAGATCAATGTGCTCGGTTAGATCACATCAAACAGATCGCCCCCCATCAAACCATAATGGTTGAACAAACTGATGCCGTGGATTGGTTGCCAAATCGACTAAGCAAACAGCGTATTGGCACATTACATTTTGTGTTTCACACAATCGCCCTGCAATATTTCCCACAAGAGAGTAAGGACAAAATCGCACATGCGCTTTCGCAGGCGGGGAAACGCGCAACACCTGAGCGACCCTTGGGCTATATTTAGATGGAAATTTCAGATGATTTAGAGGGCGCAAGGTTGACCCTGCAACTTTGGCCCGGTAGTCAAGTGCACTATGTGGCACGTGCGGATTTTCACCGACGCCGAGTCAGATGGGTTCATGGCACATAGGATGAACCTCGACGGTTAAATTGCCGCATAAATCGCGTGAATTTTCTGAACGGCCTGTTCTGGCGGCATCTCTTCGCTTTCACCCGTCCGACGGTTCGTCACTTCCACCACGCCGTTTTTCAAACCACGGGGACCAACGGTGATGCGCCATGGCAAACCAACCAAATCCATAGTCGCAAATTTGCCCCCTGCCCGCTCTTTGCGATCATCATAAAGCGGATCAAGACCCAGCGCGATCAGGGATTTATATAGGCTATCGCAGGCGACATCTGCCTCATCATCCCCCTGTTTCAGGTTCACAATCCCGCAATGGAACGGCGTGACCCCTTCGGGCCAGATAATGCCATTATCGTCATGGTTCGCCTCGATCAATGCGCCGATCAATCGGGATACACCAATCCCGTGGCTGCCCATATGGACGGGCACATTGTTGCCCTCTGCATCCTGAACCATAGCGTTCATCGACTCGGAATACTTGGTCCCGAAATAGAAAATCTGGCCAACTTCAATGCCTCGCGCAACGCGGCGGCGTTCCTCTGGGATCTGATTGAACAGCGCCTCATCATGGGTTTCATCGGTGCGCGCATAGAGCGATGTGAATTCATCCAACACGCCCTGACAGGCCGCGCGATCATCATAGTCAATTTCACGACCCCCAAAACTTAGATCCGTGACCTTGCTGTCATAAAACACCTCGGATTCGCCAGTATCAGCAAGAACCAAGAATTCATGCGTATCATCGCCCCCAATCGGGCCACTGTCTGCCCGCATCGGAATCGCCTGAAGCCCCATGCGTTCATAGGTGCGCAGATAGCTGACCAAATGGCGGTTATAGGCATGCAGCGCATCTTCTTTCGTCAAATCAAAGTTATAGCCGTCTTTCATATAAAATTCGCGCCCCCGCATCACACCAAAACGCGGGCGAATTTCATCGCGGAATTTCCATTGGATTTGATAGAGCGTCATTGGCAAATCCTTGTAGGATCCGACGTGCGAACGGAAAATGTCCGTCACCAATTCCT
>JAFMKS010000057.1 GCA_017852835.1 Paracoccaceae bacterium
CGACGTGGTGTTCATGTTCCAACGCGAAGAGTGCGTGGCTGACATGATCGAAGGGCGCGATTATGATTGGAACGCGGTACAGGAAGGCGTTGAACCCGCGCCATGTGTACCCGTCCGTGGCGATCACCCTGCCTATATTCTATATACTTCGGGCACGACTGGCGCCCCCAAGGGTGTTGTGCGTCCAACGGGCGGACATTTGGTTGCCCTAAACTGGACCATGAAAAACGTCTATAATGTAGATCCGGGCGATGTGTTTTGGGCCGCATCGGATGTGGGTTGGGTCGTTGGTCACTCCTATATCTGTTATGCGCCACTCATTCATGGCAACACCACAATCGTTTTCGAAGGAAAACCCGTTGGGACACCTGATGCAGGGACGTTCTGGCGCGTGATCAGCGAACATAATGTGCGTTCCTTCTTTACGGCACCTACCGCATTCCGCGCGATCAAACGGGACGACCCCAAAGGCGAATTTGCCAAGAAATACGACCTAAGCGGATTGCGCGCGCTGTATTTGGCGGGGGAACGTGCGGACCCTGACACAATCAACTGGGCGCGGGATTTGTTGGGCGTGCCTGTTGTGGATCACTGGTGGCAAACTGAAACGGGTTATGCCGTGGCTGCCAACCCATTAGGGATCGAGGAATTGCCAATCAAAGTGGGCTCACCTTCGGTTGCGATGCCCGGCTATGACGTTCAGGTTCTGGATGAGGGCGGCAATCAAATGCCCGCAGGTGAATTGGGCGCAATCGCGATCAAACTGCCCCTGCCCCCCGGGACCCTACCCACCCTATGGAATGCAGAGGCACGTTTTAGAAAATCCTACCTGACCACGTTTGAAGGATATTACGAAACGGGCGATGCGGGCATGATTGATAAAGATGGATACCTTTACATCATGTCGCGTACAGATGATGTGATCAACGTTGCAGGTCACCGCCTATCGACAGGCGCGATGGAAGAGGTTCTGGCAAACCACCCAGATGTCGCAGAATGCGCCGTCATCGGGGTCAGCGATACGTTGAAAGGCCAACTGCCAGTTGGCTTCCTATGCCTAACAACGGGCGTGAACCGTCCGCATGATGAGATCATCGCAGAATGCGTAAAAATGATGCGCGATCAAATCGGTCCAGTTGCGGCCTTTAAACTGGCCGTGGTGGTTCAGCGTTTGCCCAAAACCCGTTCAGGCAAAATCCTGCGCGCCACAATGGTGAAAATCGCCAATAAGCAAGACTTCAAAATGCCCGCAACCATTGATGATCCAGTGATCTTGGATGAAATCAAAGAGGCACTGCAGACGATTGGCTATGCGAAATAAGCATAACTTTGAATTGATCCTTAAAAACCGCCATACTGGGGCGGTTTTTTGTTTGTGATTTAAGTGATCTTCGTTCGTTTAAACAAACTGCTCGCGGATCAGGCGTTCGTCCAGACCGTGCCCTGGATCAAACAGCAATCTGTGCACAACATCGGTTTCTGACTTTACGCTGACCCGCGCAACATTTGCAAAGGATCGGCTGTCGGCATCGGCCATCACGGGGCGTTTTTTGGGGTCGATCACCTCAAAATCCACATGCGACGCCTTGGGGATCAATGCACCCCGCCAACGACGCGGGCGATAGGCGTTGAGCGCGGTCATCGCAAATACCGCCGATCCAATTGGCAGGATCGGACCATGGGCTGAATAATTATAGGCAGTTGAGCCTGCTGGGGTGGCAAGCAGTACACCATCTGACACCAATTCGGACATGCGTTCACGCCCATCCACGGAAATTTTTAACTTGGCCGCCTGTGGACCCGCGCGCAGCAACGATACCTCATTAATCGCAAGGGCGGAAAATTCATGCCCCTCAACATCAACGGCGGTCATCGACAGGGGGTTTATTTCGGCCTCTTCCGCGGCACTCAGGCGGTCAATCAACCCATCCTCTTCATAGGCATTCATCAAAAACCCAACGGTGCCACGGTTCATTCCATAAACAGGCGCATCAAGGTGTTGCGTTGCATGCAGGGTTTGCAACATAAATCCATCGCCGCCCAAGGCCACAATGATGTCTGCCTGATCCAGGTCAACGGATCCATACATCCGCACCAATCGTGCGTGCGCATCGCGGGCAACATCCGCATCACTGGCAAGAAAGGCAAGTTTCTGTGACATCAGTTAGGTTTCCAAACACGTCATTCCGTTTCCAAAACAAGCATAAGTTTCAAGAAAGTACCAGTGGTGCCGCGCTATTTCTTCACAGTGTCGCATTATGGCCTTTTGTAACTGATCCGTTTCCGATAGGAAATTCGTAACAAAATCATTTGGAGTACCCGATATGAAAGACACGACTGCCTTTTTCACGTCTGCTCTTGCAGAGAGCGATCCCGAAATCTTTGGCGCAATGACCAAAGAGCTGGGCCGCCAGCGTGATGAAATCGAATTGATCGCATCTGAAAACATCGTTTCGTCTGCCGTGATGGAAGCACAAGGCAGCGTGATGACAAACAAATACGCCGAGGGCTATGCAGGCCGTCGCTATTATGGCGGATGCCAATATGTGGACATCGCCGAAAACCTTGCGATTGAACGCGCATGCAAATTGTTCAACTGTGGATTTGCAAACGTACAACCAAACTCTGGCTCACAAGCGAACCAAGGTGTGTTCCAGGCGCTTTTGCAACCGGGTGACACAATCCTTGGCATGTCATTGGATGCTGGTGGTCACCTAACACACGGTGCGGCGCCAAACCAATCAGGTAAGTGGTTTAACGCGGTTCAATACGGTGTACGCCGCGAAGACAACCGTGTTGATTATGATCAGGTCGAAGCCTTGGCCAAAGAGCATAATCCAAAACTGATCATCGCAGGTGGTTCTGCGATCCCGCGTCAAATCGACCTTAAGCGTATGCGCGAAATCGCGGACATGGTTGGTGCGTATCTGCATGTTGATATGGCACACTTTGCCGGTCTGGTTGCCGCGGGCGAACACCCACCTGTGTTCCCACATGCGCATGTTGCGACAACAACCACGCACAAAACATTGCGCGGTCCACGTGGCGGTATGATCCTGACAAATGACGAAGCATTGGCGAAGAAATTCAACTCTGCCATTTTCCCTGGTATTCAGGGTGGCCCATTGATGCACGTCATCGCGGCCAAGGCCGTGGCATTTGGCGAAGCGCTGCAACCAGAGTTCAAAACGTACATTCAAAACGTGATTACAAATGCACAGTCGCTGTCTGATCAGTTGATCAAAGGTGGTTTGGACACTGTAACACAGGGGACAGATACCCACGTCGTTTTGGTCGACCTACGCCCCAAAGGCGTTAAGGGCAATGCAACAGAAAAGGCATTGGGCCGCGCGCATATCACATGTAACAAAAACGGCGTTCCGTTTGATCCAGAAAAACCAATGGTGACATCTGGTATCCGCCTTGGATCACCCGCTGGCACAACACGCGGCTTTGGCGAGGCAGAGTTCCGTCAAATCGCAGATTGGATTGTCGAAGTTGTAGATGGCTTGGCCGCAAACGGCGAAGAAAACAACGGTGCGGTTGAAGCGAAAGTCAAAGCAGAAGTGGCCGAAATGTGCGCCCGCTTCCCGATGTATCCGAACCTTTAATTAACAATGTAATTAAAAAAAGGGCCGCAAATTCGCGGCCCTTTTTTCTTTCAAATGATTATTTCAAAGTGATGCGGCCATCAGTGTAGGCGGTGTATGATCCCCCCTTGGCCATATATTCCGCCGTGACATCCGCCAAATCGGGACCATAGTCATAGGCGTTTTCCGCATCACGGAACATTTTGTACCCATCCCCGCCATTGCGCACATAGTTATTGGACACGACGCCATAGGTTTTGTTCAGATCAATCGCCGATCCACCCACCATGACGTTTGAAATGCGGCTGCCCGCATCAGCCGAAGGCGTGACGGTAAAGGACATGCCTGCCACTTGTGGGAAACGTCCTGCGCCCTCTTCCATTTTGGACACACCATTTTCCAATGCGGCCACGATTGTTGCGCCGCTGACAAAGAAGGTGGAAAGCGTATTTTGGAACGGAAGAACCGTCAAAACTTCGCCCATGGTCACATCGCCCGCATCGATTGACGCGCGCAAGCCACCACCATTTTGGATTGCAATTTCAATGCCCTGATCTGCCACACGATCCAACATGGCATCGGCCACCAAATTCCCCATCTGACATTCCATGGCACGACAACTGCCGCGGTCCCCATCAATATTGCCTGACGATTGCGCGACAACACGCATTTTCATCTCTTCAATCGGGGCGCCCATTTCGGCGATGCGGGCCGCAATTGCAGCATCTGGAGTTACGGATGCATCCAGCACAATTGGATCACCAGAGGCCGCAGTGACGTTCCCCATATCATCAAAGGTGACCGTCAACTTGCCCAGATATTTAGAATAAGCATAGGCCTGTGCCACAGGTGTGCCACCCACCATTTGTGGATAGGCGACGGCCTTACCATCGTTCAACATCTTAGTATGACTGTGCCCACCGATGACAACGTCAATCCCCGGCACTGCTGCGGCGATTTCCATATCTTTTTTCAAACCAACGTGTGTCAGCGCGATGATTTTATCAACGCCCATACCCTGCATCGCGGCGACATCTGCTTTCAATGCTTCAATTTCATCAATGAAAACAACATTCTCGCCTGGGCTGGATGTATCCACCGTATCCACGGCCAGGGCCGAAACGATACCGATTTTCTGACCGCCGATTTCCAAAACCACGTGATCTTTTACACGATCTTTAAGCAATTCTTCTGCGGATAGATCCAAATTCCCGCTGACAACGGGGAATGAAACCGCATCGACAAAATCGGCCAACCCTTTGGGACCATCGTCAAATTCGTGGTTTCCAACAGCCATCACGTCATACCCGATGGCTTCCATAAATTCGGCCTCTGCCGCCCCTTTGTAGGTTGTGTAGAACAGTGACCCTTGGAACGGGTCGCCCGCATCCAAGACGACAACATTTTGATCGGCCATGGCCGCGCGTTCGGCATCAATGATGGTTTTCAGGCGCGCCATACCGCCGAAACATTTCCCCTCTGCCTCGCCATCGGCGTTACAGGTTGAATCGTATTTATTGATCGATTCCACACGGCTGTGAATGTCATTCGTGTGCAGGATGGTGAGTGTATAGTCCGCCGCTGCACTGCCCGCGATCAACGCAGACATGGCAGCCGTCAACATGAAACGTGTGAACATGGTATTTTCCCTTGTTGAAGTGATATCTGTAATGCGTCCATTCGGACTCATGCCTGATCATTAGTCAAGGATTGGTAACGCGGGTATGACGCTTGACCTTGCGGGAAAGAATTGCCATGAGCGGGACATGCTTATTTACAAAATCTTTCGACCCGAAGAATGGCAAAGCCTGATTGATCATGGTCAAACACAGGGCGCCCCAATTGATGTGAAAGATGGCTATATCCATTTTTCTACATCTGAACAGGTGCGCGAAACAGCGGCCAAGCATTTTGCAAATGCGGGTGATCTTATCCTCGTTGCCTGTGACAGTGATGCGATGAAACCCGATATGAAATGGGAAGTCTCGCGGGGCGGTGCGCTGTTCCCACATTTGTATCGCCTGATGCGGATCAATGATGTGATTTCGCACAAACCCCTGCCCCAAGGGGTCGCGGGCCATATTTTTCCGGATGATATGATATGAAACTGATCGAACGGTTGGGTTTAGCCGCACTTCACAAATTTGATCCTGAAACCTCGCACGGATTGTCCATCGCGGCCCTAAAATCGGGGCTTGCCCCCCTGTCGGGTCAGGTGACCACCCCGCGTTTGGCGACAACGATTGCGGGGTTAGATTTACCAAACCCCATCGGATTGGCCGCAGGGTATGACAAAAACGCCGAAGTGATCGCGCCCCTGACCAAAGCGGGTTTTGGATTTATCGAAGTGGGTGCTGCCACACCGCGCCCCCAGCCCGGAAACCCAAAACCGCGGTTGTTTCGATTGATCCAAGATCAGGCCGCCATCAATAGGTTCGGATTTAATAACCAAGGAATGGAGGCGATTGGCGCGCGATTGGCGGCCCGTCCAAATACGGGTATTGTAGGCCTGAACCTTGGTGCAAACAAAGACAGCAGTGATCGCGCCGCTGATTTTGCGCTGGTGTTGGCCCATTGCGGCCCTTACTTGGATTTCGCAACGGTGAACGTGTCCAGCCCAAACACCGAAAAACTGCGGGATTTACAGGGCAAGGACGCCTTGGGTGCTCTCTTGAATGGCGTCCTTGCAACAAACGCGGGCCTCAGCACGCCTATTCCGATTTTCCTGAAAATTGCCCCTGATTTGACCCCTGATGAAATCGCCGATATCGCAGATGTCGCGCGTGAAACAGGGATCAGTGGGATCATTGCCACCAATACAACCCTGTCGCGTGAGGGGCTGACATCCAAGGATCGGGGGGAACAAGGCGGGCTGTCTGGTGCGCCCCTGTTTGAAAAATCCACGCGGGTTTTGGCCCAACTGTCGCAGCTTTGCGGTCCTGACATTCCCCTGATCGGTGTGGGCGGTGTTTCAACGGCTGCGCAAGCCTATGAAAAAATTCGGGCGGGCGCGTCGGCTGTGCAACTATATACGGCATTGGTGTATGGCGGATTGTCAATGGTGTCCGATATCGCCAAAGGATTGGACGCGCTATTGGAACGCGATGGGTTTGCAAATGTAGCTGATGCTGTTGGTAGCGGTCGCCCCGATTGGCTTTAGGCTAGATCACGTTCAATTGTGGGATATTTGTAGCCCAGGGTTGCACCCCGCGCGACATAGGAAATCAGCAGCGCCATCCATAATCCATGGTTTTCAAAACTAGGGGTCAGGGCCAGCACACTAACCACATAAATCATCAGCGAAATCATCATCATATTTCGCATGTCGGCCCCCCGTGTAGCGCCAATGAAAATTCCATCCAACATAAAACAGGCACATCCCAAGATGGGCGAGGCCACCAAGTAAGGTAAATAAACCCTTGCGGCCTGCTGTACCTCAACAGATTTCGCCATCATATCAATTGCCCATGGGCCAATCAGCGCAAATCCTATCGCCAGTAAAACACAGATACCTGCGGCCCACAGGCTGCTGATCACAACGCTTTTCCTTAAATCCCGAACTGCGCGCCGACCAATCGCCTGTCCAACCAACGTTTCAGCCGCGAATGCAAATCCATCCAACCCATAGGCGATAAGGTGCAAGAATTGCAGCAACACCTGATTAGCGGCCAAGGCGACATCCCCGAATTTCCCGCCCCACAACAAAAACGAAACAAAGATACCTTGCAATGCAAGTGAGCGCAGCAGAATGTCCGAATTCAGCGATCCCATTTTGATCAATCGCGCACGATCAAACACCTGATCCCACGCGCTGGCAAAAGGGTGTTGTAGGGCCGCACGACACATCCACAGCCCCAAGACCAGTCCCGTCCATTCCGCAATGAAAGTGGCCCAAGCAACCCCATCAACGCCCCAGCCAAGCGATAGCACAAAGTACAAATCCAACAGAATGTTCAACCCATTCATCCAAATTTGCAGGATCAAAACCTCGCGCGTACGTTCTTGGGCAATCAGCCATCCTGTAATCGCATAAAGCGCGATAGGTGCAGGCGCGCTGAATATGCGAATTGTCATGTAGCTTTCAACAAGCGGCGCAACCTGATCAGATACGGGCGAAACCCATAAGCCCCCAGCGATCAGCAAGGGGTAAAGCGCCATAATGACAACACCCGCCCCAAGCCCAAGGATCAATCCACGCACCAAAAGGGCGATCAATTCCTGCTGATCCCCTGCCCCCATGGCCTGCGCTGCAAGCCCCGTTGTGCCCATGCGCAGAAATCCAAAAATCCAATAAATCGCCCCAAGGATAATCGCCCCCACCCCGACGGCGGCAATCGAGGCTGCATCCCCAATTTGTCCAACGGCAAACGTATCAACCACCCCCAAAAGCGGCACAGTGATGTTTGACAAAACAATGGGCAGCGCAACCGCAAGGACGCGGCGGTGTGTGATCTCAGCTTGCATGGGGCTAGTCCGCTTTTGCGCTCTTGGCATCGGGCATTAGAAAATGTCCAGTCCCTTGGGCAAATAGGCGGTCACGATTGTCCTGCCATGCTTCCACATGGACGGATGCATATCGACGCCCTGATCGATTGATCGTCGCGCGCGCATAGGCATCCCGTGGCAGTCCCGAGCGCAGATAATCAACCGTAAAATCAATTGTTTTGGGCAGGGCAAATTGATGTCCTGATGTAATCGCCTCTGGCGTTAAGGTTCCATCCTCAATCGCGGCCCATGCGGTGGCCCATGTCAATTCAATCACCGCTGCCACCTCAAGAAAGGCGGCAATCGCGCCCCCGTGCAACGCAGGCAGCGCGGGGTTCCCAATCAATGTATCCCGATAGGCCATAACGGCCGTCAATTCGTCACCGCGCCGTTCAAACGATACGTTCAAAAACTGAATATAGGGGATCGCCGCGACGATGGCGGCCAATGCATCATCCCGCCGTTGTTTAACAACTTGAACAGGTTCTGGAGTACGCAGAGCCATGGCTTATCCCCCTGTCACAAACGCACCTGCGGCCGTGGCCACAGGTTTATCTTCGCGATCATCCATGGCAACGGCACGAACAAAGGCCACCGAGCGGGTGCGATTGTAGCATGTCGCAACGGCGCGAATACGCTGCCCCGGTGATGCGGGGCGCATGTAGTCCACACGCAGATCAATCGTTGCCGTTGCCCCATTGTGATCAGGATGCGAAATAACCGCGGCCCCCCCACAGGTATCCAACAATGCAAAAACCGCACCCCCATGAATGACACCCGTTGCGGGATCACCGATGAACCGTTCATCGTAATCCATGGACATATGTGCCTCTCCATCGCCAACGAAATCAATTTTCATACCCAGCGCGTGCGAATGTGGGATGGCATCAATAAAGCTTTGTGCAATTGCACGATTATCTTTTGTCATTTTGTCTTCCAAATCAGTCGCCCCACTATGATCGGGATTTTAAAAAAACCGCAAGGGCGATGGTTGCCCTTTTCCTGTCTTGCCCCTACCTTACCCCCAAGAAAGTCGAGGCGAAGATGAGCGAAGTTCGGTTAAGTTTCAAAGAAATGTGTGCCAAGTTTGACGTAACACCGCGCACATTGCGGTACTACGAATATATCGAACTGCTATCCCCTGATCGTGAAGGACGTTCACGCTTTTACGGGCCACGCGAATTGGCGCGCATGACATTGATCCTGCGAGGGCGCAAGTTTGGCTTTCAGCTTGAGGAACTGCGCCAGTGGCTTCTGATTTACGACCAGGACGGCACCAAAGCGCAGATGAATGTGTTTTTGGACATGGCTGATCGCAAACTTGCCGAACTGCGGGACCAGCAGGTTCAATTGTCGCAAACCATTGAAGAATTAGAGCAGCTGCGCCAAACGACAGATAAGCTTGTTTCGGGCTAAGTTGACGCAACGTTTAGTTTACGTCAACGTTAACTTTGTGAATTTTTGCGTTATATTCTGATTATCCCAACGGGGAGAATCGGAGATAACTATGCAAAATGACCAAATGACGATCCGCGAAATGTGCGATCTTTTTGATGTCACACCGCGTACTTTGCGGTTTTACGAAGCCAAAGAATTGATCGCGCCAATCCGCGATGGACAAAAACGTTTGTACACCAAACGGGACCGCGCACGGTTGAAATTGATCCTGCGTGGTAAGAAATTCGGCTTCTCTCTCGAGGAAATCCGTCAGCTTTTGGAAATGTATTACATGCAAGACCAACAGCAGACACAAATGTCAAAAACATATGAGTTGGCGCAAGTCCGTTTGCAGGAATTAAAGCGTCAGCGCGACGAATTAGACCAAACAATCGAAGAATTAGAAGAGCAACTTCGCTGGGGTGCCGATTTGATCAAAGGCATGAATATCTCAGCAAAAGCAACAGAATAGAGGTTATTAATGCCACATTACATCGCACCCACCAAGGACATGCAATACGTTTTAAATGATGTCCTTGATGTTAAAAATTCGTCCATTCCTGGGTATGCGGATTTGGACGCCGATTTTCTATCCGCCATTTTGGAAGAAGCGGGCAAAATCACATCACAGGTTTTGGCCCCACTGAATGCCGTGGGCGATCAAGAGGGATGTCATTTCGAAAATGGCGTGATCCGCACCCCCGCAGGTTTCAAAGACGCCTTTGAACAAGTGAAAGAAGGCGGCTGGACAGGCATCGACTGTGATCCTGAATTCGGGGGTCAGGGCCTGCCCTATTTGGTTGGAACGGCCGTTGGCGAAATGTTTGCAAGCTCTAACATGGCCTTTGGCATGTATCAGGGCCTAACGCATGGGGCCTATTCTGCGATCCACGCCCATGGGACAGAGGCGCAAAAACAAACCTATCTGCCCAATATGGTCAGCTGTGATTGGACAGGCACTATGAACCTGACCGAGCCCCATTGTGGGACCGATTTGGGCCTGATGCGGACCAAAGCAGAACCACAAGCGGATGGGACATTCAAAATTACGGGTCAGAAAATTTTTATCTCTGCGGGGGATCATGATCTGTCTGAAAATGTCATTCACTTGGTTCTTGCGAAAATTCCAGGTGGCCCCGATGGGGTTAAGGGCATTTCCCTATTCATTGTGCCAAAGTTCATGGTGAATGAGGATGGATCACTTGGGGCGCGCAACGCGGTCGCCGTTGGCAAGATCGAAGAAAAAATGGGCATCCACGGCAACGCGACCTGTGTGATGAACTATGATGGCGCAACAGGGTTTTTGCTGGGTGACGAACACAAGGGCATGCGCGCCATGTTCACCATGATGAACGAAGCGCGTCTGGGTGTCGGCCTGCAAGGGTATTCGCAGGCTGAAGTCGCCTATCAAAACGCGGTCGCCTATGCCAAAGATCGCCTGCAAGGGCGCGATGTAACAGGCGTTAAAAACCCAGATGGTCCTGCTGATCCGTTGATCGTGCATCCCGATATTCGCCGCAATTTGATGGATCAGAAAAGTTTCGTCGAAGGGGCGCGTGCCTTTACCTTTTGGGGGGCATCCCTGATCGATCAGGCCCATCGTGAAGGGGACGCGGACGCAAACGGTTTGATCAGTCTGTTGACCCCTGTGATCAAAGGGTTCCTAACAGATAAGGGATATGAATACGCAAGTGCCGCACAACAGGTTTACGGCGGTCACGGATATATCGAAGAATGGGGCATGACCCAATTCGCCCGCGACGCGCGTATCACCATGATCTATGAGGGCGCCAACGGTGTTCAGGCCTTGGATTTGGTGGGTCGCAAATTGGCCCAAGATGGGGGCAAGCATGTCATGGCCTTCTTTGAAATGGTCAAGAACTTTAACTCTGAAAACAAGGGATGGGACGAAGATTTTGATCTTGACTTCCTTGCTCCATTGAAAGCCGCATCCAAGGACTTGCAGGCCGCGGGCATGTATTTCATGCAAAACGGCATGAAGAATCCCAACAACGCCTTGGCGGGGTCCTATGACTTTATGCACATGTTTGGACATGTGTGTTTGGGGTTGATGTGGGCGCGCATGGGCAAAGCATCCATCGAAGCGCTAAAGAACGGGGCAGATGACGCCGCGTTCCATGAGACAAAGATTAAAACTGGTCGCTACTATAT
>JAFMKS010000058.1 GCA_017852835.1 Paracoccaceae bacterium
CCTTGGGCGAAGAGGCGGGATGCGATGTGCGCCTGCTGACGATGCAGCAATTTACAAGGATCATCCTAACGCTAAGTTCCGTACCCATTTTGGTATCATTTTGGGTGGGGGAACCCGTGGGGTCATCCGCGGGTTTGGTCCTAACTGGCAAAGACAGCGGCCTGCCCTTATGGGAGGATTTGTTGATCGCTGCCGCCGTTGGGGCCGTTGGATTATGGATCGGTAAATTCCTGCCTGCGGGGCATTTGATGGGTCCGTTGATTGCATCTGCTGCCATCGGGTTAAGTGGTTTGGCAACCCTTGCCCTGCCCCAATGGGTTGTAATCATTGCGCAGGTCGTCATTGGAACGGCTCTCGGCAGTCGGTTTGGGGGCATGCAGCTTTCGGCCATCAGACGAGCGATTGGCCTCTCAATACTCAGCGTTGGGTTCATGCTCCTGCTGAGCTTTGTGATCAGCAGGATCCTGATCCGCGTCACGGACATGAGCTTTCTGGTATCTATGATATCATTTGCACCGGGCGGCGTTACTGAAATGTCCCTGATCGCACTCAGCCTATCGGCCAACCCAGCGGTGGTGACATTGCATCATCTGGTGCGCATATCCCTAACGGTGTTTATGATTTCGGCACTGGCCAAAAATTTTCAGAAAAATCCAAAAACGGGTTAGGATCAGATGCTATTTTGCACTGGCTTTTTCCTATGTTGGGTGATGAAGTTTGTCAGAAGTCCATATCGCCTAATTAGTCGACTAGAAGTTTGCCTCTGAGACACCTTTTCGTCTTTATTTCCAAGGCTCAACAATTAAGCCAACGCCCGTGGGCGGTTAACAGGGCTGAATGAAATGAAGCTCCCGCCCTTTCGGACGGGCGTGGGCCGGATCATACGCGAAAAGTCTTCGCTCCGCTTCGACCGCGCATGATCTGGGCTATGAAATCAATCTAGGTCCAAAATAGTTTAGTCGAGCATCCTATTTACTCCGCACTGGCCTTTTCTTCCAATACCAACCATTCCTCCTCGGCCTCGGCTAATGCGGATTGTCGTTCAACCAAGGCCTCAGTCGCCTTTTGCCATTTGACGGGCTCTTTAGAGAACAGATCGGGGTCGGACATGAACTCTTCTAACTTTGCGATCTCGGCCTCTAGGCGTTCGATGATCGCGGGCAGTTTTTCCAAACGATGCTTTTCCGTGTAACTTAACCCCGCCTCTTTCTTTTTTGGCTGGGGTTTGGGCGCAGATTTTTCGCCTGATTGGGCGCGCTTCGCCTCTGGCTTTGTGGTGTCCTCTTTGGGTTTTTGTGATTGATAATCGCTCCACCCACCTGCATAGACCGTGGCGCGACCGTCCCCTTCCATCGCGACGGTGGCCGTGGCCACACGATCCAGGAAATCACGGTCGTGGCTGACTAAAATAACGGTGCCGTCATAATCATCAAGCAGTTCTTGTAACAGGTCCAGCGTTTCAACATCCAAATCGTTGGTCGGTTCATCCAAGACCAACAGGTTGCTTTCGCGTGCCATGATTTTCGCCAGTAAAACCCGCGCCTTTTCCCCACCACTTAGGCTGCGGATGGGGGCACGCGCCTGTGCCTCGTCAAACAAAAATTCCTTGAGGTAGCCAACCACATGTTTGGGTTGTCCGCGCACCAAAACCTGATCGGCCTTACCCGACACCCGCATTTCGGGATCACCCGCCAAACTTTCCCACAGGGTCATATCGGGATCCAATTGCGCACGCGTCTGATCAAACAGGGCTGGCAAAAGGTTGGTGCCATGTTGCACCGTGCCCGTATCAGGCGCCTCTTTCCCCATCAGCATGTTCAACACGGTGGTTTTCCCCACACCATTTGGCCCTACAAAGGCGATGCGGTCCCCCCGTTGAATTTTGATCGAAAAAGGTTTGAGGATGGTTTTGGCCCCAAAGCTTTTGGAGATACCTGTGGCCTCTATAACCTTGCGGCCCGATTTGGGGGCCGCGGCCAATTCCATCGCCGCCGTGCCCTGACGTTTGATCATGGACGCGCGTTCGGCGCGCAAATCCTTCAGCGCGCGCAGGCGTCCCTGATTGCGTTTGCGCCGCGCGCTGATCCCTTCTACGGCCCAACGCCCCTCTGATTTGATCTTGCGATCCATTTTGTGGCGTTGGATGTCCTCTTCATCCCATACCTTGTCCCGCCATGCCTCAAATTTCGCAAACCCCTCTTCGTTGCGGCGCACCTGTCCGCGATCAATCCACAGGGTTGCCCGTGTCAACGCATTCAAAAACGCACGGTCGTGGGAAATAAGGACATAGGCCGCGCGGGTTGATTTCAATTCATTTTCCAACCAAGAAATCGCCTGAATATCTAAATGGTTGGTCGGTTCATCCAGTAACATCAATTCGGGCGCTTCGGCCATTAATTTGGCCAAGGCGGCGCGTCGCCGCTCGCCACCTGATGCGGTGGACACCGTGCGATCAGGATCAAACTTTAACCCCTCGCCTGCGCGTTCCACACGATAAAGCTCCCCCAGTTCAAGTGCGCTTGCCGCATAATCGCCCAGGGTTGCAAACCCTTCCATCGTTGGATCCTGTTCCATGTATCCAACGCCACTGCCGGGAGGGACAACGCGCAAACCATGATCAGCCTCAACAAATCCGGCCATGACCTTCATCAGGGTGGATTTGCCTGTTCCATTGCGCCCGACCAATGCGACGCGATCGCCCGAATGCACGACCAAATCCAGATCGTGAAACACAGGATCACCGCCAAAGGTCAGTGAGATTTGGTTAAGCTGAAGTAAAGGAGAACGTGCCATAGCCTTGGGCTATTCCGCAGAGAGGAAAAGGTCAAGTCAATGCACGCAAAAGCCGTTTTCGCGCAGGTGGGATTGACCCAATTTCAACACCTGTGAACACATGCAGCGTGTTCATTTGGGCATCCACCACTGCATGATCACTGACCCAACCGCCCATCATCAGATAGGTTTTCAACAAAGGCGGCATGCGCCGCATCGCCTGTTTCATATCAGGCGCCCCCGTCAGGCGTTGGGCAAAGCGAAACACATTCGGGGCCTTAACGCGCGGCAACCAACGCTTTGGTGCCAGATGTTTGTCACGCAGCATTGCAAAACTGTCGCGATAGGCGTCTTGGTCTATGCCATGAAACGAGGCACAGCCAAACAACAGCGAAACATCATTATGATCCACATATTGGGTCATGGCCCCCCACGCGATGCGAAGCACATCAGGATCATTGCACGCAGGATCAATGCAAAATCGTCCCATTTCCACCAATTTGCCCTGATAGGATTGCAGCGCCGACAAATTATAATACTGCGCAGAATAGGATCGGGTGATGTCATCCCCGCTGTTTAAATGCATAATACGATAACAACAGATCAGGTCAGATGTTTCTGCGTCCTCAACCAGCATATGTTCGCAAAGATCATCAAAGGCGTCTTGGTCCAATCCATGTGCATGGTTCAGCCCAAAACAATCGTGGCGCAGGGTTTGGGCCGCGGCAACGTCATCGGGCGTTTCAGCGATGCGGGCGCGATAATGTCCCTTTTCTAACACAAGCATTCCTGCCCCCACTCATATAATCGGCTCATTATACATGGGCTTAGGTGCCCGATGTAACAACACTGCGACACTAGCGGATCAGCTGGCCTGCTGTTGGACGACCAATCGATGCAACAATACGCCTAAAGATGCCCAGGCTTTCGATCCCGCTTTCGGTTACATCCGTATTAAGCACGACAACCTGCCCATCCGTCAAAGAATATTGTCCCAAGGCTGTCAAAACGCCATCCTGATCAAAGGCAAGGGCCAAAACCTGACGTTCAACCTCTTTGGGGGCACGCGCACCGATGCGTTCGAACCGAGAGCGTACGTAATACGCCTGATCCTCCGCCAACACGCCATAGGTTGTGGGTGTGCCCAATGCTTCAAACACGCTATCACGCGTATCGACCCCGACGACCAATGCGCTGATCTCTTCCTCGGTAGGAATATATCCTTGGTTCCGAGACTGCGTGGTGCATCCCGCAATAATCAAAATCACAACGCCCAGCATAATTTGGCGGAATGGTTTCATGTGGTTTGCCCCTTTTGTTTCATCACGCGCTCCCCTATATCCGATTACAGAAAGCGCAGCGCGCATGCAAGAAAGGATCGCTTGTCCGATGGCCCGTAAAGATACATCCACGCCTGTTTTGCGTATCGCCGATTTAAACGAACGTCGACCCACACGGTTCGAATTAACGTTCGATGCGGCACAAATTCGCCAATTTGCCCAAGAATTGGACCTTATTTCGCTGAAAAAACTTCGCTTTAAGGGCGAACTGACAGCGGAGGGACGGGATCAGTGGGAATTAACCGCGGATTTGGGGGCAACCGTTCAACAGAACTGTGTGATCAGTTTCGTGCCTGTCACCACGCGCATTGATGAAAAAATCTCCCGTCGCTATGTGCCCGAGGCCATATTTGAACAGGTGGCCGACGACGAAGAAATCTCCGAGGCCAGTGGAGATGACACAATGGACATTTTGCCTGCGGAAATTGATTTACTGGATGTTTTCCGCGAAACACTGGTTTTGGCCCTGCCCGATTACCCGCGTGCAGAAGGTGTTGAACTGGGCGCACGTGTTTTTTCCGAAGAGGGCGTTAAACCGATGCGGGATGCGGATGCAAAACCCTTTGCAGGGCTTGCCGCACTGAAAGAAAAGATGGAAAAAGGCGATTAATTTCGCCCCACCCCCTTGCGCATTTAAAAAAGCACGATATTTTCGCGCACTCTTGCGAATTTAGGTTGTATTTGTAGGTGAATTAGATGTATGCGCCACGAATACAAGAATGGAATGAAACGTCGAGGACTTTGATCCTCGTTCAATATTGGGGTTGAGACATGGCTGTCCAACAGAACAAAGTATCACGCTCACGCCGCAACAACCGTCGTGCACACGACTCATTGGTTGCAGGCAATCCAAACGAATGTCCAAACTGCGGCGAACTAAAGCGCCCACACCACGTTTGTGCATCATGCGGACATTACGCAGATCGCGAAGTTGTCGCGCTGAATGAAGAAATCGATCTGGACGACGACGCAGCCTAAGCTGCGCGTGTTCATGTTTAACCCGCGTGCAGGCAATGTCCTTGGAACGTTCAGAAAATAGAACCGTACTAAGCATTGATGCAATGGGTGGAGATCTGGGACCGGCGGCGGTTGTCGCCGGTATTTCTCATTCCGCCAAAGTTAATCCTGACCTACATTTCATCTTGCATGGACCCGAGGCCGAACTGCGCCGTCTGGTGAATCGCCGCCGTGCATTGGCGGGGCGCGTTGAAATTCGTGACGCACCGGATGTGGTCACGATGGACGACAAACCCAGTCAGGTGCTGCGCACTGGACGCAATACATCCATGTGGTCCGCGCTTGAGGCTGTGCGCGCATGTGAGGCCGAGGTTTGCGTGTCGTGCGGCAACACGGGCGCGCTAATGGCGATGAGCATGATCCGCCTGCGGAAACTTGAGGGTGTCAATCGCCCCGCAATCGCTGTGTTGTGGCCATCGCAAAATCCCGCAGGCTTTAACATCATGCTGGACGTGGGCGCAGATGTGCGTGCGGATGCGCGTGACCTGTGCCAATATGCATTGATGGGCGTGTCCTATGCCCGCAACGGATTGAACATCGATTACCCACGTGTGGGGGTTTTGAATGTCGGCACTGAGGAACACAAAGGCCGCGCAGAATTGAAAGAGGCGCATGCGTTGATCGCATCGCTGGCAGATGATGCAAATTTTGAATTCGTCGGTTTTGTCGAAGGGGGGGATATCCCCGGAACAAAATGCGATGTTATCGTCACGGATGGGTTCACGGGCAATATCGCGTTGAAAACCGGTGAAGGGACCGCAAATTTGATTGGCACGCTCTTGCGGGAAGCCTTTGCCTATACCCCCCTATCGCGGCTCGCCTCTCTTTTGGCGTTAACCTCAATGCGGCGTTTGAAAAAACGGATTGACCCAAGACGCGTCAATGGGGGTGTGTTTTTGGGCCTCAATGGCACCGTAGTAAAATCCCACGGATCTGCAGACGCAACAGGCGTTTCAGCGGCGGTCAAGCTGGCATTCCAACTGGCCAAATCTGATTTTTCCAAGAAAGTCGCCGCACGGGTTGCATCCACCCCCACATTGGCGCAGGATGAGACAAAACCAAGCGAAAAAACAGGCGAACAAGAATGACGATACGGGCGGTTGTACGTGGCATTGGACATTACCTACCTGAGCGCGTCGTGCCCAATTCCGAATTTGAAGACACCTTGGATACAAGCCATGAATGGATCGTATCACGTTCAGGTATCCATCAACGCCATTTTGCGGCCGAAAACGAAACGACATCAGATTTGGCCACTCACGCCGCCAATCGCGCATTGTCCGCGGCGGGCATGGTGGCCGATGATTTGGATGCCATTATTGTGGCCACATCCACTGCCGATCTGACATTTCCATCGGCTGCAACCATGGTGCAAAATGGCCTTGGGATGATGCGTGGATTTGCCTATGATGTGCAGGCGGTGTGTGCAGGGTTTGTATTCGCACTTGCCACGGCAAATGCACAAATCGTATCGGGACAGGCAAAGCGCGTCATGGTGATTGGCGCGGAAACATTTTCGCGCATCATGGATTGGGAGGATCGCACAACCAGTGTCCTCTTTGGCGATGGTGCTGGCGCCTTGATCCTAGAGGCCCAAGATGGCACAGGCGACAAATCGGATCGTGGCATTTTATCTGTTGATCTAAATTCTGACGGGCGTCACCGCGATATTTTATACGTGGACGGTGGTGTGTCGACGCAGACCACAGGTTACCTGCGCATGCAGGGCAAAGAGGTGTTTCGCCACGCTGTTGAAAAATTGGCGGCAACCGCACAAACCGCAATGGATCGTGCAAAAATCACAGCGGATGAGGTGGATTGGGTTGTCCCCCATCAGGCAAACATTCGCATCATCCAAGGCACCGCCAAAAAGATGGGCGTGCCAGATGAGCGGGTCGTGAAAACTGTGCAGAACCACGGAAACACATCGGCGGCATCGATTCCACTTGCCCTCTCTGTTGCGGTCAGTGAAGGCAAAATTCAACCCGGACAGGTGGTTGTAACCGAGGCAATTGGCGGCGGTCTGGCTTGGGGTGCGGTTGTTTTACGCTGGTAAAACACATTTTCCCTAGGAATTAGCACTTTATTGACCGAACTGGATCAAATCGTTTGACTTGGAAAAACGCCAGTGGCTAACATACACCGAAACCGGAGGGTGCTATGTCCGAAAAAACTTTGACAAGAATGGACCTAAGCGAAGCTGTTTTTCGTGAAGTTGGTCTGTCACGTAACGAATCTGCGGATTTGGTTGAGAGTGTTTTAAATCATGTGAGTGACGCGTTGGTTCGTGGGGAACAAGTGAAACTATCGTCGTTTGGGACGTTCAGCGTACGCGATAAAAATGCGCGTGTTGGTCGGAACCCAAAAACAGGCCAAGAGGCCCCTATTCCGCCCAGACGTGTTTTAACGTTCCGCCCCTCCCATCTGATGAAAGAGCGTGTCGCCGAAGGAAACAAATCCTAACGCGAAAGGCTGCCACCGAAGATGTCAAAATCTGCAGATGCATTCCGCACCATAAGCGAGGTTGCCGAATGGCTGGACCTGCCAACCCACGTATTGCGGTTCTGGGAAAGTAAGTTTTCGCAAATAAAACCAGTCAAACGTGCAGGCGGGCGTCGGTATTATCGACCACGCGATATGCAATTGATTGGTGGATTGAAAAAGCTGCTACATGATGATGGCATGACCATACGTGGAGCGCAAAAGCTGCTGAAAGAAAACGGTGTTCAGCATGTGATTGATCTCTCTCCTCCGCTGGAAGCAGGACTAGAGGCAGAGATTGAACCCCATGAAACAGCTACAGAAGCCCCCGTGGAAATGATTGACATGACTGCGGACATCGAAACCGACGCTGCGCAGAAAACGAAACAGGCCGACGACGCGCAAAAACCAACCACGCGCCCGAATTTGCGATTGGCCGAAACCGAAGATAAGGATCAACTTGATCTTTTCGCCGACAGTCCCAGTGAAAATTTCCGGGCCGACGAGGATCAAACAGGGGCAGAAGCAGCGACAGCGCCAGAGGCGCATGCTGATCCGGCCCCCCTTCCCGATACGCGCTCGGGTCAATTGTTGCACGCGGTACAACGTGGCACGCTTACTGCCGCGACAATCGAAACCTTATTAGCAAGGGTTCAGGGCGCAATCGCGCGCCGCGCATGAGGTTTTCGCCCGCAAACGTAAATTTGCCCTTGTCCTTCGGATAAAAACCGCTATCACAGCGATATAGCGTCGGGCTATAGCGCAGTCTGGTAGCGCGTCCGTCTGGGGGACGGGAGGTCGTAGGTTCGAATCCTGCTAGCCCGACCAACAAAAACGCCCTAGGCTATGCCTTGGGCGTTTTGTTTATAAAGGAGGCCACAACGTGACTGGTGTTTTACCAAATCAAACCATCGCCGCACTGATTGAGGGCGGCCAGATCACGATTGATACCCCTTTGGCCGACGGACAAATTCAACCTGCCAGTCTGGATTTACGTTTGGGAACAAAGGCATGGCGGGTGCGCGCCTCCTTTCTTGCGGGAAATGGTCGTCGTGTTGCGGATCGGTTGCAAGATTTTGAAATGCATCAGATCGACCTGTCTCAAGGAGCTGTTTTGGAAAAGGGTTGCGTATACGTTGTGCCCTTGATGGAAAGGCTTGCCCTGCCCCGGAACATCACAGCGGTCGCCAACGCCAAAAGCTCAACGGGACGGCTGGATCTGTTGACCCGTGTCATCACGGATGACGGGACAGAGTTTGATCGCATTCCTGCGGGATACAATGGGCCACTTTATGCAGAAATCTGTCCGCGTTCCTTTTCGGTTTTGGTGCGCCCTGGCATGCGACTTAATCAAATTCGTTTCCGTGTGGGACATGCCATTTTGTCGGATGCGGAACTAACCACCCTGCATGAAACGCAAAAATTGGTATCGGGCGAGGCCGTGATTGACGACGGTTTGGGATTTTCCGTTGATCTGAAACCATCAAAGGGTGATTTGGTCGGCTATCGCGCCAAACCGCATACAGGTGTGATTGATTTGGACAAAATCGGCCACTATGACCCACGTGAATTTTGGGAAGACATCCGCAGTAACGATGGTCAAATCATATTGGACCCCGGCGCTTTTTATATCCTTGTCAGCCAGGAGGCGGTTCACATTCCCCCTATGTATGCGGCTGAAATGGCACCATTTTTGGCAATGGTCGGCGAATTCCGTGTGCATTATGCTGGCTTTTTTGACCCTGGCTTTGGCCATGACGCGGCGGGCGGCACAGGATCGCGTGGTGTGCTAGAGGTGCGCTGTCACGAAGCACCGTTTGTTTTGGAACATGGCCAAGTTGTGGGACGTTTGGTTTACGAACAAATGCAGGAACTGCCCACACAACTTTATGGCGCGGCGCTGAAATCAAACTATCAGGGCCAAGGGTTAAAGTTGTCTAAACACTTTAAGTAAGAGATTCATTGCGTAATCGCCTAAAACCGTGCACTGGTTCTCATACCTGATTTCGGTTTTAGTGTCGCACATTCGAAGAATTTGAGATTTCTACTTAATCTTCAAACAACTCCGTTTGACCTTCGTCCTCTTCCGTTGGTGTGCGCTCTACGGGGGGTGGGCGGCTTTCTAACAGTCCGGCGGAACGCAGTTCTTTCAATCCTGGTAAATCACGTGCGCTTTCTAGGCCGAAATGATCCAGGAAATTCTGTGTCACAACAAATGTCACGGGGCGCCCCGGGGTCATACGGCGGCGGCCAAATCGGATCCAATCCATTTCGATCAGCAAATCAATGGTGCCGCGCGATACAGTTACCCCGCGAATTTCCTCAATCTCGGCACGTGTCACGGGTTGATGATAGGCGATGATGGCCAGCGTTTCGATGGCCGCGCGCGATAATTTGCGCGTTTCAACCGTTTCTTTTTGCATCAAGAATCCCAAATCGCCCGCTGTGCGAATGGCCCATGCCTCGCCCACGCGCGTGACCTGCACGCCGCGCCCCTCATAGCGTTTTTGCAGATGCACCAAGGCCTCTGCCGAGTCACAGCCGTGTGGCATACGATCATTCAACTCTTTCACGCTGACAGGATCTGCCGAGGCAAATAAAATAGCCTCAACCATACGCTCTTGTTCGCCCATGGGGGGCGCCTCAAACAGGGTATCGTTTGCATTTCCCTCGGGTTCACTCATTCTCTTGTGCCTTTCTGCGCAATTCAAGCGGGGCAAATGTTTCACTTTGGCGCAATTCTACTTTGCCAGCCTTGGCCAATTCAAGAGAGGCTGCAAATGTCGATGCGGTTGCGGCGCGGCGGCGCATGGGGGATGCGCCCCATCCATCGGGCAGATAGCTTGAGATATCGACCCAATCGACGGCAAATCCGATCAATCCACGCATACGTTCCAACGCCTCTTCCATCGTAAAAATATCGTTGCGATCCATGACAAAGGGGCGAAATTCGTCTCGTGTGCGAATACGGGAATAGGCCTGCATCAAATCCAACAAATTGGCGGTGTAATGCACCGTGCGCACGGTTTCAACGTTTTCGGGAATACCCCGCACGAAAAAATCGCGCCCCTTTTGATCCCGTGCCATTAGGCGCGCGGCGCAATCGCGCATCGCCTGAAGCCGTTCAAGCTGAAACGCAAGATGCGCGGCCATTTCTTCGCCGCTTGGCCCCTCATCTGCGGGATCAGGGGGCAGCAATAGTCGTGATTTCAAAAAGGCCAACCACGCCGCCATCACCAAATAATCCGCGGCCAATTCGATGCGCAACGCCTTGGCCCGTTCAACGAAATCCAAATATTGTTGTGCCAGTTCCAAAATGGAAATGCGCATCAAATCAACCTTTTGCGTGCGCGACAGGGTCAACAACAGATCAAGCGGCCCTTCAAACCCATCCACGTCCACAATCAGCGCTTCGGCCGACAATCTGTCGGACACGGATTGCGCGTCATCATTGGACGGAAATAAATCGTGATGCTCGCTCATGTTTCTTGGATCTGGTTTGCGTTAAACACCAAGCTGCGCGTGCAATGCGTCGATGTCAAGCGATTGTGGCACCAATGCATCACGCGCCCCAATCGCGGCCTGCATGCGTTGGTGCGTTTTGGGTGTGGGTTGTTCCAAAACTTCGGCCACAGATTGCATTTCACCTGCGTCCCCGTTGCAGTGCAAAACAATATCTATCCCTGCCCGTTGCGCCGCCATGGCACGTGTTGGAATGGTTCCTGGCAAGGCCTCCATCGATAGATCATCCGTCATCAACAGCCCGTCAAACGCCAATTCCCGGCGCATAATATCAATCATCCGCGGTGACAGCGTCGCAGGCCAAAGTGGATCAATTGCG
>JAFMKS010000059.1 GCA_017852835.1 Paracoccaceae bacterium
GCAGGCCCCCACCAAATCATGTCGTCATGCCATGTGCGCGCCAGCTCTTCTTCCAGCGGCAAACCCAACTGCCACTGCCCCAAATCACCGATCATAGATTCAATCGCCGCCAAGGTCTTTTTCCCCTCTTCCGCCGGGGCGTCATCATATAGCAATGCATCATGTGGCATCGGACCCGGCTGGACCATATGCGCACCTGTTTGCGGCGGAAACGGATTTTGACCCGCCTGGATCATCAGATGCGGGATGTCAAAATAAAACGCTGTTTCACAAATCTTGCCACCTTCGACGCGGTGGAATTCGGCATAGCGCAGAAACGCCATTTTGCGGGTCGGCCGAATACCCAGCCACGGCGCATCAAACAGTCCCATCAGATGCCCCATGGAAACAACCCAAATGCCATCGTTGTTCTCAGTCACGTTTTTGCCCGCAAAGAACACATCTTCGCGCCGTTGAAGGCGGGTAAGAGAAGATTTCAACGGCATCCAAAATTGTCCGATCACATCCGCCAAGGATGTCATTTCACCAAACGGATGATACCCGCGCCAAAGGTAATCCGACGCGACATACTGCCCGGCGGCGTCCAGCATATCCGCCCCCGATGTCGAATCGAGTGCCGTGTAGTAGTCACGCACAACTTGCTTTTCTGCTTGATAGCTCATGCTTATCCAATCCTGACACAGTCACTTTTCCCCCTTTGATATAGGGTTTTTTCGATTAGAAAAGTATTTTTTGCAAACGTATGCAAAAATAGCTTGTGTAACCTAAATCTTGGTGCCAACATTTCTCAGGTAACGACGATGGGCCCGGGACATGTCCGAAATTATTCTGAAAAACATAACTAAGCGTTGGGGCGATTTTGTTGGTGTTGCAGACATGAACTTGACGATACCTGACAAGGAATTCTTGGTCCTGCTTGGTCCATCTGGCTGTGGAAAAACCACAACTATGCGGATGATTGCAGGTTTGGAGGATGCAACATCAGGCGATATTCTGATCGATGGGAAAAAGGTGAATGACCTAGAACCTAAAGATCGTGATGTGGCCATGGTGTTTCAAAGCTACGCTCTTTACCCAAACATGAACGTCTATGAGAATATCCGCTTTCCGTTAAAGGTGCGCGGAATTGATCCCAAAACACATGACGCGCGGGTGCGCCGTGCATCAGCGATGGTTGAATTAGATGATTTCCTGCACCGCAAACCTGCTGAACTGTCTGGCGGCCAACGTCAGCGCGTGGCCTTGGCCCGCGCAATCGTGCGTGAACCCAATGTGTTCTTGATGGATGAACCGCTGTCAAACCTAGACGCAAAATTGCGCGTTTCAACTCGGGCGCAGATCAAAAACCTGAGCCATGAATTGGCGGTCACGACAATCTATGTGACGCACGATCAGATCGAGGCGATGACATTGGCCGACCGCGTTGTTGTCATGGAAAAGGGCGTTGTGCAGCAAGTGGGCAGCCCCACTGAAATCTATGACCGCCCCGCTAATACATTCGTTGCGGGCTTTATCGGCAACCCCGCGATGAACTTGATCGAAGGATCAGTCGCAGGTGATGTCTTCATGGCGGCAAATACAAAAATTTCTGGGCTGAACGCCGCGGATCAAAACATCACACTGGGATTTCGCGCAGAAGATGCACGTGTCGTGGACAACGGCGGTCAGATCAATGCCCCGATCTATACGTTGGAACTGTTGGGGGATGCCACAATGGTGACGGTACGGATTGGATCGAAATTGGTCAGCGTTCGTGCAGATAAAAACTATCGGGCCTCGATTGACGACATGGTTTCAATCGAAGTGCCCGCCAAGATTTGCCACCTGTTTGATGGTCAAACAGGTGCGCGAATTGGGGGTTAACCCCTAAAACTGTTGCGGGAAACCGTGGCCAAAAGGATGCGTGATTGCAAGGCGCATCTAAAACCTAAAAAGCAAAGGGAGAGTAACATGTTTTTTAGAAAAATTGCATTAGCTGCTTCGATCACAGCACTCATGTCTACATCGGCTATTGCGTGCGAAGTTAATGCACGTGTATCGATTGTGGGGAATGAATTTCCTGCCATTCAAAGTGTTGGCGCGGGCGCTCAAGCTTGCTCAGGCGCTGAAATCACAACGAACCTAACAGCGGATCACCAGAAAATCAACCTTCCAGGGATGCAGGGTAACCCGGCTGAATACACATCTGCTATCGTTGCAAACTCTTCGATTGTTGCATTGATGAACGAAGATGTTATCCGCCCATTGGACGATTTGGTTGCCAAGCACGGACAAGCACTCAAGAAAAACCAATTGATCACAATCGATGGCAAAGTGATGGCGGTTGCATTTATGGCAAATGCTCAGCACTTGGTCTATCGCGCGGACGTTCTTGAGAAAATTGGTGTAGAGCCTCCAAAGACCTATGAAGAAATGCTCGCCGCCGCAAAAATGATCCGCGATCAAGGCTTAATGGAAAATCCAGTAGGCGGCGCATACGCGGCAGGTTGGAACCTTGCGCAAGAATTCAACAACATGTTCCTAGGTATGGGTGGCTCTCATTTTAAACCTGGTACTGCTGAGCCCAATATAAATACCGAGGCGGGCGTCAAAACACTTGAAATGATGAAAGCCTTATCTGGATATATGAACCCTGATTTCCTGACACATGATTCAAATGCAACCAACGCAGAATTCCGTGCAGGTAATGTTGCTATTATGAACATGTGGGGATCACGCGCCGCTACATTGGTAACTGCAGACGGTGTGCCTCAAGACGTTGTCGATGGTTTCGCAATTGCAGGACCGATGACCGTAGGTGGAGGCGACACACCAGCGTCAACGCTTTGGTGGGACGGTTGGACCGTTGCCAAGAACATTAGCGATGAAGAAGCGGAGGCAACTTTTATCGCGATGATGAATGGTATTTCACCCGCTATGATGGAAAGTGAAGAAATTCGCACACAAGCTGTATGGTTGATTGATGGATATACACCTACGGATGCAGCAATAGGTGTTTTTGCAGCAGCAGGCATGAATACAATCCCTTATCCAATGTTACCATACATGGGCTTGTTACATACCGCTCTCGGAAACGAATTGGCTGATTTCATGAAAGGTACAGAAAGTGCTGAACAGGCATTGAAAGACGTTGAAGCAGCTTACATCGCAGCAGCTAAAGAAAAAGGCTTTCTATGAATGAGTCTTTATGGTGGGGGTACTGCCCCCACCATCTCTCTTTTCAAAGCACCTTCGAAAACACAGCCTAATGAAACACCGTACATTTTTTTGGTTCTTTTTTCCAACTGGCATGGCAATGTTGCTTTTCATTGCGCTACCGATACTGTCGGTTGTAACCCAATCACTATTTACCCCTCATGAAGCGGTTTTGGTGACAGTGGAAACGTGCACACCATTTAAATGCACAGAAGAAACCGCAATTGATCAAGAAGCCACCGCCGCAATCCGCGCAGCTGAACCTTTAGGTCGGTTTGTTGGGCTGGATATTTACTTCGACAGAGGTCATCTAGCTATCATCGAAGTCTCGGAAGCTTGGCGTGCACGAGTTTCGTTTGCGGATTTTCTATCAAAGTTGAACAACCTTCCATTTTATCGTGCAATCGCATTTAC
The DNA here is from genome assembly GCA_017852835.1 of Paracoccaceae bacterium. Lineage (GTDB taxonomy): Bacteria > Pseudomonadota > Alphaproteobacteria > Rhodobacterales > Rhodobacteraceae > HIMB11. The sequence continues at coordinate 3,610 of JAFMKS010000059.1, forward strand.
GCTCGCTTTTACATTTATTGTGACACCTTTGGTGATCCTAATGGGTTTAGTAATCGCTTTGGCAGTGAATACTTTACATGCAAAATTAAAAGGGATTGTAATTTTCTTTTCACTGTTGCCGTTTGTAATTACCCCATTGATCGGTGCCCTCGTTTTGTTCTGGATGATTGACAGTCGCGGCATCTTGGGCAACGCGCTACAGTGGTTGGCTGGCGATCCTACTTTATCATTAAAAGCATCGACGGGATTGATGTGGATTTCTCTGATGGTTTATGGTGTCTGGCACGCCGCACCATTTGCATTCGTGATTTTTTATGCAGGTCTACAAACACTTCCAATGGACCAACTAGAAGCCGCGCAAATCGATGGCGCATCTCGCTTCCAGCGGCTTCGATATGTTATTGTACCACATTTGATGCCGCTTGTTACATTTGTTGCGCTCATCCAATTGATGGATAATTTTAGGGTTTTTGAACCGATTGTTGGCTTTAATGCATCCGCACATGCATCCTCGTTGAGTTGGGCTATCTTTAATGACTTAGGCGGCGAAACCCAGCAATTGTCATCCGCGGCTGCAACCTCAGTTATCACAATCATCGGGGTCGCAATTTTATTATCCCCGGTCCTTGTGCGGACTTGGCGCGATCATAAAAGGAAAGCATAATGTCCTCACCTGTGAATAAAATGCCCACTGCCCTGCGCTTTGCATCAATTTTATTTGTGATCGTTTGGCTTACTATGGCAGCGTTTCCTTTCATCTGGACATTTTGGGGATCATTTAAGGTTGAGCTTGATTTTTTTTCAATTTCAGATTGGACAAATGCCATAACGGGGAAACGTACCTTGGAAACTCATGGTTCGCCATTTACCGGCGCGGGGTATAATGGTGCGTGGATTGAAGAAGGTTTTTTACGTAATGTGATCAATACCTTCATCGTTTGCTTTTTTGTCGTATGTACATCTTTGACGTTTGGTACGTTGGGTGGATATGCTCTTTCAAGATCTGGCTTTCGGTATACCTTCTGGTTGCTAATCGCCGCGCTCATTTTTCGCGCGATGCCGCCCATAACACTGGTTGCAGGCTACATGTTGCCGTTTTTCGAATGGAACTTATGGGGAATTTTACCAACAACAATCATTGTACTTGTGGCAATCAATCAACCTTTTACATTGTGGATGCTGCACAGTTTCTTTCAAAATATTCCAAAAGAGTTGGATGAAAGCGCAAAGGTTGATGGGTGTACACAGTTTCAAGCCTTTCGGCATGTGATCATCCCGGTAATGTGGCCAGGCGTCATCACCACAGGGTTGTTTAGTTTTTTGTTAGCCTACAACGATTTTGCAGTGACATCCATGCTGCTGTCAGAAGGCAATAGAACTATGGTCCCACAAATTGCGGCGTTTTTGGGTACAACCTATACCGAAGGAAATATTATGTTTGCGGTTGCTGCCGTTGTATCAGCCACGGCGCCATTATTTGTTTTGGTCATGTTCTTCCAACGTCAAATCGTGAGTGGCCTAACGGCAGGAGCAGTGAAGGGATGAGCCGTGAAAACCGACCAGAAATGGGCATTGCGACCGAGCAGTCTGCCAAGAACAAAGGTCTTTATCTTTCGTTTTTAGAGAGCTTTGACACAGGCCGGTTGCAGGCGGTGGAAACAGCCGCCGCCGCGATTTTCGCCCGAAATGCGCAGATCAACGCTAGCCATCCGATAAACGAAGCAACGGATGGAACGGGTTATGTGGACGACGTGATCGCTCCGATCATGGTTGCCTTCGAAGGGTGTACCCGTCAAAACTACATCGTGCTGGGGGGCGAATACCTTGGTACAGAGTGGGTGACTTCCACTGGATATTTCCACGGCTATTTTAGCAAGCCACTCTATGGCATTCCACCAAACGGCAAATTGGCGTTCCTACGCTTTGGTGAGTTTCACCGTGTTGAAGGTGGTAAAATCGTAGAGAGCCAGGTTTTCTTAGGTTTGGCAGAACTGATCATTGCGTTAGGCCTTTGGCCACTTTCACCCAGTCAGGGCTACGAAGGATTAGTTGTGGGACCAGCAACACATGATGGCATCAATGCAGCCCCATCAGATGCAAAACGGTCCCGTGCTTCAGCCGACTTGGTGGAAGGTATGCTGAAAAAACTTACCTCTGAAAATGAAGCATGGCGGCCGGATTGGCATAAGCGCATGGTCTGGTATGGCCCTGGTGGGCTCGGCTCCTATGCGACTATTGATGCGTTTGCGGCATTTCAAAGACCGTTCGAGCTAACTTTTGAAGGTTGGGGCGACGGTTCTGAATCTGGAATTAAAGGCGTAGGAGCTGCGTGCAAAGCTGGGGATGGTGACTATGCATTTCTTAGTGGTTGGCCGATGATTACCGGCATCCACGTAAAACCGTTTCTTGGTATCGAACCGACTGGGAAGCGGGTATTTATGCGCGACTGCGATTGGTGGCGCTGTGAGGACGGAAAAATCATTGAGAACTGGTGCATGTTAGATATCCCGCATCTACTGATGCAATTGGGTTACGACGTGTTTTCTAATCTAAACACAAAAAATCCGGTGACTGCAAAATGACAATAGGAAACAAAAATGGCGATTGAGTACCTAAAACGAGGAAAACCCGAAGCCGACCGGGCCGAGGATGACGCGAAAACTGCTGCTATTGTTTCAGCGACCCTGAAAGACATCGAAGAGAGGGGTGATTCAGCTGTCCGTGAACTCGCTTGTAAGTTCGACAACTACGAACGCGACACTTATCGGCTGTCCAATAATGAAATTCAAGCAATCATCGCTAAGGTTTCTCCCGAAGATATGGCTGACATAAAGTTCGCCCAGGAGCAAGTGCGCAACTTTGCTCAAGCACAGCGGGACAGCATGCTGGACATCGAAATAGAAACTCTTCCAGGTGTTATCCTAGGCCACAAAAACATCCCTGTTCAATCTGTAGGTTGCTACGTGCCGGGAGGCAAATTCCCAATGGTTGCATCCGCACACATGTCGGTAGCGACAGCCTCAGTAGCTGGTGTACCACGGATAATCGCCTGCACACCGCCATTCAACGGTGAACCAAATCCAGCAGTGATTGCGGCAATGCATCTTGGTGGCGCTCATGAAATCTATGTTTTGGGCGGTATTCAGGCCGTTGGGGCTATGGCGATTGGGACCGAAAGCATAGATCCAGTTCACCTACTTGTTGGCCCAGGCAATGCATTTGTTGCCGAAGCGAAGCGCCAGCTTTTTGGGCGTGTTGGGATCGATTTATTTGCAGGGCCAACCGAAACCATGGTGATTGCAGACGAGACCGTAGATGCTGAACTGTGCGCCACGGATCTAATGGGTCAGGCGGAACACGGTTATAACTCCCCAGCTGTGCTTGTGACCAATTCGCGCAAACTGGCAGAGGGAACCCTTCTTGAGATTGATCGTATTCTGAAAATTCTGCCAACTGCAGCTACTGCGTCTGTCAGTTGGGCCGACTACGGCGAGGTGATATTGTGCGACACATACCAGGAAATGCTCGAAGTGGCCAACGATATCGCCTCAGAGCATGTGCAAGTAATGACGGATCGCGATGACTGGTTCCTTGATAAAATGACCTGCTATGGTGCTTTGTTCCTAGGGCCTCGAACCAACGTATCCAACGGCGACAAGGTGATAGGGACCAACCATACTTTGCCTACCAAAAAAGCAGGTCGCTACACTGGAGGTCTATGGGTGGGCAAATTTTTGAAAACACATAGTTACCAGAAGGTTTTGACCGATGCGGCCGCAACGATGATTGGGGAATATGGATCGCGCTTGTGCATGCTTGAAGGGTTCGTGGGACATGCTGAACAATGTAATGTAAGAGTGCGGCGCTATGGTGGCCTAAATATTCCTTACGGCGAGAGTGCACCGCGAAGGGAAGCGCTGGAGTAATTCAAACTAAGTGTTTGGGGAGGAATATACTAATGTTTTTCAGGGTAATTTGGGCAAAATAAAGTGAATGATGGTTCTGAAAATTTGAAAGCCTACTTCGCTCCTTTGGCCAGGGCTATGGCAGATTTTTCCGAGGGGCCAGTACGCGCAGCTATGGATGCTCTGTTCGAAGAAGATGCAATACTGCGAATTTGTCATCCGTTTGGTGAGCTCGTTGGACCCAATGCATTTTACAAAACCGCCTATGCGCCTTTACTTAAAGCAATGCCAGATCTTGAACGCCGCGAATTGATTTTACTCGCGGGCAAGACTCCCGAGGGACAAGACTGGATTGGTACAATGGGCAATTACATGGGGACGTTTTTGGCTCCATTTCTGGACATCCCGCCGTCAGGTCACTTGGCGCATATGCGCTATCACGAGTTCTTTCGCATCAATGATGGCAAAGTTGTAGAGGCACAGATGATATGGGATATACCTGAGCTAATGATGCAGGCTAGGGCCTGGCCCATGGCGCCGCAACTTGGAAAATTTCTGGCGACCCCTGCACCAATGACGCAGGACGGGTTGACGGTCCGCGAAGACGGGAAGCAGGCGATGAACCATGTGATCGCCATGTTGACAGACCTTTGCAAATATCCAGCTGATCCTGATCCAGCAGTGATGCAGCTGGAACGCTACTGGCATCCGAAGAATAACTGGTACGGGCCAGCAGGCATAGGAGCAAACCGTGGTATAGATGGCTTTCGCCATTGGCACCAGATCCCGTTTTTGCGAGCCATGCCTGACCGCAAACTAGATGCGATGGGTGATCTGATGTCTCATTGGGTGGCCCAAGGGAACTATGTCTGCGAAACTGGTTGGCCGAATATGCGACTGACACTAACAGATGATGGCTGGATGGGCATTGCACCTGCGGGAAAAGAGGTTCTGTTGCGATCTCTTGATTTTTGGCGCGTTGAAGAAGGTAAAATCCGTGAGAATTGGGTCTTGGTTGATCTCCTTGACCTATACCGACAAATTGGTGTCGATGTACTCGCGCGTTTGAAGGAGTTCAACAAAGCACGGAGCCTTAGTCCTATAACACTACCTTCTGGAGTTGAAAGAGTTTGGACAGCAGACTGATGGCTGAAGTTAACAAAGTAACATCGTTAGAAGTGGCTAGACTGGCAGGCGTGAGCCAGTCTGCGGTCAGTCGCGTCTACACTCCCGGTGCCTCAGCCTCAAAAATGACAATCGAAAAGGTCCGCAAGGCTGCAGCGGAACTTGGTTATCGTCCCAATGTCCTGGCTCGTGCAATGGTGTCAGGCCGAAGTAAAATCATTGGGTTGGTTGTAGCTTACTTTGAAAACCAGTTTTACCCCGATGTGCTCGAAAAGTTTTCTAAGGCATTGCAGGCAGAGGGCTATCACGTTCTGATTTTCATGGCGTCTCAGACTGCGGGCAACATTGACAAAGTGGTTGACGAAATTCTCGACTTTCAAGTCGATGGCATTATCGCAGCATCGGTCGCTTTGTCATCTGAGCTTAGTGAGCGTTGCCGCAAAGCTGGCGTGCCGATGGTGTTGTTCAACCGCTCTCAAGATGATCCACTTATGTCGGCGGTTACTTCGGCGAATATCGAGGGTGGCCGCAAGGTAGCAAAATTCCTACTGGCAGGAGGACATCAAAAGATCGGCTACATTGCCGGTTGGGAAGGTGCTTCTACGCAGCGGGATCGTGAAGCGGGGTTCCGTGAGGTTCTAAATGCAGCGGGCACTGATTTACATTCACGTGAAGTTGGGGACTTTTCGTTGCAGCTTGCTAGAAAAGTAACACTAAGCATGTTTGATGAAGATCCGCCCGATGCTGTTTTTGTGGCCAACGATCACATGGCCATTGCGGTGATGGATACGCTGCGCTTCGAACTTGGGTTAAATGTACCGGACGATGTATCAGTTATAGGCTACGATGACGTGCCTACCGCGGCGTGGAAAGCTTATGATCTCACCACTATTAGACAACCCGCCAACCGCATGGTGGCAGAAACAGTGGAAATTCTTCTTACCAAAATAAACGACGCCGGCGCAGATCCGCGACGAGTTGAAATTGACGGCCCTCTTATTGTCAGAGGGTCAGCTCGCATACCAGAGGGGTGGAAATAATGAAGGGTTTTGACACTAAATTTAGCGATTTTCCCGACTATATTATCGGGATCACCAAAGAGATTTGGGAAGATCGCGGAATTGCCACCCTGCACAACTATTACGCGCCTGATATCATCGTTCGCTCTCCTTCATCAGTGGTGGTGGGAAACCAAAATGTGATTGGGGCCACTATGGCGACGCTAGCCGAATTCCCCGATCGTACCCTATTCGGCGAGGATGTCATTTGGTCAGGTACGCCCGAGGATGGCATGCTCAGCTCACACCGTTTGCATTCAACGGCGACCCACGCAAATCCGGGTGTTTATGGCGCACCCACAGGCAAAAAATTGCATTATCGCATCATTGCAGATTGCCACGCAAAAAATAACCAAATTGATGATGAATGGTTGATCCGCGATCAGGGCGCGATAGTGCGCCAATTGGGAATTGATCCGCGTGATTATGCCCGCGATTTGATCGAACGCGAGGGCGGTTTTGAAAACTGTGTTACTCCCTTCACCCCCGCAAATGACGTTGTTGGCCCCTACAAAGGAACAGGAAACGACAATGAATGGGGCCAACGGTTCGCGGATATTGTTACGCGCATGATGACCGCGGATTTCACCGTGATCCCCAACGAATATGATCGCGCCGCAAATTTGGAATATGCAGGCGGCATCAGCACCCTGTCCCATGACGGCGCTGATCAATTCTGGATGGGGTTACGCGCAGCCTTTCCTAACGCGAAATTCAAAATCCACCACCAAATTGGACGTGATGACCCTGATATGCCACCACGTGCGGCATTGCGTTGGACATTGCATGGCAAACACGAAGGTTGGGGCAGCTTTGGCGCACCCACAGGGGCCGAGGTATTCATCCTTGGCGCCAGCCATGCAGAATTTGGCGCCGTGATCGGTGGCCAACCCAAATTGCGCCGCGAATGGACCCTGTTTGATGAAACAGCAGTGTGGAAACAAATCATTCTTAAAACGGGCGGCTAAGACCCAAAACAAAACGCATTTAGCTTAAGGGGAACGACAAATGACAATGAATTCAATGGACGGACGTATCGTGCGCTACGGCGAATTGAAACCCTGCAAAACCGCATTCATCGACGCCCACACACCGGGCAGCGATCAAAAGGAAAACTTTACGATTATCGGCGGCGGCGTGTCGGAAAGTGCCGATCAACATGTGCATATTTCGATCCCCCATGGTTTCAACATTGGCGCTGCGGGTCAGCCCCCGAAATGCCGAAACTCGCTTCATGATCACAACACAGCCGAGGTGTTTTTTGTCCTTTCTGGTCGCTGGCGCTTTTTCTGGGGGCGCAATGGGGACGCAGGCGAAGTGACATTGGAACAGGGGGATATTTTCAACATCCCCACGGGGATTTTCCGCGGGTTTGAAAACATCGGAACCGAATACGGGATGATCATGGCGATCCTTGGCGGGGATGATGCAGGGGGCGGAGTACATTGGGCCCCTCAAGTGATCGAGGATGCCGCCGATCATGGTTTGATCCTGGGTGAAAACGGCAAACTTTACGATACGAAAAAGGGAGAGGCCTTGCCAGATGGCATAAACCCCATGCCCATGATGGGACAAAGCGATTTGGCAAAACGCGGCGAACCCACAACGGCAGATGTGTTGCCCAACCACGTTGCACGGTATTGGGACATGGTCGCCTATGCCGATCGCACCCCTGTCACAGTGATTGGCGAAACGGGATTGTTGCGCGACAAACCAGGGTTTGAGGTTCAATTCATGACGCGC
>JAFMKS010000010.1 GCA_017852835.1 Paracoccaceae bacterium
TAACGTTAGCTCGATTGTTGCTCGTCTAAGATGCACTGTATCGTCTCAAGCGTTAAGTTGGGATATTGTCTTTGAATTTCACGCAATTTTTCATCATGTGTAAGAGATGACCATGCCTGCCTCGGGCCATCCGTCAAAAAATCGGTAAATATATCAATGGGGTTTAGCCAATCAAAAGGGCCATCCCGATACATTTGATATATGTCACGTTCTATTGGCAAGATGTCTCCTTAAGATAATTCCTCTTAACGCCCCTCCGACAATGCAGAAGTAGTCGTGATTAACAGCATTAGTAAACTTTACTTTTCGATACTCACATTAAATATTTATCCAAGAAACCGCGGAGAAAGTAAATTGAAATACAGTCGCGCACAAGTATCACTCCATTGGATCATATTCTTATTAGTCATTGCTCAATATGCGCTTCATGAAGCGATCGTTAATGCCTTTGAAGCAATGCTAGAAGGCAAGCCATCTTTAAACAGTCCGCTCGTCAGTATGCACTTAGGAATTGGTGGAATAATCGGCATCCTAACTGCTGTACGTTTTTGGATAAGAATTGACACCGGAGTTCCAGAAAAAGCAGGAGGCTACCCCAAAATATTCGATATGATCGCGAGCGTTGTACATCTTAGTTTTTATGGAATTTTGATCTTACTGCCTTTAACTGGCGGCTTCGCTTGGTATCAAAGTTCAGAGGCTGCAGCAGATGCGCACGGCCTACTGCGAGCCCTGTTAATACTTTTCATTCTTTTACATCTTATTGCAGTGCTAATTCATACATTGATTTTCAAGAATAAACTCATCCGACGGATTTGGTTGAATTAAACACTATTACGTTAGAGGTATATTATGTGGAGTATTTCTGATAATTGCTCGTCTTAGCAGAATGCAGACAAGTCGCAGGTGCTACTAAGTTACGTTGCTTGTATGTTTCGAAGTTGTCAGGTTGACTCTAACTCTTCGTAAGTGTTTTTTTGCTTGTAGTTATTTTTCTTAAATTTAATGAACCAAAACAAAGGAAAGGTTTTGGGCAGCATGGCACGAAGTTTAGTTGAGAAAAATTAAACATATAGGCAATATGATTTATTTGGTGACACAAGTAAGGCTAGAATAACATGAAAACCGAAACCTTGGTAAAATTTGAGCAAATTAGCAAAGTTGCAGAACGACGCCTTTCATTAATTAGATTTCTCGCAAAAAATTCAGAAATGGAAATCAAAGATGACGGGGTCTCAATTATAGATGCGCTAAAATTAACAAAACTACTGTGCAGTAAATCTCCCGACACTGAGCAGGTCCATAATCCACAGAATAAAGCCCAGAAAAACTCAGATGATAAACATGCTAATGAGTTGTTAATTCAAAGCCTAAAGTCGCAATGCAAGGCTTTCGAAGATAAAGCGAATATGTTGGAAAAACTGCTGCAAAAGTCCGAAGACAGATCAGAAAGATTTGAAACGTCCCTTTTAGCTACGGTCGAGACTGTGAGCCATTTGGCAAATAACAGAGACATGATTATGGGACAAATGTTGCGGCAGTCTAAATGGCATATCAAACAGGTTGGGCAAAAGGAAGTACTCGTTTTATCTGAGCCGATAAAATAAATAGCAAAGCAAAACCAATCAAACAGTCGTATTTCTCTTTTTTCTATTCTCGTGTTCAATCTTAGAGCAAATGTATAAAAATTGTGTTTTCAAGCAGTGAGTTAACGGCAATTAAATTTGACACATATCACGCAGTAGAGTGATTGCAATCAAGAACAACCCTCGGTGCGAACAGAGCTATACTGATTAAAAATTCTTAAGACCAAAGATTAGAAAAGTTCTAAAGATTCCGCCTGATACAATCTTTGATTTGCTCTTGAGCCGCAGTTTTTGGATCTGATATGTCCTGTAGAAATGCATCAAGCACTGCTGCATTGTAACGTTCCCGCAACTGATCACTAAACGCTGCAAACTCTTCTTTATTGAAGGCAGTTTCAGCAACGCGAGAAAGTTCATCTTTAGCTTGGTCAAGCTCACGGCCCTTTTTGAACTTTTCGATCGCTAAGAATGTTAGGTTACCAATTAGTGCACATTGGTTCTTTATCTCTTGGTCAGTTGGTTGCGGCCGTGCAGACGCTTCGACCGAAGCTATTTGAGCGAGACCTACGTTGGCAAATCCAATATTGATAGATAACAGCAGAAACAGGGTAAAAAGTTTTTTAACCATTATTCCAGCCATTTCTTTTTGAACTCAAGTGTATACGGCTCACCATCAACTTCAAACTCGACCGTAGAATACGCATAACCTTTTTCAGTTTTAGCAGGCATATTAACGTAGCGATCTTTGCAATCCATCGTATTCTCGTAACCAACAACTTTGGTAACCGTGTTATTTTGTTGGCTTTCGTTGGCAATGGCGCCACCAATTAATGCACCAACCGCTGTGCCGCCGTCACTATCTGTGACTATCTTACCAATCACTCCCCCAGCAATCGCACCACCAAGCACTGCCCCAGTGTCGCTTGGGGCCTGCACTTCTCCATAAACAGGTACTCGTCGGTTAACGCATTCTGGCACTGCTATTTTCTCAAATACAGTCTTTTCACCAAAAAAATCTGTGACTTTGGCATTGTCAATTTGGACGACTTCACCGGGATAAGAATAGCTCCCACATCGATCAAGTAACGCAGAATATGCCGCTTCACTTAGGCGACCCCATTTACCGTCGGCTAAGACGCCTACCTCTTGCTGTAAGCGTTTAATTTGAATATCGCCTGCTTTCTTTTCTGCAACAAGGCGGTACAAAGAGTTTATATCTGATAGTTTCGCACACGTGTCCGCAATTGCTAACGATGCATTTGCTAATACCATTGTCGCAACAGCAGATAATACTTTCATAACCTAACCTCTAAGCATGTCTCCAACATCACCACTGAGAAAACGAACTTAATCACAATTCATTCCTCAGACATTAATCTGATGTCGCCATGGTTTTACTCGCTAACGGCCGCAGGCTCTTTGCTAAACCAATCGGCTGGATTGAAGCTCACAAAACCGATACTGCCACATGATGCGGTAGTCATTAAAACAAACGATAGGATAAAGTTTTTCATGCGCACCTCGTAAATCTGTTCTTACAAACCTCGCACTTTTTTTCAAAATGAACAATAAGATTTGTAATTTATAGCGTAGTTTTTCAGATCCTATTTTTAATAACCAAGCGAAGCAATGAGAAGTCATAACATTTGCAGAAAAAGCGCTGCACACAAAGTTGACAGAGTTTCACCTCTGAATCTGTAAAACTTAGTAACAAAAAGAATAGGTCGGCCCGTTTGACTACAAGAGGAATGGCCGACCAGTTGCACTGACTTCTAAAATAGGGAGGTGAAGCCAGGCCCCTCACATTTCGCAAGGCAACCAATGGGAAGAGAACAATGTGCCTTACTCATTCAAACTTTCAGCTGCGTTTTTTATTTAATTCGAAAGAGGATCGCAACAGCAGTTAAGTGGATCACCAAGGTAATCTCGACTAAAATATGTCTCAGATTGGGTTCATTTGTCAAGGAATAACCACATATTGTGCAATGGCACATCATCTAGCTCCATTGCTCTTCTTAGGGGTGTTAGGTAAATTTATTTCCGGAGGCAGCCAAAGACATTCCTATTTCAGTATTCGAAGGTGATATTTCTATCGCTGCTACCCTGCAAAACTCAGCATTTTTACTGAGCAGATTTCACGGTGAATTAGCAAGCTGAGCAAAACACAGTCGATCCCGCGAAATGCTCAATTATCCATTCCAGGAATTTAATTCCTATCCTGACGTCTCAAGTCGATGCGGGCATTTTGTTACCAGCATCTGAAGTAATTCTCGAAACTTTTAAGGTCTTTGCCGTCTGCACATAACAAAGGTGGAAATTAAACAAGGCGAGAAAACGGACTGTTCTATAAGCCCACAGTGCCCGTATGAGTACCAGAGATAAGGCACTCCAACAACAAGCCGCACCTAAGCGCATCAACTTGATTGCACAAAAGCTTGAGTGCAGCACTGTTTCAGCACCTAAATCTTAAGCACTCTAACCCAATTCGGACTACTAGATTGGTGCGGCCGAGAAGACTCGAACTTCCACTCCGGTTAAAGAACAGCGACCTCAACGCTGCGCGTCTACCAATTCCGCCACGGCCGCACAAAGTAGTCTTCCTTTCATTACCTATTCCATTGTACAATTAAAAGAGGGCATCGCTCAGTTTTGCGAAATTTCTATCCCCTGGCCTTGCAACCTGGCAACAAAGCTTTTTAATGCCAATGCATAAATAATGAGGCGTGCTTAGAATGGTAGAGTGGCGGGTCACACCAGGGTTGACGGATTATGAAGAGGCTGTCCGCGTTATGGAGCAGCGCGCCGAAGACATTGCCGCAGGCCGCGCCGACGAATTATTATGGTTTGTCGAACATCCTCCCCTATACACCGCAGGAACATCCGCAAAGCGCAAAGATTTGATCAGCGCAGATCGGTTTCCCGTTTATGATACAAAACGTGGTGGGCAATACACCTATCACGGTCCCGGACAGCGTGTCGTTTATGTCATGTTGAATTTAAACGAACGTGGGCGTGATGTGCGTTGTTTTGTGCGACAGTTGGAAAAGTGGGTCATCGACACACTGGATCAGTTCAATATCACGGGATTCATTCGCGATGGGCGTGTTGGTGTTTGGGTTGAGCGCCCTGACAAGCCCAAAACGATTACAAACAAAACCGCCGAAGATAAGATCGCCGCGATTGGAATACGCTTGCGTAAATGGGTGTCGTTTCATGGTGTATCAATAAATGTTGATCCCAATTTAGATCATTTTGATGGCATCGTGCCCTGCGGGATAACGGAATTTGGAGTGACCAGTTTGGTGGATTTGGGACTTCCAGTTTCCATGTTTGATCTTGATGTGGCCTTGAAGCAGTCATTTGTGCGCGTATTCGAGAGTGATTCTGGCCAAACTTGTGAAAATGCGCCCTAAAAGAACTCAATAAAATCAATCTGATTGCTTTCAAATTCAAAAAACGTAATTTTCCTTGGCATGCGGCAAATACTGCCATTGCCTGTTAAAAAAATGCACACTAAAACACGTTCAGAAGTTTCACTGGGCGTAATGACTCGTCCTATTCGTAGTTAACAGGAGGCATATCATGGCAGACGCAGCCATCCACGGCCACGAACATGAAGATCAGCGCAGCTTTTTCACGCGTTGGTTTATGTCAACAAACCACAAAGACATTGGTATTCTATATCTGATCGTCTCTGCGTTGGTTGGCTTCATTTCTGTGGCATTTACAGTTTACATGCGCATGGAGCTTATGGATCCAGGCGTACAATACATGTGTATGGAAGGCGCGCGCTTCACCGCGGCGGCGACCGAAGCATGTACACCAAATGGTCACCTATGGAACGTTTTGATCACCGGCCACGGCATCTTGATGATGTTCTTTGTTGTGATCCCTGCGTTGTTCGGTGGTTTTGGTAACTACTTCATGCCATTGCAAATTGGCGCACCAGACATGGCGTTCCCACGTATGAACAACTTATCATTCTGGATGTATGTTGCCGGTACAACGTTGGCCGTTTGTTCCGTTCTATCACCAGGTGGTAACGAACAATTGGGTTCAGGTGTTGGCTGGGTTCTTTATCCACCGCTATCCGTGAACGAAGGCGGCATTTCAATGGACCTTGCGATTTTCGCGGTTCACGTTTCAGGTGCCTCATCCATCCTTGGTGCGATCAACATGATCACAACGTTCCTAAACATGCGCGCCCCTGGCATGACATTGTTTAAGGTTCCATTGTTCTCATGGTCGATCTTTGTCACTTCATGGTTGATCCTGTTGTCATTGCCTGTTTTGGCGGGCGCGATCACAATGCTTTTGACTGACCGTAATTTTGGCACAACATTCTTTGACCCAGCTGGTGGCGGTGACCCAATTCTTTACCAACACATCCTATGGTTCTTTGGTCACCCAGAAGTTTATATCATCATCCTTCCTGGTTTTGGCCTGATCTCACACGTGATTGCGACATTCTCTCGTAAGCCTGTGTTCGGTTACCTACCCATGGTTTGGGCGATCATCGCGATTGGTGCATTGGGCTTTGTTGTATGGGCTCACCACATGTACACAGTTGGTATGTCACTGACACAGCAGTCATACTTTATGCTTGCGACAATGGTAATCGCGGTTCCAACAGGTGTGAAGGTCTTCTCATGGATTGCCACAATGTGGGGCGGTTCAATTGAAATGAAAACACCTATGCTATGGGCATTCGGTTTCTTGTTCCTATTCACCGTGGGTGGTGTAACAGGTATCGTTCTATCACAGGCTGGGGTGGACCGCGCATATCACGACACATACTATGTGGTTGCTCACTTCCACTATGTGATGTCATTGGGTGCGGTTTTCTGTATCTTTGCGGGTATCTACTTCTACTTCTCAAAGATGACAGGTCGTGATTACCCAGAGTGGGCAGGTAAGCTTCACTTCTGGATGATGTTTATCGGAGCGAACCTAACATTCTTCCCACAACACTTTTTGGGACGTCAGGGTATGCCACGTCGTTACATCGACTACCCAGAAGCCTATGCATATTGGAACGAAATCTCATCATATGGTGCGTTCCTATCATTCGCTTCATTCGTGTTCTTCTTTGGGATTGTGATCTATTCACTTCTTGCTGGTAAGCGTAACACAGCAGCGAACCCATGGAATGAGTATGCAGATACACTGGAGTGGACATTGCCTTCACCACCCCCAGAGCATACATTCGAAATTCTTCCAAAACAGGAAGATTGGGATAAGCAACCCTCTCACTAAGGGCACTGCAAACGAATAAAAAAACCCCCGCATCAGCGGGGGTTTTTTGTGACTTAGAGACGTGGGATTAGTCGAGCATCGCTTGGATATCAGCGAGGTATTGAGAGGCCACGTTCAAACCCTCTACCCGCGCTTGTTTGCGCATCTCAATCCGTCGCGTCCCCGGAAGCCGTGCACCAGGTGTTTCAGAAATATCATTTAATAAGGCTTCAATTCGGGAGGTGAAATCGCTTATGTCATTGGGCTTGATCGCGATCAGGAACTGCCCCGCATTCGCCGATGGACCAGATGACGCAAAAAACGATGGCATATCGGCCGATGTATTCGCGCCCGTCAAACTGGCCGCCAAAATTTCAACCATTAATGCAAGCGCGGTGCCCTTGGCCTCTCCAATCGGAACCATTGTTCCTCCATCCAATGCAGCGTTTGGATCGGTTGTTGGCTGCCCATCTTTATCCAAGGCCCAACCCTCGGGGATAAATTGGCCTGTTTTCTTGGCGTTCATCACCTTACCGCGTGCAACGACGGACAGGGATAAATCAATGACTAGTGGATCCTGACCCGTGCGAGGGGCTGCAAATGCGATCGGGTTCGTCCCGTATAGCGGTCTATTGCCCCCCCATGGCGCAATCGCCGCAGGGGTGTTTGCCACCATAATCCCGATCAAACCCTGCATGGCCAACTTTTCTACATGACTGGCAAGCGTTCCGCAGTGATTTGATTGGGACACCGCAATTGCCACGCATCCTGTTGCCTCCGCCATCTGAACCGCATGATCAATTGAAAATTCCAATGCAGGATAGGCAAATCCATTATCTGCTGACACATGCAGATAACTGGGGGATCGTGACATCACCGATGGGACTGCATTTGCGTTTATCTTACCGCTTTTCATTTGTTCGATATAATCGCCAACACGGGAAAACCCATGCCCCACCTGCCCTTCGGCCTCTGCCATGACAAGCGCACGTGCAACGCTCTGCGCGCTTTGCTCATTCAAACCACTTGCAACGAATGCATTTTGCACCAGTTCAAGTGCGGCATCGATGCCTATGTTCGTTTTATCCTGCATCGTCATTCCTACTGGTTTCCGTTTCTGTCACCTTAGAAAGAGACAGCGCAAAACGCGACAAATTTCCATCTTTCCTTCGTGGAAATTGCACCTACTTTCACCCTACGAAAAAAGAGTGGAAAAATGCCTTACGAGTGGACAAAGAAACCAAATAGTCAGACATCCGAACAATTGGATCTGTGGCCATTCAGTTCGCTGCCACATCGCGGATTTGCAAGCTTTATCATGACAACCTTTGTTCTGATCACCTTGCCACTTTATGTCCTGATCGGAACGATCCTGTTTTGGGCCCTACTGCCATTCTTGATGATCACAGTCGGGGCCATATATTTTGCAATCCGTAAAAATTTTCGGGACAGATCCATCATCGAACGATTGACACTAGACGCTGAACAATTCCACCTTCTTCGGCAAGAGGCGAATGGCGACCAAAAGGATTGGGAATGCAATGCCTATTGGGCGCGTGTGCACATGCATGAAACAGGAGGACCTGTTCCGCACTATGTCACCCTAAGTGGGAATGGACGCGAGGTGGAAATAGGTGCGTTCCTAACAGAAGATGAACGCGTCGAGTTATTTTCCGAATTAAAGGCACGCTTTGACGATTATCGCAATCGTTTAACTTGAAAGTTTGCCTTTGAGCTTGGCACCAACTGAACCGAAATCCATTTGGCCAGTGTACTTGCCCTTTAGCTCGCCCATGACCTTACCCATATCGCGAATAGATGCGGCGCCTACCGTCCTGATGGCCGCGTCGATTGCTGCGTCCACTTCAGCCTCATCCAACTGACGGGGCAGGAATTCTTCGATCACCGTGATTTCTTCTAATTCACGTTCAGCAAGATCGATACGCCCAGCCTCTTCATAGGTCTTGGCGCTTTCGCTGCGTTGGCGTGTCATTTTGCCCAGAATTGCCAGTAACTCATCATCACCAACACCCTCATCATTGCCTTCAGCGCGCGCCGCAATATCGCGATCTTTGATCGCCGCACTGATAAGACGCAATGTCGACAGACGGTTAGCCGCCTTATCCTTCATCGCTTGCTTTGTTGCTGCCATGATTGATGCGCGCAGATCCATGATCCCACTCCTAGGAATTCGGGTTAATTTAGATCGCGACTCTACTCAAAACTTCGATTTTGGGCAAGCTGATATTCTCAACAATGCCTGCTTGACCCCAACACGGCTTCACACTAGGTTGCCGCCAATTTGCACCCCAGAGAGTCGAGAGTATGGCGTCAGAAACCGCACCAAAACCAACCGCATGTTTGGCACTAGCCGATGGAACATTATTTTATGGATATGGATTTGGAGCGACGGGGCAAACAGTCGCCGAACTGTGTTTCAACACAGCCATGACGGGATATCAGGAAATCATGACTGATCCATCTTATGCGGGTCAAATCGTGACCTTCACATTCCCACACATTGGCAACACAGGTGTGACGGATGAGGATGATGAAACGGCCGATCCAGTCGCAGAGGGCATGGTGGTCAAATGGGACCCGACCGAGCCATCAAACTGGCGTGCCCAATCTCATCTGTCCGATTGGTTGGCCCGTCGCGGTCGTATTGCCATCGGGGGCATTGATACGCGCCGCCTGACACGCGCGATCAGAATGCAGGGTGCACCACATTGCGCTTTGGCCCATGATCCTGAAGGCAACTTTGACACCGACGCATTGGTTGCAACTGCGAAATCTTTTAGCGGCCTTGAAGGACTTGACCTGGCCAAGGATGTGACATGCGCGCAAAGCTATCATTGGAATGAAATGCGGTGGGCATGGCCCGATGGGTATCAGCCGCAAACAAATCCAAAACATAAAGTTGTTGCATTGGATTTCGGCGCAAAACGAAACATATTGCGTTGCTTAGCATCCGCAGGATGCGATGTAACGGTATTGCCCGCAACTGCCACCGCGGAAGAGGTGTTGGCCCATAACCCAGATGGTGTTTTCCTATCGAACGGTCCGGGTGATCCCGCAGCGACAGGGGAATATGCGGTGCCGATGATCAAAACCATTTTGGACACAACGGATTTGCCTGTCTTTGGCATCTGTTTGGGACACCAAATGTTGGCACTTGCCCTTGGGGCCAAGACCATCAAAATGAACCACGGCCATCACGGTGCCAACCACCCCGTGAAAGAGCATGAATCAGGCAAAGTTGAAATCACGTCCATGAACCACGGTTTTGCCGTAGATGCGCAGACATTGCCAGAAGGCGTTGTTGAAACACATGTGTCCTTGTTTGATGGATCAAACTGCGGGATCCGCATGAAAGATCGGCCTGTGTTTTCCGTGCAGCATCACCCAGAGGCAAGCCCCGGTCCGCAAGACAGCTTTTATCTGTTTGAACGCTTTGCTGCGTCGATGGATTAATCGCCGTCGGCCAGTAATTTTAGACGTGTCGAAAACGCAATAGAAATATGCTGGCGTAGGCAGTCGTCTGCCTTATCTTCGTGCCCATGCATGATCGCATCAACGATTTCCTGATGCTCGGCCAAGGCAACTTCACCCCGCCCGTCCGCAGCCAAGGATGTTGTCGCCATCAAGGCCATCGAACGATGCACCAAATCCAACTGTTGCACCAAAAACCGATTGTGCGAGGCCAAGTGGATTTGTTTATGGAAACGACGATTGGCCCGCGATAGCGCGCTTGGGTCGTCGACAATTTTGTAATCATCATTGACCATATCCTGCAGCACCCGTTTTTCTTCAATCGTTGCATGACGCGCAGCCAATCGGGCGGCCAAGCCCTCTAACTCGCTTCGCACCACATAAAGTTCGGCCATCTGCGAATGATCAAGCGAGGCCACAATCAGGCTTCTACCGTCCCGACTAAGCAAGGATTGTGTTTCCAATCGCTGCAACGCCTCGCGAATTGGAGTACGCGATACACCAAAACGGTCTGCCAGTTCGCTTTCAACTAGACGGTCGCCAGGCTTGTAAACGCCGATATCAATCGCATCTAGGATCAAACCATAGGCATCTTTGTTATTTTGTCGTATCTGTGTCATTGTACTCGTCCATTGTCTGGCATTACCTTACGTGGTGTTTTACGCGCAAATCAAGTAACCCTTTCGCTTTTATGAATATGTTTAGGACAGCATTATGCCCAAAAGTCAGTTTTCACATGTGTCAGAGTGGGTATTTGATATGGATCACACGCTCTATCCGCCGCACAACAAATTGTTCGATCAGATCGAAATTTTGATGGCCGATTACTTTGTCAAAGTGACAGGTTTGCAGAAACCAGAAGCGGACAAATTACGTCAATCATATTGGGATAAATATGGGGCCTCATTGACAGGGTTGATGCATCACCATGACGTCGATCCTGCAGATTTTTTGCGGGACGTACATGATATTGATTTTTCGGTATTAGACCCCGATCATGGGTTAAACGACATTATACGCGATCTGCCTGGGCGCAAAATTGTCTTTACAAATGCCCCGCGTGAGTATGCAGAACAAACGCTCGATCGGTTGCATATGCAGGATATGTTCGATGCGGTTTATGCGTTAGAGGATGCCGATTTGATCCCCAAACCAAATCAGGCGGCCTATGACATCGTATTGAATAAGGCTGGCATTGATCCTGCTCGCGCCGCCATGTTTGAGGACAGCCCACAGAATTTGCGCGTACCCCATGACATCGGTATGCGCACCGTGTTGGTCCATGGCAAAAGTCGTGACATCCATATCCACCAACACACCCCAAATTTATCAAATTTTTTGAACCAATTGGTGACCGAGTGACGCAGCAACCTTTTGCTTTGGCGCGATCTGGCCTAAGTGTGGGATAAGCAAAAGGATCAGCATATGACAGATCATTCAGTGGACGTTGTTGTATCGGGCGGGGGCATCGCCGGCATGGTGACGGCAATCGCCTTCGCACAGGCGGGGTTTGACACCCTTTGCGTTGATCCGCAGCCACCGGTGACATCGCGTGCAGCTGATGGTGCGGACTTGCGGACAACGGCATTTTTGCAGCCTGCCCGCAATTTTTTAGATGAATTGGGCATTTGGCAGTATTTTTCGCCTGAAACGATGCCATTGGACATTATGCGCATTGTGGATGCAGGGGGAGCGGAAAATCCGCCCCGCATGCGGGTTGAAAAAGAATTCAATTCAGCCGAGGTTTCTGACCTTCCGTTTGGGTGGAACATCCCAAACACCGCGGCGCGTGCGGCACTAATGACACGCATGGATGATTTGGAAAACCTGACCTTTCTAACAGGACACTCCTGCGAACGCCTGTTTACCCGAGAGGGCGAAGCGCGTGTCACACTATCAAACGGGGATCGCTATCGCGCAAAATTGGTTGTGGCGGCAGATGGGCGAAATTCCCCCATGCGCGAACAATCGGGGATCCCTGTGCAAACCACACGTTTTGGGCAAAAGGCATTGGCCTTTGCCGTGTCCCACCCCATTCCACATGAAAACGTATCAACCGAAATTCATCGCACAGGGGGGCCATTTACCTTGGTCCCCCTGCCCGATCACGATGGCATGCCCTGTTCCGCGATTGTTTGGATGGAAACAGGCCCCAACGCCCGCGCCCTATTTGAACTGGACGTCCCCGAATTTGAGGCTGCGATGACCGAACGGTCTTGCAATTTATTGGGGCCACTCACGCTTCTCGGGCGCCGCAGTCTGTGGCCCATCATTTCACAGCTGGCAGATCGGCTAACCGGGCAGCGCGTTGCATTGGTGGCAGAAGCCGCGCATGTTGTTCCCCCAATCGGTGCGCAAGGTTTAAACATGAGCCTTGCTGATATCCGATCACTAGTTGACTTGGCCGTAAAGGATCCTGCAAATCTTGGATCACGTGCGATGCTGGATGCCTATCATAAATCCCGTTATGCGGACCTTAAACTGCGGGTGCAGGGGATTACGATGTTGAACCGCGCGTCTATGTTTGATGACCAACCTTTGCGTGATTTACGGGCGACGGGATTAAACGCGCTTTATGCGCTGCCGCAGGTGCGCAAAACACTGATGCAGATGGGTTTGGGGCTAAAATAAGAGGGCCGCCCGCAATCCGCAAACGGCCCAAAAATTGCGTATCGAATATCTTAGCCTAGGACAGTGTCCAAAACGCGGCTCAGGCGGGCGACGGTCTCATTAACATTATACAGTTTGTCTAACCCAAATAGGCCCAAACGGAATGTCATGAACCCTTCAGGCTCATCACAGGCCAAGGGCACACCGGCAGCGATTTGCATGCCTTCTGCTGCGAACTTTGATCCATTTTGGATGGATGGATCGCCTGTATAGCTGACAACAACGCCTGGTGCACCAAAACCATCGGCAGCCACGGATTGAATGCCTTTGGCTTTTAGAATGTCACGAACACGGTTGCCCAATTCCCATTGCGCATCACACAGTTTGTCAAACCCATATTCCTTGGTTTCCAACATTGTGTCGCGGAACGCACGCAAGGCGTCTGTTGGCATTGTAGCATGATACGCATGCCCCCCATTTTCATAGGTTTGCATGATGGAATACCATTTTTTCAAATCTATCGCAAAGCTATCTGAATCTGTGCTGTCCAAGCGTTGAACGGCGCGTTCGGACATCATCACCAAACCTGCAGAGGGGGAGGCAGACCAACCTTTTTGCGGGGCCGAAATCAAAACATCAACACCTGTCGCCTTCATATCAACCCAGACACACCCCGACGCGATGCAGTCCAAGACCATAATCGCGCCCACATCATGCGCAGCGCGTGCCAATGCCGTGACATACTCATCCGGTAGAATGACACCTGCTGACGTTTCCACATGCGGTGCAAAAACCACTTCGGGACGCAGTTCGTGAATACGCGCCACAACATCTTCGATTGCAGCAGGGCGGAACGGTTCTTGTGCGCCATTGCCTGTGCGACGTGCCTTCATCACCTCGACATCTGCGGCGATGGATGAGGTTTCAAAAATCTGGCTCCAACGATAGGAAAACCACCCATTCCGCACGACCAGTACTTTTGCGTCGCGGCCAAATTGGCGGGCGACTGCCTCCATCCCATATGTTCCGCCACCCGGGATCAGGGCAGTTGCATCGGCGTTATACACCTCTTTCAACATGCCAGAGATATCGGTCATCACCGACTGAAAAGATTTCGACATATGGTTTAGGGAACGGTCCGTAAAGACCACGGAAAATTCTTCTAGCCCCTCAGGGTCGATATGTTCAAGCAGCGCCGCCATCGTGGCCTCCTATATGATCGTTAAATCGTGTTTGTCTGCACAATAGAGATTAACCTGAATTCCCCCATGCGACAAATACTCCCTTCGCTAAATTGGTCCGGGGCGTTTTTCTTCACTCAACAGAACGTTCGCTTCTAAATCCCCCACACCCGGTAGGGTCATGATGCGGCGGCGCAATACCCGTTCAAAATCGGAAATATCGCGCGCAACAACACGCAGTCGATAATCATATAGCCCCAACACATGTTCGATTTGCTGCACTTCTGGGATCGCCTTTACCGCGCGTTCAAAATCTTCAAGGCTAACGCGGCCCTTGGTGGCAAGTTTGATGCCCAAGAATACAGTGACACCCAACCCAAGTTTTTCGCGATTTAAATTCAGGGCCACACCTTTGATCACGCCCTCTTCTTTTAGTCGCTTGATCCGTCGCCAAATTGCAGGTTGTGACATATCCAGATTTTTGGCCAATGCCGCCGCACTCTGATCCGCGTCCTGTTGTAATAGGCGCAACAGCGCGCGGTCTGTTTCATCCAAAATCATATCGGCACCCCCGCGTTGGTTTTGATCCGCGCAACATGCATCAATGCCTCAACCTCTGCGATGTGGGGCAATGTTAGAATGCGATCACGATAGACCTGTTGATAATCAGCCATATCCCGCGCCACGACAGACAGACGTACGTCCACACGGCCCAAGAACGTTTGAATTTCGATCACTTCTGGCACATCCCGCGCCGCGTCAATAAAGGCGTCGAACGCGCGTGGTTGCGTTTTGTCCAATGTTACGCGCAGGGACACCTCAACTTCGTACCCAAGCGCGGCCCAATCGATAAGGACCGTTTTGCTGACAATGGTCCCGTCACTGCGCATCCGAGACAAACGCCGCGATGCAACCGATGGCGTTGTTGCCGCGCGTTCCGCCAAATCCGAGAGAGGCATATCAGGTTCGGCCTGAAGATAGCGCAGAATGCGCCGATCAAGATCATCAAGCATGATTTCTTCGTATTTTCCGTGATTATGAATGATAATTTCATAAATTAATCTATTTACGCGAATTTAGAAAGCCTAATACCGAATTTATCCCTATGTTACAGCATCATCTAATATAAGAGGACAAAACATGCGTGTTTATTATGATCGCGATTGCGACGTAAACCTAATCAAAGATCTTAAAGTTGCCATTCTTGGCTATGGCTCACAAGGTCACGCACATGCGTTGAACCTACGTGATTCTGGCGCAAAGAATGTTGTTGTTGCCCTACGCGAAGGATCACCATCTGCAGCAAAAGCAGAAGGCGAAGGCCTAAAGGTTATGGGTATCGCAGAAGCAGCGGCATGGTGTGACGTGATCATGTTCACAATGCCCGACGAACTTCAGGCAGAAACATACAAAAAATACGTCCACGACAACCTACGTGATGGCGCAGCAATCGCATTTGCACACGGCCTAAACGTTCACTTTGGTTTGATCGAACCAAAGCCAGGTGTTGACGTGATCATGATGGCGCCAAAAGGCCCAGGCCACACAGTGCGCGGCGAATACGTAAAAGGCGGCGGTGTGCCTTGTCTTGTTGCAGTGAACCAAGATGCAACAGGCCGCGCATTGGAAATCGGTCTATCCTATTGCTCTGCAATCGGTGGCGGTCGTTCAGGCATCATCGAAACAAACTTCCGCGAAGAATGTGAAACAGACCTATTCGGTGAACAGGCTGTTCTATGTGGTGGCTTGGTTGAATTGATCCGCATGGGCTTTGAAACATTGGTAGAAGCAGGTTACGCGCCTGAGATGGCCTATTTCGAATGTCTGCACGAGGTGAAGTTGATCGTTGATTTGATCTACGAAGGCGGCATCGCGAATATGAACTACTCAATCTCGAACACTGCGGAATACGGTGAATATGTCACTGGTCCACGCATCCTTCCATACGACGAAACAAAAGCACGTATGAAAGCGGTTCTTGAGGACATTCAGCGTGGTAAATTCGTGCGTGACTTTATGGCAGAAAACCAAGTGGGTCAGCCGTTCTTTAAGGCGACACGTCGTATCAACGATGAACACCAAATCGAACAAGTTGGTGAGCAGCTTCGTGCGATGATGCCTTGGATTTCAGCGGGCAAAATGGTCGACAAAGCGAAAAACTAAATTACGTATCGGGGGCCTACATGGCCCCCGAAACTTTTAAGAGCACTGATATATGCAACCTGACATCACCTGGCGAAATTGGTTAATGGTTGCAGCGCTTGGGCTTATTTGGGGTTCAAGCTTTATGGTGGTTGAAGTCGCACTAACGGGAATTTCGCCTTTTTGGCTTGCGGCATCTCGTGTCACCTTTGGGACACTCCTAACAGTCTTGGTGTGGATGATATCAGGCAGGCGTTTTTTTCTGACGGAAAAAACCGCATGGCCCAGCATCGTGGCCATTGGTGTGCTGAGCTCGGCTCTCCCATTTTCCCTGCTAAGTTGGGGGCAAACGCATGTAACATCGGGTTTTGCGGGTGTTTCAATGGCATCAATCGCGCTGCTTGTTCTGCCACTTTCGCATTTCTTTGTGCCTGGCGAACAAATGACCCTGCGCCGCACGATTGGATTTTTGATTGGCTTTGGTGGTGTCGCGCTGTTGATCGGACCAGAGGCGCTTGCCCCCAGTGGCAGTGAAATGGAACTCTTGGGACGCGTGTTTTGCGTGTTGGCCGCATCCTGTTACGCGATATCGTCTGTGATCATTCGTCGCCTTCCCCCGATTGATCCACTGGGCCTTGCGGCGATCCCCCTAATAATTGGGGCGATCACATCGCTGTGCTTCGCATTGACAGTCGAGGGACCGCCGCCTGCGATTTCGACAGAGACGCTTTGGATTATTCTATACTTGGGCTTGGTCCCAACTGCAGGGGCAAATTTGTTGCGCATCTTAACGATCCGCTCGGCAGGGCCAGTCTTCATGAGCCTGACAAATTATCAGGTGCCGCTGTGGTCCGTGATTCTGGGGATCGTTATTTTGGAGGAAGCGCCGCGCCAAAATCTATTCCTGGCGATGACACTGATCCTGATTGGTCTATGTCTTAGCCAATATGGCGCACTGAAACGCCTATTTCGACCAGAATAAACACATGCCGCGGGCCATTGTGCAGCGATTTAGCGCGTCGCCTTTTCTACAGATGCAACAACTGTATCCACAGTTTCTTCTAACATTGCGGCATCTTCACATTCTGCCATCACGCGGATCAGGGGTTCGGTCCCTGATTTACGGATCAAAAGGCGCCCTTTTCCATCCAGTTGCGCCTCGGCATTGGTGATTGAGGCCTGTACTGCGGGTATCTCAAGCGGGGTTTGACCTGCCTGATAGCGCACGTTTTTCAACAACTGTGGAACGGGGGTAAAGGTGTCTGCAAGCTCACTTGCCTTTTTCCCTGAACGCACCATTTCGGCCAAGAACTGTAGCCCCGCCATCAGACCATCACCCGTTGTAGAATAATCCGTCATCACAATGTGACCCGATTGTTCCCCGCCGAGGTTAAAACCACCCTGACGCATCCGTTCAACCACATACCGATCACCCACCGCCGTGCGCTCCAGCGTAATGCCAAGACTGTTCAGAAACCGCTCCAGCCCAAGGTTTGACATTACTGTGGCCACAAGGGCATTGCCCGCCAGACGCCCTTCGGCGGCCCAACCGGCGGCCATCAATCCCATCAGTTGATCGCCATCAGCAACCTGACCATTTTCATCAACCAAAATGATCCGATCCGCGTCCCCATCCAAACAAATCGCCAGATCCGCGCCATGAGCGACAACGGTTTCTGCCGCGGTTTGGGGGTGCGTGGAACCACAATTGTCATTGATATTGCGTCCATTTGGGGACACACCAACGGGAATGACATCCGCCCCCAATTCCCACAACACCTCGGGCGCCGCGCGATAGGCCGCGCCATTGGCGCAATCCACAACCACTTTCATCCCATCAAGTCGCATCCCCGACGGGAAGGAGGATTTTGCCCGCTCCACATAGCGATACATGCCATCGTCAATCCGCTGTGCCCGCCCAATACTGTCCGCATCATTTAGCGCAACACCTTCGTCGATCAGGCGTTCGATTTCTTCTTCGGCCTCATCGGATAATTTAAATCCGTCGGGACCAAAAAACTTGATCCCATTGTCATGGTAGGCATTGTGGCTTGCCGAAATCATGATGCCGAAATCAGCACGCATGGAGGGGGTTAACAAACCAACCGCAGGTGTTGGGACAGGCCCCAGCAACAATACCTCCATCCCTGTCGAGGTCAAACCAGCCGTCAGCGCATTTTCAAACATATAGCCCGAACGACGGGTATCTTTGCCGATCACCACACGGTGCGTGCGATCCGAAAAGCGCCGAAAATAATGCCCCGCAGCAGCGCCAATTTTCAATGCCATCTCAGCCGTCATTGGATGTTGATTGGCACGTCCCCTGACACCGTCGGTTCCAAAATATTTACGTCCCATCAAAATGCCCCTGCTCTACTGCTTCAAATAAATCAAATGCCTGCTTGGTTTCTGCCACGTCGTGTACGCGGAAAATCTGTACACCTTGGTTGCGCGCGGCCAAGGCAACGGCGATGGACCCCGGTGCACGATCTGCTGCCTGCTCTGCGCCCGATATGGTTTTGATCATACCTTTGCGCGATACACCCAACAAAATTGGAACCCCCAGACTGTGAAACACGCCAATGTGTTTTAGCAGTTCTAAATTGTGTGAGAGCGTTTTGCCAAACCCAATCCCCGGGTCTGCAATAATTTGCCGACGTTCAAGGCCCAATTGTTCAAGCCGCGCGATCTGCTGTTCTAGAAAATCATATACATCCAGAACAACATTGTCGTAGGTTGGATTATCCTGCATGGTTTTGGGATCACCCTGCGCATGCATAATGCAAACTGGGATATTGTGCGCCGCGCAATATGGTGCCAAGTCAGCATCAAACATAAATCCCGATACATCATTCACAATATGTGCGCCCGCCTCAATTGCCGCGCGCGCCACGGCGGCCTTTCGGGTATCAATCGACATGGGCACTGAGAGGACAGAGGCAAGTTTGCTGATCTTGGGCGCTGTGCGGGCAATTTCCTCGTCAACTTCGACATAGTCTGCGCCAGGACGCGTGGATTCACCACCCACATCAATCAAATCCGCACCTTGATTTTGCATCAGTTTTCCGTGACGTTTGGCAGCCTCAAGTGCATCAAATTGGCCCCCATCAGAAAAGCTATCAGGGGTGGCATTTAAAATTCCCATGATGATGGGTTTGTTAAACACCAATCCTTGGATATCCGCACGCAGGTGCGTCAGACGCATCAGTTCCACTTCGCTAAGATCGTGCGCAGGGATGCGGCGCATATCACCGTCACGAGTGTAAACAGCGCATTCTGTAAACCAATAATTCGGATCGCAGAAATTTACGGCATCCTTGGGGCGGTCAAAACCGCGTTGCAACAGGGGGCGTAGGTAACGCATTCACGAATGCTCCTATCGGCGCAGAGCCGAAATATCAAAATCATTGATCGAAGGTAGGCTGTTCACACCATCCACAGTTTCAGCACCAATCAAAGAACAGGATTTAGCATCCAATTCTTGCCCCAGCCAAATGGCCAGCGACGCTGGCGCATAACTTTCAAATGTGTCCGTCGCATCCATAACCATTTTGGTAGGTGCCCAAATGGCCAAACGATTGTTTTTGATTGCCCAGTCCAATTCGGTGCGCGTTGCAACCACATCACAATGATCCGAATAAGCCGCAATCATCCATGCATTTTGTTCCACGGAGAGCAAATCGATATGTGCCTGTGCAGTGAGATCCCCAGTGTGGGCGCGCGGTCCTTCGACGGCCTCGACACACAAAACAACGGCTGCGTTTTGCGCATGAAATCGCGACAGAAGATTCGCAATATCCTGACCCGCTAACGCAGAATTTGAAATGAAGACAATATTTGGATGCGCTGCTTCTGGTTCGGCAACAGGGGCATACCCACGCCCGCCACGCACAATTTCAACACCCAAGGCACCTGGGCCGCGATCGAGTTTTTCAATACGGATGAAGACACGAATGGCCTGAGGTTCTAACAAAATGCGATCGGCAATGCGTTGCGCCAGAGTTTCCAATAAGTTCAGCCGTTCTGCACCCAGTTCGATTGCAATCGCCTCAGTCAGACGATCATAGGATAGGATACGGTCCACATCGTCCAAGATGGGTTGTTCGATTGGCTGCACTTCGACCACGATATTGAAACTGACCCGCTGGGTTACACCGCGCTCTAACTGGAAAGCGCCGATTTCAACTTCGACAATATGATCGCGTAACGAAATACGGTCATACTGCGTTGAAATTGAACTGGCTTTTGCACGTTCAAGCGGATGGGCAAATGCCAATCTGGTTTCATCATTCATGGGTTGGCTCCTATGCCCAATCTTCGCACAGGTTTTGCAGTTTTTTTACCGCCGCGTCTAGTATGAATTAGTTTTGCGAAACACGAACTGGTTTCTTATAGAAATGATGAAAACCGATAGATGCAGTTCGTTCAAAAACGCGGGCCCAACGTGGGCGCACGGCCTTGGTATGATAAAATGTCGCCCCATCCGTTAATGTGCGCGGCATGCCATCCATCACCATTTTCGCAACCTTGCCCACCATTTCATAGGCCTTTGGTTCGCGGATGACTTCGGCGCGTCCATCACAGGTATAGGTAAATTGGCAGGCGAACTTTCGGCCAGTACCCTGATTGATCACACCGCAGATGGTATCAGGAAACGAAGGGCTGCTGACACGGTTTAGGATAACCTCGCCCACGGCAAATTGGCCCTTCACGGTTTCACCACGCGCTTCAAAATAGAGTGCTTCGGTTAAACAGGCCCATTCTTTACCGCCTTTTGCTACTGGCAAACCGCGCAAATACGCCTTGGAATAAATACCTGCATCCGTCGCGGGGGCATTAACTGGACCAAGATCGCCATGAGGAAGGGCAGAAAATTTTTGCTGATCAAGGCGCATCAAACCCATAATTGGATCAATTGAGCGTTCGGCATAGGCATGGGTTGCAAGGACGAAAATCACCACAAAACATGAAATCAAACGTGTCATTTTGGTATTTCACTCAGTCACACAAAATATGCGCTTTCGAATGTCCCTTGGTTAATCATGCACTCTATGCATGACGAATGGTTGCGCCACTCCCCGATTGTTGACCGGGTGTCTAGCCTGTTTTGCTTGCAATGGCAAGTTGCGCAGCAGCAAGCTTTGCAACTGGGACACGGAACGGAGAACAGGATACATAATCCATTCCAATCTGACGACAAAATGCGATGGATTCAGGGCTACCGCCATGTTCCCCACAAATCGACAAAACAATTTCGGGATCAACCTGTCGCGCACGATCAACGCCCATGCGCAACAATTCCCCTACCCCTTCGGTATCTAGGGTGTGGAACGGATCCTCTGGAAACACGCCTTGGTTCACATAATCGGACATAAAGCGGCCCGCATCATCACGCGACAATCCATAGGTCATTTGTGTTAAATCGTTAGTACCAAAGCTTAAAAATGCCGAATGCTGTGCAATATCATCTGCGCGCAGGGTCGCGCGCGGTGTTTCCACCATGACCCCCAATTTATAGGTGAAATCCGTGCCGCGTTCATTGCGCACGGCAGCGGCAACCGCGTCAATGCGATTGCGCACCAACTCGACCTCGCGCTTGGCACTAACCAAGGGGATCATGATTTCGGGAACAACCGTTTCGCCGTCTTGGGCAGATTCAACAGTTGCCTCAAAAATCGCGCGCGCCTGCATTTCATAAATCTCTGGCACTTTGATGCCCAATCGAACACCGCGCATGCCCAACATGGGGTTGTATTCACCCATCGATTCGACCCGCTGTGTCACGGTGGACAGGGGCAAATCCAATGCCTCGGCCAGATTCAGTAACCCCGCCCGATCTGTTGGCAAAAATTCATGTAAGGGCGGATCAAACAGGCGAATGCACACGGGTAACCCCCGCATGATACGGAACAATTCGATGAAATCGGCCCGCTGCATCGGCAACAAACGATCCAAAACAGAGCGTCGATCATGCGCCGCATCCGCAAAAATCATTTCACGCATCACTGTCAATCGATCGACGTCAAAGAACATGTGTTCCGTACGGCATAGCCCAATGCCCTGCGCATCAAAATTGCGCGCGGTCTGCGCGTCCTGTGGTGTATCGGCATTTGCGCGCACGCGAATATCACAATTTTCGGCCGCCCATTTCATAAATGTCTGAAAACTATCATCCAGTGCAGCTTCCACCATCTTTGGCTGGCCTGCCAAAACCTGACCATTCGTTCCATCAATGGTGATGATATCACCTTCGGCAAATGTGCGACCGTCTGGGGTCGTCAGGCGTTTTTTGGATGGTTGAAATTTAATATCCGATGCCCCAACCACGCAGGGCAATCCGATACCCCGCCCAATCACAGCCGCGTGGCTGGTCATACCGCCGCGTTCCGTCAATACACCCGCAGCCGCGTGCATGCCACGGATATCCTCTGGACTGGTTTCCCGACGCACCAAAATACACGCCTCGCCACGCGCTGCATGCGCTTGGGCCGTTAGGGCATCAAACACCATCTTGCCACTGGCGGCACCCGGGCTGGCGGCAACAGCGGCCGCCAAAATATCACGTTTCGCTTCTGGGTCGATCTGTCTGTGCAACAATTCGCCGAGCGCACGTGGGTCAATGCGCATCAGCGCCTCTTGCTGCGGAATGATCCCATCTTCGGCAAGTTTAACCGCAATCCGCATCGCCGCATTCGCACGACGATTAACACGAACGCCATCCAAAATGAACAATTCGCCATTTTGAATCGTAAATTCAATCTGCATTTCTTCGCGCAGGCGATGTCGCATCAGCTTGGCCTGTTCAACCAATTTTGCGAAAATTTCAGGCTCGCTATCCTGAAGTGAGGGGCCGCGCGGATCATGCGCAAGGAACAATGCCTTACGATGTTGTTC
Organism: Paracoccaceae bacterium; assembly: GCA_017852835.1. Classification (GTDB taxonomy): domain Bacteria; phylum Pseudomonadota; class Alphaproteobacteria; order Rhodobacterales; family Rhodobacteraceae; genus HIMB11. The sequence continues at coordinate 23,141 of JAFMKS010000010.1, forward strand.
CAATGCGTCGCGCCCCTGACTTTGGCGGGCATAGCGTCCCATGATGCGCTCTTCGCCTGTATTGCCATCCACCAGTTGCAGGACACCAGAACCGCTTTCCCCCTGACCAATGCCAAAGGCCATTTTTTGCACAACCAAACCCAAACCTGCATCTGCGGGTGCGCCTTTCGCTTCGCGCAGCAGGCGCGCGGTTGTCCCCTCCCATGCACGCGACATTGAACGCAAAACTTCTCTCAGTTGGTCCGAAATACGCTGCGGGAATTCTTCGCCTGTTTCGTCAGAATAGGCATGCAGTGCCGCGGCCAATGCCGCCTGATCTTGGCCCTCGATATGTTCAAATGCGTCTGGGTCCAAACGGGCCACATTGATCGAATAAGATTGAACAAACCGCAGATAGAGATCAACCGCAGCCTCTTGGCCTAATGTATCTGACAGTTCGACATAGCGTGCATCGTTCATGCCGATGTTCAAAATCGCACTTGGTCCACCCCAATCCGCACTTTCAGAGGATGGGCGCACACATAAAATATCATCAGGCGAAAACTGATTTAGGATCGCGTCCAAATCGGGTTTAAGGCCTGCCGCGATGGATTTCACCATTTCAAAAGATAGGGCAACAGTTGACGGAACAGGCAAATCCAAACGCACGAGACGTTGCAGGCATTTGGCACGACCGCCATGGGTTGGTGTCGCGATGGGTGCGGTTGGTGTGATCAGGTCAATCGTCGGCATATTGTGCTGCACTGCGGCGTTAATTGTGTCGCTGCAGCATAGCGAAGTGTGACCATCAATCAAGGAAAAGCTGCGTTTGACGCAGGGTGAGGCAGCCTAGGCCGCCTCAATCCGTCCTAAATCGGCAACGCGGGCGCAGGTATTGCGCACCTGTGACAATAAGTTCAAACGATTGCGGCGCACAATTTCATTCTCTGAATTCACCTGAACCGCTTCAAAAAATGCATCAACGGGCGCGCGCAGGGCTGCCATGGCCCCCATTGCGGCGGCAAAATCCTCTGCCTGCATGGCTGCGTCAATTTTCGGCCCCTGTTTTTCAAGTGCGCCGAATAGGGCGCGCTCTTCATCAGTTTCGGCAAATTTGACGTCCGCACCAAACGAATATTCAACGCCGTCTTTTTCTTCTGCTTGGGTCAGAATATTGTTCGCACGACGGAACCCCTGGACCAAATTTTCGCCATCCTCCGACGCAAGGAACTCGGACAGGGCCTCGGCCCGTTTCACCAGTAACGCGATGTCGTCATTCCCATCCATCACCACGCAGGCGTCAATAACATCATGGCGAATGCCGCGATCACGCAGATATACCTTTAGTCGGTCATGGAGGAAGCCCAACAAATCGAATGCAACGGAGGATGCATTTTCGACATTTGCAAAACGCGCAATGTGTTCGAGAGCTGCCTTCAACAATGGCAGTCGGATTTGGTTTTCCAACACCAACCGAATGATCCCCAATGCCGCACGACGCAAGGCGAATGGATCCTTTGATCCTGTTGGTTTTTCTTCAATCGCCCAAAATCCACACAGCGTGTCCAATTTATCCGCCAGCGCGACTGTCGCAGACACAGGCTCGGTCGGGACACCGTCTGATGGTCCCAGTGGTTGCCAGTGTTGTTCACAGGCATTGGCAACCTCCTGTTCAACACCTGCGGCCTCGGCGTAATAGCGGCCCATCAATCCCTGCAATTCAGGGAATTCATAGACCATCTCCGAGGACAAATCCGCCTTGGCGATGCCCGCGGCCTGTTGTGCCAAACCTGCATCCGCAGATGTCGCAATAGACAGATCACCCGCAAGGTCAACAATGCGATCAATCCGGTCCTTTTGGCTACCCAACTTATTGTGGAACGTCACATTTTCCAATCGCGCGGTCCACGCGGTTAGTCCATCGTTCTGCGCGACGCGCAAATCATTTTCCCAAAAGAATTTCGCATCGGCCAAACGCGCCGACAGAACCTTCTGATTGCCGGCAAGAATGGTCGCGCCCTGATCCGCGGTTTCACGGTTCGCAACAGTGATAAAGCGGGTGATTTTGCCCGATTTAGGATCCCGAACGGAAAAGAATTTCTGATGTTCGCGCATCGATGTTTGCAAAACCTCTGGCGGCAGTTCCAAAAATTCTTGGTCGATTTCACCCATCAACACCACGGGCCATTCAACCAATCCCGACACCTCGACCAACAACCCTGCATCCTCGACGACGTCTAGACCGCTTGCAAACGCGATGTTCGTGGCGTCCTGCCAAATCATTTGCGCGCGCTCTTCTGGATCCAGAATAACGTATTCCTTTTTAAGAGTTGCCGCATAATCGTCAAATCCAGATACAATAATCGGCGCACCCGATGACATGAACCGATGGCCCATGGTTTGGTTGCCACTTTCAATGCCATCAATATTCACAGGGACAACTGTGACATCCACATCATCGCTTAGCACGCAAATGATCGAATGCAGTGGACGTACCCATCGCAGGGCCCCTGCCCCCCAGCGCATTGACTTTGGCCAAGGGAAATTGCGAATGGCATGCTCTAACACTTCGGCAATAATATCGGCGGCTGGACAGCCTGGTTTTTCGATGGTTGCGAAATACACCTGTCCTTTTTTTTCGTCCCGCACCTCAAGTTGATCTTTGCTTAGCCCTGCACCGCGCAAAAATCCCTCAATCGCTTTTTCAGGGGCGTCCACACGCGGACCTTTACGCTCTTCACGCACCGTCGGGCTTTCGCTTAGCACATCTTCAACTGCCAGTGTAAGTCGGCGCGGTGTTGAAAAGGCGGCCGCACCTGCATAGGTCAGCCCTGCATCGACCATCCCGTTTGTGATCAATTTTTTCAAATCTTCTGCGGCACGGCGTTGCATGCGCGCAGGGATTTCTTCTGAGAAAAGTTCAATCAATAGGTTCGGCATACTTAGTCCCTTTCAGGGCAATTTGGATCTTTGGGTGATCCGTCATATAATTTGTCACCACAGTCGTTCACTTCGTGCCAGACGTATCCACGTCCATCAGCATAAATTGCAACAACTCGGTCGATCCCGTATTCGATATTACGTTGCCCCCAGAATGCCACCGCATTTCCGTTTGCGAGGTCATTTCCAATTTGTTCCGCTTCAAAGCACTCAAACCAACCTGGGGCGACCCGTGGTTCGGCCTTTGGATGCAGCTCAAAACTTTCGGTTAACATTCCAATGGATTGATCGGTTTGAAAACACGCGCGATAGCGAATGGGCGAACTATCCGCATCAATCGCGCTGAGCGATGATACAGGAATTTCCTCTGGCGCGCCCGTGACCACAGAGGTCAGAACAACGCGGTTATCCGTTTCGCTTACGTCGTCATAAAACCCGTAGATTTGCAAATAAAACATCGCCGCACCTGCAAGGGCGGCACAGATCACAATCACGGAAACAATGAAACGTCCGTTCATGCTGTGTATCCCCCAGCTTCGGTCAGAACAAAGGCATCAGCACATTTTTTCGCCAAACTGCGTACGCGCCCGATATAGGCCTGTCGTTCGGTTACTGAAATCACACCCCGTGCATCCAACAGGTTAAAGATGTGGCTTGCCTTAATGCATTGATCATATGCGGGATGCGCCATGATGATACGTTTGGATGTTTTGGGATCGATGTGTTCCTGATCCAGAATTGCCTGACACTCCGCTTCCGCCTCTTCGAAATGACGCAGCAAAACTTCCGTGTTTGCTACATCGAAATTCCAGCGCGCGTATTCCTGTTCTGTTTGTTTAAACACATCACCATATTTCAGCGCGATGGGCGCGTCAGGATCGTTAAATGGCATATCCATAACGTGATCAACGCCCAAAACATACATGGCCAAGCGTTCCAAACCATAGGTCAATTCACCAGATACTGGGTGGCAATCATGCCCACCGACCTGTTGGAAATAGGTGAATTGGCTGACTTCCATGCCGTCACACCACACTTCCCAGCCAAGGCCCCAGGCACCCAATGTTGGGCTTTCCCAGTCATCCTCAACAAAACGGATGTCATGCAGCGCCATATCGATCCCAATCGCCTCAAGCGACCCCAGATATAGATCCTGCAAATCAGGGGGGCTTGGTTTGATCAAAACTTGATATTGGTAATAATGCTGCAGACGGTTCGGATTTTCCCCATAACGCCCATCGGTTGGCCGACGAGAGGGCTGAACATAGGCAGCCGCCCATGATTTTGTGCCCAAAGCGCGCAAGGTTGTCGCAGGGTGAAACGTACCCGCGCCGACTTCCATATCATAAGGTTGCAAAACGGCGCATCCCTTGGCCGCCCAGTAATTTTGCAATCTTAGAATAATTTCTTGAAAAGATTTAGGTTTTTCAATTGTCATAGCGTTGAAACCTTATTCATGCGGCGCGATTTGCCCCTAAATAGGCAAAGCGGCCATGACGGTCAATGAAGGGCCGCAAAATTTAGACAAAAACGAGACATCGTGGCGTGGGGAAATATTCGTAAGATAAAACTAGAAATCCGCGAAATGTTTGGTATGACCGACAAATAGGTGGAATTGGAGCATATTTAAGAGGTTGGGATGCAGTATTGTTTGGGTCTATGCGTTGCGATGTGGATGGCACTGGTTGCAGGTGCAAGCGCGGCACAAGACATGCGCTGGATCCAAATCGAAGCGCAGCCAAGCCTGCTTGAGGCGGAAACACGCGCGCGGATTTATGCCCAAGAATTTCCCGACACGCAGGCGCACTCAATTGGGTCAGGTTGGTATGCCATTACCCTTGGCCCTCTGCCAGAGGATGAGGCGGATTTGCGCATGTCGCAACTGCGCGCGCGCGCTGCGATCCCGCGGGATAGTTTTTTGGCAACTGGTGCAAATTATCGGCAACGCATTTACCCAATCGGCCCCGCACCTGCGGCCGTAACAGCCGCGCAAACTTTCGAAGCAGAGGTCATCCAAGAAGAAGCGACACAAGTGTCGGTGGTTGAAACTGCTGAAAGCGCCGCGCCAGAACAAGCCAGCCCAGAACAAAGTATTACTGTACCCGACGAAACCCTAAGCGAAGCGCGTGAGAGCGAAGGCTTGCTCAGCCCTGACGAAAAGATGGACCTGCAACGTTATTTGCAATGGGCGGGATACTATAACAGCACGATTGATGCCTCTTTCGGTCGTGGCACACGCCGTTCAATGGCAGCATGGCAAACCGATAACGGGCATGAAGATACTGGTGTTTTGACCACCGCGCAGCGGGAAAAGTTGCGTGCACAGTATTTTGCAATTTTTGCCGGTCTGGGCCTTGAAACACACCGTGACTTAGAGGCGGGTATCAGCATCGATTTACCCAAAGAGGTCGTCGCATTTGACGCCTATGCAGCACCGCTGGCCCATTTCAAATCACAGGATGCATCGTCGCCCGCTCAAATCTTTTTGATTTCTGCTGCAGGAAACCGCGGCGATTTGGCTGCGATCTATGGCGTTTTACCAACCCTTTCCATCGTTCCAATGAACATCGAAAAATCGCTGAACAAGGATCGTTTCGTAATCACGGGTGCAGGAACATCAACGCGTGCATTTATCACCGCGTCACACAAGGGTGGTGAAATCAAAGGATTTGGATTGATTTGGCCCAATCAAAACGAGGAAAAATTTGACAGACTTGTCGCACACATGCGCAAAAGCTTTGAAACATTCCCAGGCACATTGGACCCAAGCCTAAGCGTTGCAATCAATGATTCTGAAACGGAGTTTGGCGTTGCGATCCGCAAACCAGCCTTTGTCAAAAGTGCGGTGTTCGTTTCGGATCAGGGCCACGCAATGACCGACACCAGCAACCTTGAAAACTGTAGCGCTCTGACCATTGGCGGCACCTATGATGCCGAGATTATCGCGCGTTCTGAAACGGGCGCGGGATTGCTGTCCCCTAAATCTGAATTTAACCCCATCTCTTATGCGAAATTGGGTGACGCAGTGCGTAAGGGCGACAAAACCTTTTTGTCGAGCTACCCCTACGGCGGACGCCTCGGCTTGGCCTCTGTGACCCAGGCAACGGTGATGGAAACAACCGATCTATCGGGGAACGCAGAAAAATTCCGTTTGGATTTTTTGGCAGAGCCTGGTGATTTGGGTGGGGCTGTTTTGGATCAATCAGGAAACCTAACTGGTATATTGGTGAGCCGAGATGACACTGGCCGCATTTTGCCCAACAATGTGAACTTTGCGGCTGCCACTGATGCATTGGCGAGCATGATGCAATCCGCAGGACTACGGTTCCGGACAGGCAAAACCAACCGGTTGGATGACGTGGCCTTGATCGCATCGGCGCAAAACATCCTAACACCGATTGAATGTTGGATTGATTAAGCGGCCTGCCAAAATCGGCGCGTAAACAACACAAAAACGGCCATAAGTTCTAGCCGGCCTAAAATCATGCCAAAGATCAGCAATCCTTTGGCCGCGCTATTTAGGTTTTCAAAATTCCCTGTTGGGCCAATTTCTGGCCCAAGGCCTGGGCCGATATTTCCGATCGCTGTCGCCGCACCCGACAGCGCCGTAATGAAATCCAAGCCCGTCAACCCCAACAAAAACGCCAATGCCCCAAGTGAGATAAAAAACATCACAAAGAACACCATGACCGAGTCCATGACGTCCTGCGAAATTGGACGATCTTGGAAATGCGGAACATGCACGCTGTTTGGGGATTGGATGCGGCGCAGTTGCGTTGACATGGCCGAAAGCATAATTTGATAGCGAAAGATTTTTACCGAACACGCGGTTGATCCCGCGCAACCACCAATCAATCCAATGAAGAAGAATACCGCCACCATGGGCGCGCCCCACAACATGTAATCAGCAGATGCGTAACCCGTCCCACTCATGATCGAGATGATATTGAATAGGGCCTGACGAAACGCCTGTTCGATTACAAAGTTCTGCGAATAGATCAGGTAAACCGTGCTGAATGCGATAATCACTGCCAATGTCGCCACAAACCCGCGGATTTGTTCATCGGTAAAGATGGGCCGCGCACTGCCATTTAAAAGCTGGACGAAGCGTACAAATGGCAAGGCAGCTAAAACCATATAAAGTGATGCCACATATTCCGCAGGCCCCGACATTGCGGCGAATGATGCATCATGGGACGAAAACCCACCTGTTGCCACGGTCGTCAGGGCGTGGATAAGCGCATCAAATCCCGACATATCGGCAATGATATAACTTAGGAAACAGGCGATCGTCAGACCAATATAGATGATCGAAATTTGCCCTGAAATTTGCGTGGCACGCGGTAAAATCTTCCCCATTGTGTCAAAGGACTCCGCGCGGAAAATCTGCATGCCACCAACGCGCAACTCAGGCAAAAAAACCATCGCAACAACGATGATCCCAATGCCGCCTAACCAATTCAGTAGCCCGCGCCATAAGAGTAAACCACGCGGCAAATCATCCAAACCACTGATCACGGTTGATCCCGTCGTTGTCAGGCCCGAGGTCGCCTCGAAAACCGCATCGACAACAGAAGACTGTGTTGCCCCCATTAAAAATGGCAGGGCCGCAAAAATCGGCAATACCACCCAAACGCCTGTCGTAAGCAGAAATGTCTTTTGCAGCTCAAGTCCTTGGGATTTGCCATTCGAACACGACATCGAAACAAACAATCCCGATAGCGTTGTAATCGCCCCCGCCTGGGCAAATACGCGCCAATGCGGGTTTCCATCCGCAAAATCCAAAATCATTGGGAAAATCATCATCACGCCAAGAAACGCCACAATGATCCCGATCACGTATCCGATGGGTCGAATATCAAACATGACAAAACCGTTGGCGTTCAATCACACCAAAGTCAAGCGTGTTTATCCGCGGTGGATTAAGGATTCAAAGAAGCGCGGATCAATGGAATTCGATGCAAATGTGGATCCATTGGTCAAGACGGACACGGCATCATGGCTGTGCAGGCTTTCTTGATGGCTAGCCGCGACACGGTAATCTGAAATGCGTGCATCCGCGCTCAGTTGTTCTGCAAACAGGCGTGCAGCATCCTCGACAAAAATTGGATTTGCTGCGTTCAATTCCGCAAATGCCTGTTCATCTTCGCGCTTAACCATAACTTGGGTCTCGGTCGGGACCGCGCGGCGGCACATATCAATCACATCCTCGAACCAAAGCTTTTCGCCCTGTTCAAATTTAAGAGAAATGCGCGCCACCGAACGCTGTGAATGCGGTGTTGCCAACTGCCCACGCGATTGGCGCGCATGTTCAGACAGCTCCAGTGAACAGGGACACGTTGAACTATAAACATAATCAAGATGCATCATCTTATGACGCACGCCTTCGTGCTCCACCAATTCCAGTGTGATGTCGTAATACTGATACCCAGATAGGCTCGAACGCAGGCTATGTACCTTAACTGGATATGAAAACCGTAACGCAATCCGCGCATCAAAGCTTTCCAAATCAGATTTATAATCGTCTAAAACGGCCGATACGACATCAAAACTAAACCGCTCGTCTGCGTGCTTATAAAAGCTGCGCATGATGCGTGACATGTTGATGCCCTTTTTATCAGCTTCCAGGCTGACAGTGCCCGTTACTGAGGTTTCAAGCATTATAGCACCACCCGGCTTGGTCGCGAAACTGATCGGCAGGCGGAAGTTTGAAATGCCGACGTGTTGAATGACACGGTTTTCCCCACGGATCAACGAGCTAGGACCATTTTGCAGATCTGGCAAGGTATCGCGATACGCAGCATCCACCAAAAAGTTATCTGGGAATTCGCGCGAAAGTTCTGGGTAAGCTGCGGGTAGTAAACCACGCAACGCGGTCAAATGCGGGCCATCCAATGCATCCGCACCCTTTTCTGCGATAAAGCTGCGCAAAACGTCCAATGCGGCCTGCGCCTCACTGCGTTCGATCTCTTTATCTACATCGCGACTATGAATGTTCATGGCGAACTCCAAAACTTTCTTATGTTCTTATTGTAGGGCGCAGATCAGAAAGTTTCCAGTAACGCTTTTCTCAATCTGAAAAGCGACAGGTTTAAAATTAACCCAAAGCCGCCAGAATATCAGCCAACAGATCCTCTTGATCTTCTAACCCGACAGAGAAGCGGATTAGGCCATCCGTGATCCCCAAAGCGGCCTTTTGATCATCAGGCAGGCGTTGGTGTGTTGTCGTCGCTGGGTGTGTTGCAATTGATTTTGCATCCCCCAAATTATTCGAAATCACGGCAATTTGCAGGCGATTTAGAAATGTAAAGCTGGCCTCTTGCCCACCCTTAATTTCAATTGCGAATACGGTCCCACCGCTGCCCATTTGCTGCTGCACTAGGTCATATTTTTCATGCGACGGGTGATTTGGATAAATCACCCGAGATAAATTTTCATGCCCACTTAATTTTTCTGCCAGAAACTGCGCCGTTGAGGCTTGGGCACGCACGCGCAATTCGATGGTTTCTAAGCCCTTTAGCATGACCCACGCTGTAAACGGACTCATAGAACCGCCAGTGTGCTTCATATAGGTTTCAATTGGTCCGCGGATCATATCCTTTCGCCCCAAAATGACACCGCCCAAGGTACGGCCCTGACCATCGATATGTTTTGTCGCAGAATACACCACCAAATCCGCGCCAAGCGCAATCGCGTTCGAAAATACAGGCGTTGCAAAGACGTTATCAATGATCACCAGCGCGTCATTGGCATGCGCAATTTCCGAAACTGCCGCGATGTCAATAACCTCAAGCGTAGGGTTTGAGATTGTTTCAAAAAACACAATTTTTGTATCGGGCGTCACGGCGGTGCGCCATGCATCCATATTGTTACCATCCACAAACGTGACGTTCACGCCCATGCGCGGCATGATCTCTTCTAGAATGTACAGACATGATCCAAAGAGCGCCCGAGAGGCAACAACGTGATCCCCCGCGGACACCAAAGACATTAACGCGCCGTTGACGGCCGCCATGCCCGATGCAGTGGCAAAGGCATCTTCTGCATCTTCTAGGGCCGCAATCCGATCTTCAAACATGGCAACAGTCGGATTGCCATAACGGGCATAGATGAACTCATCATCACCTGCCTGAATAAAGCGCGCTTGGGCATCGTCCGCTGTCTCGTAAACAAACCCTTGCGTCAGAAATATCGCTTCGCTGACTTCGTTATATTGTGACCGACGGGTTCCGCCATGGACCATTTTTGTGCGTGGTTTGAATGTATCGCTCATCTTGTTCTCTGTGGCATTTCGCCAATAAAAAACCCCTTCCACTCGGCCAAGGGAAAGGGGGCTCTCTCTTCCTGACCTTTTAGCGGTTTATTTTACGTGGCCCGCAATCCGGTAACAAATCGCCACGAGCACTCAATACCCCAACCAAATCAGATGGTCAATCGCAACTGATCATCCTGAGAATGGATGGGATGCGTTAATCCTTGTCTTCGTCAAATTCACCGTATTGTTGCAGAACTTTGTATTGTGTTGCCAAGAAGACCAAGAGCGCAAATGTCAGCCCAAAGGTTTTGAAATAAACCCAAACCTCGGATGATTGCGTGCGCCAAATGATTTCATTCAAGATCGCCAATGAAAAGAAAAAGATCATGATGCGACGCGAGATGATCATCCACCCCTCATCCTTCATGGGAACCGAACTGCCCAATATGGATTGAAGATAGGATTTGCCTTGCACCAACCCAACCGCAATTGCCCCCCCAAACAAGACATAAACCAAGGTTGGTTTCATCTTGAAAAAGCTTTCGTCATTCAGGAAAATCGTCAAACCACCAAAAATCAGCACCAGAACCAGTGTCAGCAATTGAACCTTGGACACCTCGCCAAACAGTCGCCATCCGATCACCGTTGAGACGCAGAGGAAGGGGACAAAAATCGCCGTGGCAAGGACAAAGCCCGTATATTCCTGGCCCGCAAATACAACAACTTCGTTTTTGAAAAAGATGTAAGTCAAAAAGAAAACAGCCACGGGCAGCGTTTCTAAAATCGTTTTCAGCATTTGATTGTTTTGCTTCTGCTCGCTCATCTTATCCACCTAATTCCACAATCACTGCGCCCAGCGCAATTAACCACATCAACATAATCCTGCGCGGGCCCACCTTTTCCTTTAGGACCAACCACCCAATCAGCGCCGCAAAGACCACGGATGTTTCCCGCAATATGGCGGCTTCGCCGACTTTGTCCAGACGTGTGGCCAACATGATTGAGCCAAAACTAAGGATTGCGACAAAACCACCGATATAGCCACGCAGAACCAGGGGGCCAAGTGAGGCACGATCCTGCATCCCCCGCCACCTGATTGCTGCAACTACGGGAAAGGTCACGCCATCCACCACAAAAAACCAAACTAGAAATGTAAATGGGTTCTCAGCTGCGCGAATTCCATAGGCATCATATGTCGTATATAGTGCCACAAAAAAACCTGTTGCGATGGCAAACACCAAGGCAGGTCCAAATGTTTCACGATTTGATTCCAAAAATACAAAATTATAGGCGGCCAACCCAAAAATACCGCAGAGCAGGACAACAACACCCATCCACTGGATCGCGCTAAAGGTTTCGCCGAAAATCAAATATGCCCCAAAGACGGTGAAGAGCGGCCCTGTTCCGCGCACAACGGGATACACAACCGTGTAGGCGCCTTTCACATAGGCGTATCCTTGCAACACCTTATAAAGCGTGTGGATGACCCAAGCCCCGAACAAAATGGGCCATAACGCGGGTTCAGGTACAGGGACCAATAGGATAGCAACAGGCAGCATGATGGTTGCATAGCCAAAATCCATCGCACCGCGCGACAACCACGGATCATGACGCCCCTTTTGCAAGGCCCCAAAAACCGCATGCAGGAACGCCGCCAATAGAGCGAGCACCAAGGCGATTGAGTGCCCTGTTTCCGTCCCCTCAACCGCGTAGACCCACTCAGCCATATATGGTTATTCCAGACCCGTTAAAGCTTTTGCAAAATCTTCTGGATCAAAGGGGGCCAGATCATCAAGCTGTTCACCAACCCCAATCGCATGGATGGGCAGGCCAAATTTATCCGCCAGCGCCACCAAAACCCCCCCCTTGGCCGTGCCGTCTAGTTTTGTCATTACCAAACCCGAAACATCGGCAAGTTTTTTAAACGTATCAACCTGTGACAGGGCATTCTGCCCAGTGGTTGCATCCAACACCAACAGCGTGTTGTGCGGGGCATCGGGATCTTTTTTACGAATAACGCGCACGATTTTGGCCAATTCTTCCATCAAATCTTGGCGATTTTGCAGGCGTCCTGCGGTGTCGATCATTAACAGATCCGCACCTTCTTCTTGGGCCTTGGTCATCGCATCAAAGGCCAGCGATGCGGGGTCCGATCCTTCGGGTGCGGTCAGAACAGGAACCCCTGCTCGGTCGCCCCAAACCTGCAATTGTTCGACCGCAGCCGCGCGGAATGTGTCCCCCGCAGCAATCACCACGGATTTGCCTGCCGCCTTAAACTGGCTCGCTAACTTGCCGATGGTTGTGGTTTTGCCTGACCCGTTCACGCCAACTACCAAAACCACCTGTGGCTTGGTGGGATAAAGTGGCATGGGCTTGGCCACATGTTCCATGATGCGTGTGATTTCAGCTGCAAGCAGCTGTTTAATCTCATCACTCGAAAGTTTCGTGCCAATCCGCCCTTGCGCCATGTTGGCCGTGACACGTAACGCTGTATCCACGCCCATATCTGATTGGATAAGCAACTCTTCCAACTGTTCCAACATATCGTCATCCAAGGTGCGACGCACGACTGTAGGCTTGGATCGGCCAAGCAAGCGCCCCATCAAACCTTGCTTGGGCGGCGTGGCCTCTTTCGGCGTGGGTGTTGGCGCAGGTTGCGTAGCAACAACTGGCTCTGGCTCTCGCTCTGGAGAGGGTTCTTCTAAAACTGGATCGGGGACAAGCACTTCTTCGACTGGCGTTTCCAGAACCTCTTCCTCTCCGCCATCTTCCACAATCGCGTCAAGACCTTCATCCAGCTTGGATGACGAGCGAAACAAACGTTCCTTAAGCTTTGAGAAAAACGCCATGCTACCTCCAAAAGTGAGCTTACATCCCACCTAATCGCAATCCACACAGGATTAAAGCCCCTGAACAGGCTTTTATGCAATACTCACAAGGTCGTAGCGTGGTGCAACGGTTAAATTTCGTCGCTAAAATGCTTCATGACCAATTTGATCGGATTTGGTGCAGCCTGTCCAAGGCCACAAATCGAGGCATCGGCCATTGCTCCACAAAGTTCTTCCAACAACGGTTGATCCCAACTGTCAGCCTGCATCAATTTAACGGCCTTTTCACAGCCCACGCGGCACGGCGTACATTGACCACAGCTTTCATCCTCAAAAAAGCGCAACATGTTTAGCGCAGCGTCACGTGCGCGATCATGCTGGGACAACACCACAACGGCAGCGGAGCCGATAAAGGTGCCCAGCGGTTGAAGCGTGTCAAAATCCAATGGCACATCGTTGATAGATGCAGGGAGCAATCCAGAAGATGGCCCACCCGGTTGATAGGCCTTGAATTCATGTCCCTCGGCCATGCCGCCTGCGGCCTCAATAATATCCATAATGGTGGAGCCTGCTGGCAACAGATGTACACCTGGGTTTTTCACCCTACCTGACACCGAATAGCTGCGCAAACCTGTGCGGCCATTCTTTTCAACGGAGTTCAGAATTTCGGGGCCTTCACGACAAATCCGCGCCACCCAATGCAGTGTTTCGATATTATGCACCAATGTTGGACGATCAAAGATGCCGACCTGAGCAACAAACGGGGGACGATGACGTGGCAGACCGCGCTTGCCCTCGATAGACTCGATCATCGCGCTTTCTTCACCGCAGATATAGGCCCCAGCCCCACGGCGCAGATCAATATAACCCGGCGCAACAAGACCCGCCTGTTCCAATGCCGCAATTTCAGTACGCAATATATGCAGAACGGCCGGATATTCATCTCGCATATAAATGAATGCTTTTTCCGCCTCGACCGCCCATGCGGCGATCAACATACCCTCTAGGAACAAATGCGGTGTACGTTCCAGATAATAGCGGTCTTTGAAGGTGCCGGGCTCGCCTTCGTCCCCGTTCACGGCCAGATACCGTGGGCCGGCATTGGCGCGCACAAAACCCCATTTTTTACCCGATGGGAAACCCGCGCCGCCCAAACCACGCAGACCAGCAGACAGAACTTTGTCCTGCACCGCTTCCCAATCACCGCCAGCCCGCAATGATTTCAGCGTTTCATATCCACCATTTGCGACATAGGCATCCAGCGTTTCGTAATCGGGGATTTCCGCGTGATAATCGCCAGCAGCAATAACCGCGTCCACCTTTTCTGGTGTGGCAAGATCAATATGCTTATGTCCAATTTCCAATACGGGTGCGGTATCACAGCGCCCCATGCAGGGTGCACGCAGAACGCGCACCTGCGACGGCTCCAAGCCATCTTCAAGTGCCTTTTGCAATTGTTCGGCCCCTGCCAATTCACAAGACAATGAATCACACACACGAATGGTCAGCGCAGGTGGAGGTGTTTCATCCTCCTTCACCACGTCAAAATGGGCATAGAATGTGGCCACTTCGTACACTTCTGCTTGGGACAGTTTTAATTCTTCGGCCAAAGCACGCAGATGTGCAGCCGACAGATGCCCATATTCATCCTGAATAAGATGCAAAAACTCGATCAACAAATCCGAGCGACGTTCGGCATCCCCCAACAACGCCTGAACATCGATCAGGGCCTGATCCTCATATTGACGCCCTTTTGGTGTGTGACGGCCTTTGCCTTTGCCAGACTTCCAAACACCTTTGCGATCATCTAGTGCCATGAGACTCTTCCCCTGTGGTTTGCCTCTGTTTACTGCTCATGCCCATGATAGGGCGAGACTAAAAACGACACACCTCTGCCCAGAAACGTTCGGTTTGCGAATAAAAGTTTCCCTTGGTGAAATTCCTGCTAATTTTGGGGTATGAAATACCTAACCCTAATTCCATTCTTGATCGCCACTTCAGCAACCTCTGAAACCGAGATGAGCATTGATGAATTTGAACGTCACGCAACAGGGCGGACGTTTGATTTTTACAGTCCGCAGGGGTTGGTTGGAACCGAACGGTATTTACCAGATCGACAGGTTGAATGGGCCTTTGATGGGCAAAAATGCGTGTTTGGCGAATATTTTGAATGGAATGGTTTAGTGTGTTTTTCCTATTCTTATTACGGTGAAGTCGACAACAAACCCCAATGCTGGCGCATGGTGCGCACAACAGATGGGGTTGTTGCACAATTTTATGGGGATCAGGGTTTTGATGGCAGCGTGCAATACATGCGCCCCACCACCCGCGAGATGACCTGCACAGGCCCAGAAGTCGGCGTTTAAAACAAGGTTCCCTGATCGTCAGATGAGGGCGATTTCTTGGCTTTCGCAGCGGTAGCACCGCGCGTGAGCGACATGCGCCCATCCTTGAATTCGATTTCCAAATGCGCCGCCTTTGATGCGTCTGATTTGGTGGTGATCACCTGACCACCATCTCGCACAACCGCATATCCACGACGCAGCGTTTCCTTATACCCCAAGGTTTCGCGCAATCGATCCAGCGCATCCAATCGTTCGCGCCACGCGGCAACCTCACTTGTTGCAATCTGCGAAAACCGTCGCGAGACATCTGAAAACGCACGTTTCTTTTGTTGAATGTCGCGTTCTAAAACATCGACCCGCAGACGTGTGTTCAGCGTTTCAAAACGGTTCCGATCTTGGCCCACGCCGCGGGACAAGGCGGGGGCCAAACGGGGTCCGAGTGAACCTAAACGCCGTGCTTCGCTCTCAATACGGGTGCGCAACAATGATGGGCGCAATGTGCCGACACGCTCAACCAAAAATGTTTTACGCCGCTGCACGAGGTGGCGCAGCGCGGCGGGCAACCGATCTCCCCAAAAATCCAAACGTTGGCGGGGGCTGTCCAACAATGCCTCAACCCGTGGCATGGCGCGGGAAAGATCGCGCACACGTTGCGAACGCTGGCCCAAAGATTGACTAAGCGCATGGGTTAATCGCGCACCCTGTTGATCCACCCATGCCAATATTTCATGACGCACAGGGACGGCCAATTCTGCCGCCGCCGTTGGGGTTGGCGCACGTTTATCAGACACAAAATCAATCAGGGTTGTATCCGTTTCATGCCCCACTGCGGAAATCAAAGGAATGTCCGAAGCTGCAGCAGCACGCGCCACAACCTCTTCATTAAAGCCCCATAAATCCTCAAGCGATCCACCGCCTCGCGCGACGATCAACACGTCGGGACGGGTCAATGTGCCACCTGGCGTCATTTCGTTAAAGCCAGCGATGGCACGGGCCACTTCGGGGGCGCATTTGTCACCTTGCACAGCAACAGGCCAAACCAAAACACGACGCGGAAAACGATCGCGCAGACGATGCAAAATATCCCGAATAACCGCACCCGAGGGGGATGTGACAACGCCGATCACCTCTGGCAGATAAGGCAATGGACGTTTGCGTGATGCATCAAACAAACCTTCTGCCGCCAATGCCGCTTTGCGTTTTTCCAACATCGCCATGAGGGCACCCACGCCCGCAGGTTTTATATCATCAATCACCAGCTGATATTTCGACTGCCCACCAAATGTTGTGATCCGTCCCGAGGCAACAACCTCCATCCCCTCTTCTGGTGGAACGCTTAGGCGGCTTGCCACCCCTTTCCAGATCACCGCGGATAATACCGATTTGTCATCCTTAAGATCCAAGTAAACATGACCCGAACGCGGAAAGGAGACGCGCCCAACCTCACCCCGTATCCGAACGTTTGAAAATTCGCCTTCGACCACGCGCTTAATCGCGCCTGAAATTTCGGTTACCGAAAATTCAGGATCGTTTGCACCCATGCGTGGATCATCGATCAGGTCGGACATTCTGCCTCGCTTGTACTTTTCTCATTCACAGCTTAGAACGCGCGCAACAAAAGGCCAAGTGGAGTATTACGATGAACATCCTGATTTTGGGCAGCGGCGGACGTGAGCATGCATTGGCCTGGGCCGTGAAACAAAACCCAAAATGTGATACCCTATATGCCGCGCCTGGTAATGCCGGGATTGCCGCACATGCCACATGTGTGGCGCTAAACCCTGAGAACAGCGCGGATGTCCTGTCCTTTGTTCGGGAAAACGACATTTCATTCGTGATCATTGGTCCAGAGGCGCCCTTGGCCATTGGGGTTGCAGATGATCTGCGCGATGCAGGCGTGTTGACATTTGGCCCATCAAAAGCGGCGGCCCGACTAGAAGCGTCAAAAAGCTTTACCAAAGAAATCTGTGATGCGGCGAACGCACCAACTGCGGCCTACGGACATTTCCATGACGCGGAAAGCGCCAAGGCCTATGTGCGCGAACAGGGTGCACCCATTGTGGTTAAGGCCGATGGTTTGGCCGCAGGCAAGGGCGTGATCGTAGCCATGGATTTGGAAACAGCCCTGAGCGCGATTGATGATATGTTTTCGGGCACATTTGGTGGCGCAGGTGCCGAAGTGGTTATCGAGGAATTCATGGAAGGCGAAGAGGCGTCATATTTCATCCTATGTGATGGAAAAAACGTGCTGCCCGTTGGAACAGCCCAAGACCACAAACGCGTAGGCGAAGGCGACACAGGCCCCAACACAGGCGGCATGGGGGCCTATTCCCCTGCGCCCGTTTTGACGGATGAAATTGCAGAACGCGCATTAAACGAAATCGTGCGTCCCACCGTTGCCGAAATGGAACGCCGCGGAACACCCTACCAAGGTGTGCTATACGCAGGTTTGATGATCAAAGACGGTCAACCCCGCTTGGTTGAATACAATGTCCGCTTTGGGGACCCTGAATGTCAGGTGCTGATGATGCGCCTTGGTGCACAGGCGCTTGATCTGATGTTGGCCACAGCTGAAGGGCGTTTGGACGCGGTCCAGGTGAACTGGGCGGATGACCACGCGATGACCGTCGTAATGGCCGCAAACGGTTATCCGGGATCCTATGAAAAGGGCAACGTTATTGGGGGCCTAGAAACCTTGGCGGACGATAGTTTTCACAAATGTTTCCATGCAGGCACAAAGGCCGATGGCGGCAATACATTGGCCAATGGTGGGCGCGTCCTGAGCATCACCGCGCGTGGTGACACTTTGAAAGATGCGCAGGAACGCGCCTATTTAGAATTGGATAAGGTCGATTGGGAGGGTGGATTTTACCGGCGCGACATTGGCTGGCGCGCCCTCTAATACCCACCCGATCTAAGTATTTAGATTTGCTTTTCTGGCATTGTGACGCGCAGACCGTCTAGGTCGTCCGTAACGCGGATTTGGCAAGTTAGGCGTGAACGCTGTGCATCAGGTTCAAACGCGAAATCAAGCATGTCTTCTTCCATGTCTTGCTTGGCAGGAATTCTTGCAACCCAATCTGCGTCCACATACACGTGACATGTTGAACATGCGCATGCACCACCACAATCTGCATCAATACCAGGGATGTTATTGTCGCGTGCGCCTTCCATCACAGTTAGACCATTGGCAACCTCAACAACATGCTCGGTTCCGTTATGCTCGACGTAGGTGATTTTTGCCATTTTCTCGTTCTCCGATTCCTAAGTTTCTTGCTATTTAGTGCCAGTAAATCCCTGATGCTAGAGTGATTTGCGACCTTTTATTACCTGATTGATCAGTTTTTCCTTGAAACCCGACGTGAAAGAACGTTCTGAACAAGGCGCCTTGGCATTTTGGAACATGGTGAGTGAATCAACTTTTGGTCATAGGAACGCTGTGCATCACAGGGTTATCCGCCTGCAACACGACCGCTGTGGATGAGATTGCCCGTCGATCAAGCGATCAATGCTACTTCGAAAAATCACACCTGCTGAAATTTCAACACTGCTTGAGACACGTTTGTTCCAACCCAAAAAACGCAACACCGCAGGACAGTTGGTGTCGCCCGCGCAATATGAAACCACGCGGACACAGATCATTACCAAGCCGCGTTCTGTTACCAAAATCGACACCGTTTGCCCCGAAGACATGACACCCGAATTTATTACATCCCTGCAGCGGGCATTTCAGGCATGTGAATTATTTTCATCCACAATTACGGGATCGATGGACATGTCCACGCGACGCGCCATTTTGAATTTTCAAACTTTTAGGGGGGTCTCAAGCGCAACAGATACGAAAGCAGCTGCCCAGGAATTAGGATTGGTTGTAATTGATCAGTGATAAATTTAGGGGGCCGATATGGCCCCCTATCAAATCAATTTAATTTCAACACGACAAAGCGCGGCTCTCCATCGCGCCGCACTAATAGTAACAGAGATTCACGTCCCGCATCCGTAGCATTTTCCACCTGTTCAACCAGATCTGCGATCTCTTCCACTGGATTTTGCGCCGCATCGGTGATCACATCTCCTGCTGCCAAACCCGAGGCAGCAGCAAGGCTATCTGCCTCGACCGACAGCAACAGGACTCCTGTGACCTCATCGGATAGGTTCATATCGCTGCGCATGTCAGGCGTGATTTCAGAAAGTTGCATACCCAACAATCCCTGCTGCTCTGGTTCCGCAGGTTTGTCACCTTGGGCCAATGCATTTGGTTCAGGACGTTGGCCAAGGACCACATCAATGCTCATCCGTTTGCCATCACGCAACACAATCGTTTTGACGGTCGCTCCCACGGGTGTGCCGCCCACAATGCGCACCAATGCGCCAGAGTCTGCGACCTCTTTCCCATCAAACATCACAATGACGTCCATGGTTTTTAGCCCCGCGTCCTTGGCTGGACCGTCAAATACATCACGAATGATGGCACCCGTTGGTTCATCCAACCCCAAGGCTTTGGCCATTTCATCGTTCACACTACCAATGTTTACACCCAACCAACCACGGCGCACTTCGCCGTATTCTTTCAATTGCTTTACAACAGGATCAACGGTGTTTGAGGCCATCGAAAACCCAAGACCGATTGAGCCACCCGAAGGTGAAATAATCGCCGTATTCACACCGATCACTTCGCCATCCATATTGAACAGTGGGCCGCCCGAATTACCGCGGTTAATCGCAGCATCGGTTTGGATATAGTCATCATAGGGCCCCGACAATTCGCGATTGCGCGCCGAAATGATCCCCGCAGACACAGAGAACCCCTGACCAAGCGGGTTGCCCATGGCCATGACCCAATCCCCAACACGCGCCACATCACTATTGCCAAATGCGACGTATTCAAAGGGATTATCCGCATCAATCTTTAACACCGCGATGTCGATGTTTGCGTCTGTTCCAACAATTTTTGCTGGGAAAATATCGCCATTGATGAATTCAACTTCGATCTCATCCGCACCCGCAATCACGTGGTTATTTGTGACGACATAGCCATCTTCGCTGATCACAAAACCAGCACCCAATGCAGAGGCGCTGCGCGGTCCGCGTTGTCCGTTGTTGGGGCCACGGAACAAATCTTCAAACGGGCTGCCTTCTGGCACAATCCCTTGGGGACCAATGGGCGTTGCCATTTTCGTCGTTGTGGTAATGTTCACAACCGCGCCACCAACCTGTTCAACGAGATCGGCAAAGGTCGCAGGGGCACCCCGTGCGGCAGCCGCAAGGGTTTGCATCCACAGCAGTGCAACAAAGGCAAGAAACGTGAACGACAGGCTCGCGCGTGAAAACGCAGGGCGCGTTTGCGCAATCGCCTTGGAGGTAATCTGCATATTCTGAACTCCTCAATTGATACTTACGCCAGTGATGGCTGGGGAATAAGATGTGCCTTGGCTCGGCAACTTTCCAGATATTGAAACACTAGTTCAGCAGAATGTGAAGTCACGTGTAGGCGAAAATTAGCGCATTGCCCAAAGGATCAGCGCCCCAATCAACGCAATGATCGCACCAACCATGCGTCGATTCTGAATCGAATATTGCGACAGCACTTTTAGCATTTCAAAAATAAGATTAGGGGCCAGCACATAGGCCAGCCCCTCAATCACCATCACAAGCCCAAGGGCCCACAACAATTCTGTCATCATTTGTTCGGTTGATCCGACTTCAGATAGTTAAAGAATTCGCTATCAGGCGCCATGATCATGGTTGAATTATTACCCTGCAAGGCAGTGCGATAGGCATTCAACGACCGATAGAAATCAAAGAATTCTGGATCGGCGCCGTAGGCTTCGGCAAAGATTGCGTTACGTGTCGCGTCCGCTTCACCACGGATAATTTCCGCTTCACGGTTAGCTTCGGACACGATTTCAACCTGCGTTCTGTCAGCCTGTGCACGAACACGTTGCGCCGCCTCATTACCGCGGGCGATTTCGTCTGCGGCCTCGCGTTCACGCTCTGCCCGCATCCGTGCGAAGGTGGCATCCAAGTTTTGACGCGGCAGATCTGTACGCTTCAAACGCACATCAACAACGTCCAAACCGATTTCCAACGCTTTGGCCCGTGCACCTGCAAGGATTTGTTGCATCAACAATGCACGATCAGAGCTTAGGATTTCGTTAGATGAAACCGTACCTAGAATTTCACGCAACTCGTTACGCATAATACCATCCAGACGGCTTTCCGCAGTTAGAATACCGCCTGTACCAACCGCTTCACGGAAACGGTTCACATCGGCAATCCGATAGCGTGCAAATGCATCGACAACCAAACGACGATCATCTGATGGCGTCACCTCAATCGGGTCGACATCGCGGCTTAGGATACGGTCATCGTAATAAACGACTTCTTGGATCAGGGGCAGTTTAAACGCCAAACCTGGATCCTCTTTCACCGCGACCACACGACCGAACTGAAGCACCAATGCCTTATTACGTTCATCCACGATAAAGATCGAGGACATGATCACTACAACAATCGCGATCAGGGCGACAGAAATAAAATACAGGCCTCGCATTATTTTGCCTCCTTACGCAATTCGTTTAGGGGTAGGTAGGGAACCACGCCGCTGCCACCATTTTCATCGATGATCACCTTGTCCACACGACCCAGAACCTCTTCCATGGTTTCTAGGTACATTCGTTTGCGTGTCACCTCGGGTGCCTTGCGGTATTCGTTCAAAATCGCACCAAAACGGCTGGCTTCACCTGTAGCGCCGTTTACAACCTGCGCACGATAGGCTTCTGCTGTTTCGAATGCTTGGGCCGCTTCACCGCGGGCTTGGGCTAAGACGCGGTTTGCATAGGCATCCGCCTGCTTTTCCAAACGGTCGCGCTCTTGTTCTGCGGCCTGAACTTCGCGGAACGCATCAATCACCTGTTCGGGTGGGTCAGCGCGGTCAAAGTTCACGCGTACAATATTGATACCACTTTCATAGCTGTCCAAGGTTGATTGGATCAATTCCTGCAAACGCACAGCGATCACACCACGATCACGGTTCAGGATCGGGGCCAATTCTGATTGTGCAATAATCTCACGCATGGCTGATTCAGATACCGCACGAATTGTTTGCTGTGGATCACGTAAGTTGAACAAATACTGAGACGGATCATTGATGTTCCAAACAACTTCGAAATCAATATCGACGATGTTTTCATCCCCAGTCAGCATCAAACCAGCATCGCTACCGCGACCACCAATCCCGATGCTTTCGGTTTGTTCACGCGTTACTGGCAACACTTCATACGTAACCAAGGGCCAAGGCGCAAAGTTTAAGCCTGGGTTTCCAACAGAGTTGAATTCGCCCAAAAACAATTCAACAGATTTTTCTTCCGGCTTAACCGTATAAAAACTTGAAAACGCCCAAAGTCCGATCGCAAGCAACGCGCCAAGTCCTAGCATTCCGCGAATACTTTCTGGACCGCCGCCTCCTTGACCTCCCGATCCACCGTTTCCACCGCCCATTAGAACGCGAAAACGCTCTTGGCCTGCGCGCAGCATTTCTTCGACTTCGGGGGGGACCTGTCCTGATTGACCAGAGGGGCGACGATTACCACGGTCATCGTCATTGTTCCCCGTTGGTCGGTTATTACCAGATCCATTGCCGCCCCATGGGCCGCCAGAGTTTCCAGCCATTAAAATTTCCCTTTTTGCTTTGTTTTACACAAACTACCCTAAAACTGGGCAGGATGTAGAATTTTTCAAGAACTTCTCGTTGGATTTCGCATTGTTACCAATTCTTCGGCCATTGTGGGATGAACTGCAACCGTACGATCAAAATCCGCTTTAGTTGCACCCATTTTCACGGCAATACCCGCCAATTGAATCATTTCACCCGCGTGTGGCGCGACAATATGACATCCAAGAACCTTGTCCGTTTCTTGCGAGACGATCAATTTCATGAACACACGCTCTTCCACACCGCCAAATCCTTCGCGCATGGATTTAAAGGATGTGGTATAGACATGCACGTTTTCTTTGGCTTCTGCCTCGGCCTCGGATAAACCAATAGTGCCCATTTCAGGTTGCGTAAAAATCGCCGTTGGGATCAAATCGTGATCTGGGGATGTTGGCACGCCTTTGAACACAGTATCGACAAAAGCCATTCCTTCGCGAATGGCAACAGGGGTAAGGTTTGCACGATCTGTCACATCTCCGACCGCATAAACCGATGGCACCTTGGTTTGTGAGTAGGCATCAACGATAATCTGCCCCTTGCGCCCCAATTCCAAGCCCAGCGCCTCAAGCCCCAGACCATCGGTATTTGGTGTGCGCCCTGCTGCAAACATCACCTGATCAACCTGATGAACCACGCCATTTGTATCCGTCACCGACAACCCCCGATCGGTTTTTGCAATACTGGCCACATTGGTATTTGTGCGGATATCAACACCATGGGCCCGCATGCCGTTTGCGACATGTTCAATAGCCTCGGCATCAAAACCGCGCAAAATTTGATCCCCACGATAAAATTGCAAAACCTCGGTTCCCAACGCGTTCATGATCCCAGCAAATTCCGACGCGATATATCCGCCGCCAACAATAATCATACGTTTTGGCAAAGCGTCCAAATGGAACATCTCATTTGAGGTGATCGCATGTTCAATTCCCTGAACCTGCGGAAGCACAGGGCGCCCCCCAACAGCGATCAAAATATGCTGTGCGCTAAACCTGCGCCCATCTGATAGTTCCACAGTATGTGGATCAATCAGGGTTGCGCGGGCATCATGGGTTTCCACCCCTGATCCCGACAACAGATTGCGATAGATACCCTCTAATCGATCCAATTCAGCGTTCAGTCGCGTTTTGAAAGCATCCCATGAAAACCCATCATCCGTAACCGACCAGCCATAGGCGCGTGCCAAATCAAAGGCCTGTGGGAATTCGCTTGCATAGACCATCAATTTTTTTGGGACGCATCCGCGTATGACGCATGTCCCGCCGTAGCGGTCTTCCTCGGCCAATGCCACGCGCACACCTTCGGCTGCGGCAACGCGGGCTGCGCGCACGCCACCGGAACCACCGCCGATTACAAATAAATCATAGTCAAATGCCATATTAACTCTCGATAACAGAAAATAGGTTTTCGTTCGTATCGCCCATCATTTGCCGAACTTCCACATCTGCACCCGATTTCAATTCCATGCGCACGCTTCCGTCTGCGTTGCCGACGACGACGGCACTACAGATATCAATGAAAAGTCCGTTTTCAACCACACCCGGGATTTGATTAATTGCGCTTGCCAAGGCCTTTGCATCCGCAATCTGTCCCATGTGAAGATCAAGGATAAAGTTTCCCTCATCCGTCACGAATGGGGCGTCGCCCGCCATTCTGCATGTAATTTCAATTCCTTGATACCCTTGCGCCACCAAGAGGTTTGCGATCAATTTCTGTGTGGCGTCAGAACCGAATTGCAAAACCTCAATCGGAAGCGGGAATTTCCCCAAGGTTTCCACACGTTTTGAGGCATCTGCAATCACGATCATTTGATCAGATGCCATGGCCACAACCTTTTCCTGCAAATGTGCGCCACCGCCCCCTTTGATCAAGGAAAAATCAGCGTCAAATTCATCTGCTCCATCAATGGTGATATCCAGCCAACCAGCCTCATCCAAGGTGACAACTTTGATCCCCTCTTCAATCGCCTGTTCCTTGGTGCGTGTTGATGTTGGCACCGCCACGATGTCTAATTCCCCATTGCGCACAGATTGGCCTAAATGTTTAACCAACCAGTAAGCCGTGCTGCCCGTCCCCAAACCAACTTTCATTCCGCTTTTCACAAATTCAGCGGCGCGCAATGCGCAGACATATTTTGCCTTATCTTGTGGGCTTAGGTCATCGTACATGGCAGCATACTCCTTTTTCGACGCTTATAGGGGACAACCCCCCATTGCGCGAGAGGCAAATGCCAAGTTTTTCGCAAATCATTTAATCACGCATTATTCATGTCCAGAACGGGCTAAAATAGTCGTTTTTGAAAATACAAAGGTCCAGAAACAAACTATCAGTCGCACTATGACATATCGCCTATTCTACGCCCCAGATAACGCATCTCTTATGGTTCGTATGACGCTTGAGGAATTGCAGCAGCCTTATGAAACGCAGCTGGTTGATCGTGCTGTGGGCGGTCAAAAACATCCTGACTATTTGCAACACAACCCAGTCGGGAAAATCCCCACATTGTTAATTGACAATGAACCCGTGTTTGAAACCGCTGCGATTTTGTTGCACTTGGCAGAGCGCCACAATGCGATGGCACCCGCGCCTGCGGATCCCGCGCGCGCGCCATTTCTAAAGTGGTTATTTTTCGTGTCCAACACCCTGCACGCAGATTTTCGGTTGTTGGTTTATCCACACAAACACACAAGTGAAGCAGGGTATGCAGATTTACAACGCGGCGCAGAACAGCGCATGGCGCATGCCTTTTCAATCTTGGACGATGCGGCACGAGAATGGTCAGGCCGCGAGGATGCCCCCACGATTATAGATTATTATCTGGTCACGATTATGCGATGGTGCGCACTGTACCCCAGTAAGGACCAAACATGGTTTAATATCGCCGCCTACCCCACACTAAATGCGCTGGCAAAATCAATCGAAACACGGCCTGCAGTTCATGCGGCGATCCAAGCAGAGGGGTTGAATGAAACCCCGTTTTCCCTACCTGATTACGCAGACCCACCAGAAGGCACGGCAATCTAATGTTTCTATCCGTCTTTGATATGTTCAAAATTGGGATTGGCCCATCTTCGTCACACACTATGGGGCCGATGGTGGCTGCGAACCGCTTTTTAGAGGAAATGCGCACCTCTCCTTTTGAATTTGGCGGTTTGAAAGGATCGCTTCATGGATCACTGGCCTTTACAGGTGTGGGGCATGCAACAGATCGCGCCACGATCCTAGGACTGGCTGGGTTTCAAGCGGACACATACGATGTTGAAAAGGCAGGCGCCGCATTAGCAGCGATTAACGAAACGGGCACAATTACGCCCCCAGGCCTGCCGACGCTAAAATTCTATCCAAAGGATGATTTGATATTTGATTATGGTCCAGCACTTGCGGGGCATGCAAATGGTATGATCCTGATGGCTACAGATGCCCAAGGCGACGTTATATTGCAGCGCACCTATTATTCCATCGGCGGCGGGTTTGTATTAACAGCAGAAGAATTGGCAGAAGGCAAAGCCACCGAAGAAGGGGCACCTGTTCCCTATCCTTTCAAATCAGCCG
The DNA here is from genome assembly GCA_017852835.1 of Paracoccaceae bacterium. Taxonomy (GTDB): domain Bacteria; phylum Pseudomonadota; class Alphaproteobacteria; order Rhodobacterales; family Rhodobacteraceae; genus HIMB11. The sequence goes on from JAFMKS010000010.1 coordinate 49,754, forward strand.
CTGAAATGTTGGACATGGCCACACGTTCGGGCAAAACGATCGCCGAAATGAAACGCGCGAATGAACACACACGGAAATCACATGCCGATTTTGATCGTGATGTGCAGCGCGTCTGGCGTGTGATGGACGATTGCATTGAACGCGGTTTGCACAATGACGGGATTTTACCCGGCGGCCTAAACGTGAAACGCCGCGCCAAAGGCATCTATGATGCGCTAAAGGCGGAACGTGGCATGAACCTGACTGCACCGCATACGATCAATGATTGGATGAGCGTTTACGCCATGGCCGTAAACGAGGAAAACGCCGCAGGCGGCCAAGTCGTAACCGCACCAACCAACGGGGCCGCAGGGGTCGTGCCCGCAGTCATCAAATATTACCTAGACCATGTACCCGGCGCGAGCCAAAGCCGAATTACCGATTTCCTGCTAACCGCAGCGGCAATCGGCGGATTAGTCAAATTCAATGCCTCTATCAGTGGTGCAGAAGCAGGGTGTCAGGCAGAGGTCGGTAGCGCCAGCGCAATGGCCGCTGCGGGCCTATGTGCGGTCATGGGTGGCACACCAGAACAAGTCGAAAATGCAGCGGAGATTGCATTGGAACATCATCTGGGCATGACCTGTGATCCCGTGCGTGGATTGGTGCAAGTTCCCTGCATCGAACGCAACGGTTTGGGCGCGATCAAGGCTGTTTCGGCGGCCTCGCTGGCGCTGCGCGGGGATGGTACGCATTTGGTGCCGTTGGATGCCTGCATCGAAACAATGCGCCAAACAGGTTCCGATATGAGCGAAAAGTACAAGGAAACGTCGCTTGGGGGACTTGCCGTGAACGTGCCCAATTGCTGATACTGCCCGCATAACACGTTGCGAAAGACACGACATGACCACCCAAATTTCCAACGCACAAGAAAATCCCAGTTTGGGCGTCACGTTGATGATTGGGTTTTGCATTTGCGCACCCCTTTTGGACGTCTGCGCGAAATTGGCAAGTGAAACCATTCCTGTTGGTCAGGTGACGACGGCACGCTTTTTCTTTCAGGCGATCATCATGCTTCCGGTCATGTGGGCAATGGGATTTTCGTTTGGCTTCCCACTGCGTTTGCTGCGCAACTTGGCCTTCCGCGCGCTGATGTTGATCCTGTCCACATACTGTTTTGTGGCCGCAATCGCAGTTATGCCCATTGCAGACGCCCTTGCCATCGCCTTTGTCGAACCCTTCATCCTGCTTGTTGTTGGAAAATACGTGTTTTCTGAATCGGTGGGATATCGTCGATTGATCGCTTGCACCGTCGGTTTCATCGGAATTTTATTGGTGATCCAACCAAGTTTCGCAGCCTTTGGTTGGGTGGCACTGTTCCCGCTTGGGACTGCAGTGTTTTTTGCGTTTTACATGTTTGTGACACGCACCTTATCGCGCGACATGCATGCCGTACAAATGCAGTTTCATTCCAGCTGGATTGGGACACTGATGTGCGCACCCATCCTGATTTGGGCCAACGGTAGTGGCATCGTGCCGTTGGATCCCGTTTGGCCAGAGAGGGTATTTTGGTTCTATCTGATCGGTGTGGGGGCTGGCGCATCCCTGTCACATCTCTTGATGAGCCTTGCCTTGACCTATGCGCCCAGCTCAACACTTGCCCCCCTGCATTATCTGGAAATTGTCAGCGCTGTTATTATGGGATTTTTGGTCTTTGGCGACATTCCAAATCAATTGGCGTTCACGGGTATGATCATCGTGATCACCAGTGGCCTATACATCGTGTACCGCGAACGTCAAATTGGCGCGTCCCAATAGGGCGCCGCCTGCATTGCATCAATAGCAATATCCAAGCAGGTTTTGGATAAAACGACCAACATGCACGGCGCACTAGGCAGCA
>JAFMKS010000011.1 GCA_017852835.1 Paracoccaceae bacterium
GTTGTTTCACACACGTATTCATGTCCACTTTTTGAAAATACGACATTTGCGTCGGTCGGTCGCTCAGCGTATTTGATGACCGCATCACCGAGTTCGTTTTTGACATGAGTTTGTAGGGCTTGACCGATATCGATATGCATTCCAGAAATTTGATAACGCATTGTAACTCCTTTAATAATTCACGAAGCAACCACGTGCCCAAAGGCATTACCACATCGCGGGCGTAGTGTACGTCCGTATCAGGAAATGGCAGAGAACAAGAGGGGACTTTTACATCCATTTTCTTGGAAAAAGACTCGCCTAGAAAATTGCTCTACCCCTTTATAGAAGGCGACGAAGGGGCCTTGTGTCAACCTTAAGATCGAATTTTTGTGATTTGGATCAAACGATTTTAAAATTATCACCTAGATAAACACGTTTCACGTTTGCATCTGAAATAACTTCGTTTGCCGTTCCAGACATAAGAACTTTTCCATCATGAAGAATATATGCACGATCCACGATTTCCAGAGTTTCTCGCACATTGTGATCTGTAATCAGGACACCAATACCGCGCGTCTTAAGGTCCGAAACTAAATCACGAATGTCGCTGACTGAAATCGGATCAACGCCGGCAAAGGGTTCGTCTAACAGTAGATATTTGGGCTTCGCAGCCAGGGCTCGGGCAATTTCTACGCGTCGACGTTCCCCACCTGATAAGGCAACGGCAGATGTTCTTCGTATGTGTTCAATGGTAAATTCACCAAGCAATTCTTCTAATCGTTCGCGACGTGTATGACGATCAGGTTCTGACACATCTAAGATGGCTGAAATATTGTCTTCAACGCTTAGTCCGCGAAAAATCGATACTTCTTGGGGCAGATATCCAATGCCCAATCGAGCACGCCGATACATGGGCAGAGTCGAAACATCTATACCGTCAACTTTGACTTGGCCGCCATCAGGGTTGACCAATCCAGCAATCGAATAAAACGTTGTTGTTTTGCCTGATCCGTTTGGTCCAAGAAGTGCTACAACTTCACCGCGATGCAACTGCATCGACACATCATGGATCACGGTGCGTTTTTTGTAGCTTTTTCTTAGGCCTTTAATGGTTAGCCCAGAGTCTGATGATACTTTGTTTAATGTTGCTTCGGCCAACGTCAATTACCCCCTGGGATTAACGTTGTGGACACGCGGCCTGTCATCACAGCCGATCCAGTGTCTGTGTTCAATTCAATGTTCTCTGCATTCAGTGTATTGCCCGCGTGCAGAAGCGTTGCATTGCCGTTTAAATAGATCATGTTCTCGGACAATTGATATGTGGCTTCGTCACCTTTTGCGACGTCGCCAGAACTCTCTAAATAGACCGAGCCAGATGCATAAATTGTTTCTATGTCACTCTGATCTTCAGTGTATTCAATTCGAACAAACGCAGCGGTTAATTTTGTGAGCCCTTGAATAATTTCGACAGCTCCAGACATCTGGATTTGACCCGTTACTTCGTCAATTTCCATTTTGTCAGCCTGCGCCTCAATCGGTTGACTACTATCTTCAGCCAATGATCCGAATTGTCCCGCAGTATCTTGGGCAACAACGTATGTGGTCGTAAAAATAAGAACCAATATTGTGCGAAGAAATGTCATCAATTGTCCAATTCGTTATTGTTCTGGATTGTATATCAGTTTCACGTTGTCAGTAAAAACAAATCTACGGGGCGAGGTGGAAGTTTGGCGAAGTATCTCCAATTTCTCTGAGGTGATTGAATTATTTCGGTCCATTAACTGCACACTTCCATCAAAAACAGAATTGGTCATATCGCGATTTGTGAGCAGTTTCCCCGCATTAACTTGTCGCGTTTCATCGTCGGTCATCACAACATCTCCGATGAATTCAACGGTTTCTGCTGCGGTGTCCAATCGTGCTTGGTTTGCCTTGATGGTGCCTATGGAAATTTGATCATAGATAAATTCTGCACGCACAGTAGTGAACGTAGTTACCTCTTGATCGCCCTTTGCAGGTACCAGCCGTTCGGCAGATACCCTGATTTCAGTGCCGTTTTGTGTTGAGCCGATGTAAAGCGGATTGGCAACAGCTTGTTCTCTTAACCGTTCGCTAATTTCACGAACAGAGAAGGGCAAGTTGGTTTGATCGGTTTGCCCACGTGATAAGGCAAAGACACCGATGATTAACAATATTGCAACCGCGGGCAAAATGATTTTCACAGCAAATATGGTCTGTGAATATGTCAACTTGCGCCCTGCCATTTTGCATCAGTGAGAGAAGATATCTTCGTCGGGCCATCCTTTTAGATCAAGCAAGGCACGTTGTGGCAGAAAATCGAAACAGGCCTGCGCAATTTTTGCACGTTCTTCCCTTTCCAACCGTTCATTCAGTACATCGCGTAAACGATGCAGATAAAGAACGTCTGAGGCCGCATAGGACACCTGTGCATCTGAAAGCTTATCTGCACCCCAATCGCTGGATTGTTGCTGTTTGGATATGTCGACGTCTAAGAGTTCCTGAAGTAGGTTTTTCAAACCATGTCTGTCGGTATATGTGCGCACCAATTTGCTTGCAATTTTTGTGCAGTAAACAGGTGCGGTCAAAGCGCCGAATGTATGATACATCGCGGCAATATCAAATCGGCCAAAGTGGAACAGCTTTAGAACCTCTGGATTTTCCAACAATTTGCACAGGTTTGGTGCAGATGTCTGTCCCTTGGCGATCTGGACTAAATGTGCGTTTCCATCCCCACCTGACAATTGGACAACACATAAACGATCACGATATGGTTTGAGGCCCATTGTTTCACAATCGATTGCGACGACGGATCCTAAATCTAAATTATCGGGTAAGTCACCTTGGTAGACGTGGTTTGCCAATATTCTAAACCTTTTTGCTTAGTTTATACTGACATACGTGGGTTTCACGTCCTTCGCAACTCTTGCCGAACAGGTAGATGACGTTACGGCGATAAACAACCTACTGGACCATGTTGGATTGTTTTTTCATAGTTTTGCTAACGAAAGGATCGGACATGACTCCAACTGCGCTTTTTGAACTTAACGGGAAAACGGCTCTTGTCACTGGTGGGGCCACCGGCATTGGGAGGATGGCAACAACAGCACTTGCCGCAGCAGGTGCTCAGGTTTTCATCGCTTCGCGGAAAATCGATGTCTGTTGTGCAACTGCTGATGAAATCAATAGCATGGGTTTTGCAGGCAGTGTGCATGCCATGCAGGGGGATGTCGCAACAGAAGACGGCATCGAACAATTAATCAATGACTTGGATAATCAAACGGACAAGCTGCATATTTTAATGAATAATGCAGGTCGCACGTGGGGCGCGCCACTGGGAACTTTTCCATATAGTGCTTGGGCAAAAGTCTTTGACCTAAATGTTGCGGGGATGTTTCATTTGACACAGCGATTAACCAACAAATTGGCAGAATCGACTACGCCTGATGGTCCTGCACGTGTTGTGAATGTCGGTTCAGTGATGGGTGAAATTCCGATGGGAGATGGTGCCTATTCATACGCGGCATCAAAGGCTGCGGTGCATCAAATGACGCGTATTCTGGCAAAAGAGCTTGCGGATCAACATATCACCGTCAATGCGCTGGCACCTGGTCCATTTCAGTCTGGCATGACCAAATTTGCGATCGGAGAAGATAGCGGAGCAAATCGTGTTGGGGCGCGTGTGCCACTTGGTCGTGTTGGACGACCAGAAGATATTGCGGCATGTATGCAGTTCCTATGTGGTGCAGGCGGCTCTTATATTACGGGTGCGATTATTCCAGTATCTGGTGGTATCAACGTCATGACGGGACCAAGTATCTTTGGAGAAGATGAATGACGAAACAGATGACTATCGCTGAATATCACGCGCGGGTTGGAACAAGTTTTGGTGCGAGTGACTGGTATTTGATTGACCAAGCACGCATTGATGAGTTCGCAAAAAACACAGAAGATTTTCAATTCATTCATATCGACATGGAACGTGCCAAAGACACACCATTTGGAACGACAATCGCGCATGGTTTTCTGACTTTGTCCATGTTGTCCGCCATGTTTTACGATGTAGTACCAAAAATGATTGGATCAAAAATGGGCGTAAACTATGGGTTTGATAAGATCAGATTCCTTGCGCCTGTCAAAGCGGGCGCGCGCATCCGCGGCCACTTCACTCTGCAAGAGTTACGTGAATGGCGGCCGGGTGAAGTGACAAACGTATGGGAGGTTAAAGTGGAAATTGAAAACGAAGATAAGCCCGCATTGATCGCAAAATGGATCGGCCGCGACTACGTGGGAGAATAAGAGTGCCCAAGATCATATTTGTTCGACACGGTCAGGCGCAATTTGGCCAGGCGAATTACGATAAACTGTCTGAGGTTGGACATGAACAAGCCGTTGCGCTGGGCAAAGCGATCTTCGAACAAGGGATCACAATAGATCATTGGGTTTCCGGTGATATGGTGCGCCACGCGGAAACCCTGAGGGGTATATCACAAGGCATGCGAACGCAGGTTTCACACCAAATCGTTACACCAGATTTAAATGAATACGATTTTACAGGTCAATTGAACGCGCGTTTTGTCGGTAGCAAAGCGCCCGTGGGGCTGCATACGGATCGCAAAACACATTTTCGGGCGCTTCGCGAAACTCTCGCTCTGTGGCAGAACGATAAAATTTTGAACCCACCAGAATCTTGGGCCGCGTTTGAGACACGCCTGAAGCGCGCGCAGCAGACGATTTTCGGACTTGAGGGTGACACAATTTTGGTGGTGAGCTCGGGCGGTGCAATTTCAAAGATTGTTGCCAATGCACTAGGCGTATCACACGCAAAGCAAGTCGATCTTCAGCTGCAAATCAAAAATGCCTCTATGTCGACATTTATCTATTCCCGTCGAACAGGTGGTTTTTTTCTGAATGCGTTCAACGAAACCCCATTTGTTTCTGCGAAAACGCAGCATCTATTAACCTATAGTTAGGATGTGTGATTATGGACCATGAACTTGTTAATCCCGCAAAATTGGAACCCTGGCTCAATGAACATGTGCAAGGGTTTCAAGGGCCTTTTGATATTGTCAAACTGGCCGGGGGACAGTCCAATCCAACATTTCGATTAGATTCGCGCAGTGGATCCTATGTTCTTCGGCGAAAGCCACCTGGTGTTTTGTTAAAGTCAGCACATGCGGTTGATCGTGAGTTTCGGGTGCAAAATGCTTTGTCTGAAACAAACGTCCCTGTCGCTAGAATGCATGCACTTTGCGAGGATGACGATGTGCTCGGTGCCTCATTTTATGTGATGGACATGATTGATGGGCAGAGTTTTGATGACCCGCAGTTGCTTGAGGTGAGTGTAGATCAGCGCAGAGCGATTTATTCTGAAATGAACCGAGTTCTGACGGAAATTCATACGGTTGACCTAACTGCGACGGGTCTGGACGATTTTGGCGCACCTGGAAATTACTTTCGACGCCAAACTGACCGATGGTCAAAACAATACAAGGCGACGGAAACTGAACGTATTTCAGATATGGATGATTTGATGATCTGGCTGGATCAGAATATGCCGGAGGACGATGGCCAAAGAAGCTTGGTTCACGGCGATTACCGGATCGATAATCTGTTGTTTTCAAAAGATGGACCAGATTGCCTAGCCGTTCTTGATTGGGAATTGTCAACGTTGGGGCATCCATATGCGGACCTTGCTGCCGTTATCATGCAGTGGCGCATGCCAGTGGGCGAAGACGGCCGTGGTTTAGCAGGAGTGGATCGCGCTAAGCATGGACTGCCCACTGATCAAGAATTTATTGATGAATATTGTGATCGTCGTGGGATTGCGGGCATTGATGGCTTTGGGTTTTATTTGGCCTTTTGTTTTTTCCGGATGGCGGGCATTCTGCAAGGTGTGAAAAAACGCGCATTAGATGGAAACGCGGCTGATCCGCAACGGGCATTGAGATTGGGAAAATATGTTGATGAATTTGCACGCCAAGGCCTTGCCGCTGCAAAAACGGTTTGACCATGCATCCTGTTGAATTAAACGAACCGCTAAGTGGTTTTCAAAAACACATGGGCTATGAATTGGTCGAATGGTCCGACGGGTTTGCAAAACTCATCATGCCAATTGGCCCGCACTTATTAAATCGTGAGGGTATTCCGCACGGCGGAGCGCTTGCCACCGTATTAGATACGGCGATGGGTTTTGCAGGATCATATACGGGTGATCCCGATAAGCCACATATTGTGATGACATTAAATCTGTCGGTGAACTACATGGCAAAAGCGAATGGAAACCGTCTGATCACAACCGCTAATGTGACAGGCGGTGGATATAAAACGTTCTTTGCCGAAGCGCGTGTCAGCGATGACTTGGGTACAGTGGCCGCAACGGCTACTGGGGTTTTTAAACGCAAGATTTAGAACTTACAGCCAACCTTGTAGGTTCCGACTGATGATCTGTGTCAACGCATCTATATGTGCGTCATCGTCGTTCAGGCATGGAATATATGTGAATTCTTCTCCACCCGCTTCCTCAAAGCTTTCTTTAATTTCTTCGTTAATCTCTTCTAATGTCTCAATGCAGTCTGCTGAAAACGCAGGTGCAATAACTGCAATCCGCTTTTTGCCGTCTTCTTCTGCAAGTCGTGCCACTTCTTCCACAGTGTATGGCTTTAACCACTCTTCTGGCCCGAACTTGGATTGGAATGTTGTCACGATGTCCGTGTCGGCCCATCCCAAACGTTCTTTCAGAAGTCGTGTCGTTTTTTGACATTGACAATGGTAGGGGTCGCCTTGCATCAGATAGCGTTTTGGAACGCCGTGGTAGGAACAGACGAGGACCTCTGGTTTGTTTTCCGCTTCTGCATAGGCCTTTTCAACAGATTGCGCCAAGGCCTCAATATATGCAGCGTCATCAAAATATGGTTCGATGACACGCGCGATGGGCTGCCATTTTTCATTCATCAGAGCGCGGAAAAATTGATCATTCGCCGTTGCTGATGTCGCGCCTGCGTAGTGCGGATACAAAGGAAAGAACAATATTTTTGAACACCCTTTCGCAACCATTTCGCGCACTTTGGACTTGGTCGAAGGATTGCCATAGCGCATGGCAAAATCCACAACGACCTTATCGCCATACATTTCATGGGCGCGCTCTTTGATCTTGGCTGTCTGCGCTTTGGTAATTGTCATTAGAGGGCTCTCGCCCTCTTCCTCATTCCAGATTGATTTATAGGCTGCGCCTGAACGGAATGGGCGAGAGGTCAAAATAATCAATTGAAGAAGTGGTTGCCAAAGATACGCGGGATAATCGATCACGCGTTTATCGGATAAAAATTCGCCCAGATATCGACGCATGGACCAATAATCATAATTATCGGGCGTTCCCAGATTGGCAATCAGGATCCCGACCTTTGGTTCTGGTACTTTTGGATGATCTGGTGCTGCGTGCACTGGGCAACTTAGGGGCGTATTTTTATCAAACATTCTTCTGTCATTCCGTTAGTCCAACCAGACATAAGGCAATCACGCCTGTGGTCAATCTTTCAAATTGTGTTCTGCGACACCAAGTGCATCTGCAAGCCGCATTTTTGCGGAACCTGGGCGCAGCGGCTTTTGTTGAGTTTCGTCCGGTGCCCACCCAGTCAGGAAAATTTGTTCAAAGGTTGCGAGCAGCTTTTCATCGGAGTTTGCAAATTCCGCTTTGTAAATTGCCTCTGCGCGCTGGAATAGGCTGCGGGGCGTGAAGCGTCGTGAGCGCTCGGTCATCGCGTTTGTTTCACCCATCACGCGTAGATCCCTCATCAATGCTTTTAAATTTGAATAGGCCACGGTTTGTGCTGCGCTATCCGCCACGGGCAATGCAAGGTTTGCGCGCTGAAGCAATGCCCCCAAATCTTGAAGATCAGCCATGGGCAGAACACGTGGCGACAGCCCGCCTGTAATCTGGCTTTCTGCTGTTGCCAAAGAACTCCGAAGTTCTTGCAAGGTCTGCCCACCAAAGCAGATCGCAATAAACAAACCATCTGGCCGAAGGTTGCGTGCACATTGAATGATCTGTCCCACTGGATCGTTTGCGCAGTGCAGGGCCAATGCATGGATGATCAGATCACAACTTTGCACAGATAAATCCAACACATCTGTGTCCTCAATCACCCGTGCTTCAGGAAAGGCGGCGGCCCATGGATCTGCCCACCCGGTCACGATCACGATATCCTTAAAGGATTTGTTAACCATCATCAGCCGATCTTGAACGTCAGCGATCGCAAGGTCGTGCAAAAACGAACCCTGTTGCGTCACGCGACGTGCGCGGTTTTGCAAAAGAGCCTTGCGGTCAATCAATTGGTTTTGTCCTGTCATAATGGTCAGATATGCTGAAATCGCCTGTAATTCAAACTGCTATCCGCATGTTGTATCCACCACAGTGCATTATGTGTCGCGAACAACTGCAATCAGAAAACGCGCTGTGTGGATCGTGTTGGCGCGACATGCCGTTTACACGGATTGCGCGTGTGTTCGTTGCGGTGCATCGTTGATTGGGGTTACGGAAACCGCAGGGGCAGAATGCGACGATTATATACATAATCCACCTCCTTGGGCCGAAGGTCGGGCTGCGTTTCGGTACCAAGGCTTGGCGCGGAAAATGATACTTGAATTGAAACACGGTTATCGACCAGAGCCTGCCGCGCCAGCTGCTGCTTGGATGTCACAAATCGCTTCTGATATGCTGACCGAAAAGTCATTAATTGTCCCAATCCCAGTGCACTGGCAGCGATTTTTGCAACGCAAATATAATTAGGCGGAAGTATTGGCAAAACACGTTGCGAAATATTCTGGGGCTGAATTGAAGCCTGATATCCTGCGGCGCCCTCGAAAAACGGTTCCTTTAAAGCAGTTTAATCGAAGTGAGCGTTTTGCAATTCTAGAAAATGCTTTTGAAATTAACCCCGACAAGATGCAGGACATACGGGAACGAAACCTCGTCTTGATTGACGATGTTATAACGCCGGGCGTCACGCTGAGTGCTGCTGCAAAAACGCTTCAACAGGCAGGGGCAGGTGATATTTCCGTTCTTGTACTGGCAAGAGTGACAGAAAATGCCTAAATGGTTGGAAAAGGATAGGATGAGATGAGCATTCAAATATATACCAGCCCACTCTGTGGTTACTGTCATGCTGCAAAACGACTTTTGCAAAGCAAAGGTGTTGAGTTTGTGGAAGTGGACCTCGCCAACGAACCAGAGCGTCGAGAAGAAATGGTCCAACGATCCAATGGCGGTCATACGGTTCCGCAAATTTTCATCGATGATCATCATGTTGGTGGGTGTGATGACCTGTATGCGTTGGAACGTGGAGGAAAGCTTGACCCGCTGTTACAGGCATCGTGATGAAAGTTGCGGCCCTGCAATTATGCGCGTCTGACGATCCAGTTGCAAACCTTGCACATACATTATCCATGGTTCAACAGGCATCTGAAGCGGGCGCACAGTTTATTGCGACACCAGAGGTGACCAACTGTGTTTCTAGTTCGCGTCGCCGCCAAAACGAAGTTTTGGCGCTGCAGGAGAATGATCAAACCTTGGCGGCAATGTGTACTGCCGCCGCTCGGTTCGGGGTTTGGATTTCTGTTGGCTCACTGGCGTTGAAGTTGCCGGATGACGATAGATTTACCAATCGATCTTTCATGATCGATCCATCGGGTCAGATCGTAGCGCAGTATGATAAAATTCATATGTTTGACGTCACGCTTTCGGAAACGGAACAGTATCGCGAATCTGATGGATATCGTGCGGGCGATCATGCGGTGATCGCAGACACCGCATTTGGAAAAATCGGAATGACGATCTGCTACGACATACGCTTTCCACATTTATATCGTGGACTGGCAAAATCCGGTGCATCAATTCTGCTGATACCCGCGGCCTTTGCACAACCAACGGGCCGCGCGCATTGGGAAGTGTTGCTGCGTGCGCGTGCGATTGAAACGGGTTGTTATGTGATTGCAGCGGCACAAACGGGTGAACACCAAACCAGTCAGAGGCGCCCAAGAAAAACATACGGGCACTCGATGATTGTCTCACCCTGGGGCGAAATCATGGCCGACGCGGGTGAAGATCAGGGCATAATTTACGCAGATCTGGATTTATCACTTGTTGAAAGCACGCGCGCCCGTGTACCATCAATCCTGTCAAAGCAATCATTCAGCGAGCCATGACATGGTTGACAGCGAAAGTTCCCTTGCAATTGCATTGTTCGGCGAAATCCTGACGGTGCATCAACTTATACGCAATCAATTGGATCGTGTATTGCCAAAGGGTATGGAGCTTTCACATTTAACGGTGCTTAATCATCTTGCAAATACCAAGGGCGAAAAAACGCCTGCACAATTGGCCAAAAGTTTCCATGTCACGCGCGGAGCAATGACCAATACATTGGGCAAATTAGAAATTTCTGGCTACATACACATCCGACCTGATTGGGATGATGCACGGCGTAAGTTGGTGGCGATCAGTCCCGCAGGCGTGCGGGCGCGTGACGATGCAATCGCCTTGGTCGCACCTGTTATTTCCGAGTTGGTACGCGATTCAGGTGCGGACGAAATAAAGTCCGTTCTGCCAGTTTTGCGAAATCTAAGAATTCATCTTGAATAGTCCGCAAAGTCCAAACAAAAATTGTCAAAATTTAAATAAAACATGCTTATGTGAACCATAAAGCATAAAAACAATGTGTTCCGTGTCGATGATATCCATGTGCATGGAATAAAATGCAATATCGGGACAATCTTATTTGTCCAAGTGGGAAAAATGCTCTATGCCAACGAGGCTGATCGAGCAGACGAGTGAGGACACACACATGTATCGCGTATGGAATTTCTTAACCAACTATTCCCTACTTTTGATCTTTGGTGCGATCATCGCACTAATTTGGGCGAATATCGACTATAAGAGTTACCACGATTTTGTTGAATTCAAGATTTGGGATCACGCTCCAATCGGGCACTATCATCACGGGCATCGCACGCTGACCTTGCACTACTTGGTCAATGATATTTTGATGGCCCTCTTCTTTGCCATTGCTGCCAAAGAAGTTTGGGAAGCTGTCGCATTGAAAGACGGCAGTTTGCGCGGCAAAAAGGCGGCGACACCTCTCTTTGCAACTTTGGGCGGTATGGTTGGTCCGATTTCGATTTATCTGGGCGTTGCGTACCTTATGGGGTCTACAACATATGACGCTGTTGCCAACGGTTGGGCGATTCCAACTGCTACGGATATCGCCTTTAGCTATTTGGTTGGGCGCATCGTGTTTGGTGCTGGGCATCCGGCGGTACGCTTCTTGTTGCTACTGGCGATTGCCGATGATGCAGCAGGTCTCATTATTTTGGCGATTTTCTATCCTTCGGGGGAATTGGCACCGATTTGGTTATTGTTGTCATTTGGTATCGCAGCGGTCGCCTATATTCTATTCAACTGGTTGCCGCGCACAATTGACCGCGGCGATCAATTGCGCCGCAAATCAACATGGGTGCGCAAAACACTGTCGTTCTGGCCATATGCGATTGCTGGCGCGATCAGTTGGTATGGTTTCATGCGTTCTGGCTTGCACCCTGCTTTGGGCTTGCTTCCGATTGTGCCCGCGATTCCGCATGCGGATCGCGCGTTCGGGATCTTTGACCAAGCAGAAGAACATTTGCACGACCTGTTGAACACCATGGAACATGCTTTGAAGCATCCTGTTGAGATTGTTCTATTCTTCTTTGGCCTATGTAACGCAGGCGTGAAGTTTGAGGCGATTGGAGATGCGACTTGGTTGGTTCTTCTTGGATTAATCGTTGGCAAACCAATCGGCATTTACATCTTTGGCTGGCTGGCCGCGGTGCCACTGCGCCTTGGTATGCCGGAGGGCATGCGACTGGTTGATTTGATCGTAATTGGTTTCGTTGCTGCGATTGGCTTTACTGTTTCCTTGTTTGTGGCCTCTGTTGCATTCGAAGCGGGGCCTGTGCAGGATGCAGCCAAAATGGGTGCACTCTTTAGTTTTGGTGCAGCGGTGCTTTCGATTATCGCGGGCAAAGTGTTCAGAGTTCAGAAAAAAGAACTGTAGAAACCAATACAAATTTGGAATTAAGCCCAGCCACTTGGCTGGGCTTAATTTTTCTTAACCAAGGTTGGCATCAATTGATGTATGTCCGACCACCGTAACCCCGCACATCAGCAGCCAAACTTGTTTTCCGAGGCAAACGCAAAATTTGCAGTTAAACAGGCGGTTAAGCTACCCTCATATATCAAAGATCATCGCAAACGATAGCGGGAGCGTTTCGTCAATGGTGGCGCGGATGCTGTCCCAGATTACGAATTATTGGAACTGGTCTTATTTCGCGCAATTCCCAGACAGGACATCAAACCTCTTGCGCGCACGTTGATTGAAACATTTGGGGATTTTAGTGGTGTTTTGACTGCGACGCAGGCTCAGCTTTTGGCCATGAAAACAACGAATGCATAAGGCTTTTTCTCTTTCAACACGGTTGAAGTGTTGCGCAGGAAAAGGGCGTTCATGTCGCGCTGACAATAAAATATTGGTCCTTCGCGCTACACTTGGTCTGAATTTTGACAAAGAGGTTAACGTAACGTTAACCTCTTCAAATGCGGTTCCCTGTGGGCGCGGGTCTTAAGTCAGGCGGCCGTGGCAATGCTTGAATTTTTTGCCTGAATCGCAAGGGCAGGCTTCATTGCGGCCTGTTTGCTCCCAGCCCTCGGGCAGTTCAGATACATCCAACGCTTCAGCTTCTTGTTCGGCTGCAACTTGTTGTGCACCTTGTGCCTGAATTTGATGCGCCAACATTTGTTGCATCATTGCTTGACGCTCTTCTTCTGTCAGTGGGCGTACACGACCAATTTGTTGGGTCACATCAACACGCAATCCATTCAACAGTGATTCAAACAGTTGGAACGCTTCATTCTTGTATTCGTTCAATGGATCGCGTTGTGCGTATCCTCGGAAACTAACAACGCTTCGCAAATGTTCCAACATCAACAAATGTTCGCGCCATTTACTATCAATTGTGCTTAGCAGTACTTGGCGTTGGACCTGGGCAAAGCTTTCTGCGCCAAAGGCCTCTTGTTTCTCGGCTAGCTGCTTGTCAGCTGCTTCCTCTAAGCGTTCACGCAATACGTCATCGTCAACACCCTCTTCTGCGGCCCATGCAATCACAGGTACGTCCAGATTTAGGTTTTCGATGACAGCTGCGTGTAACCCTTCTGTATCCCACTGGTCTGCATATGATCGTGGTGGCATGTAGGTTTCGATCAGATCGTCGATAACATCGTTGCGCATATCGACGATGATTTCGTTCAGATCTTCGGACTGCATGATATCCAAGCGTTGTTCAAAAACCGCCTTACGCTGATCATTCATGACATCGTCAAATTTCAACAGCTGTTTGCGGATATCAAAATTGCGGCCTTCGACCTTCGCCTGCGCGCGTTCTAGCGATTTGTTCACCCAAGGGTGTTCAATGGCTTCGCCTTCTTGCATACCCAGCGTACCCAAAATTTTATCAAGACGTTCAGAGCCAAAGATACGCATCAGGTCATCATCAAGGCTTAAGAAAAATGACGAACGGCCTGGGTCACCCTGACGGCCGGATCGACCACGTAACTGATTATCAATCCGGCGGCTTTCGTGGCGTTCTGTGGCCAAGACGAACAAACCGCCTGCATCTTTGACTGCTTGTTCATCCGTTTTGTGAGCTTCTTCGATTTGCGCACGAATTTTGTCTGGGTTTTCGTCTGGGTTTGCGGCGATAGCGTCCATGATTTTGAATTCGACATTGCCGCCCAGTTTGATGTCAGTACCACGGCCTGCCATATTGGTCGCGATTGTAACGGCACCCAATTTGCCCGCATCCGCAACAATTTGCGCTTCTTGTTCGTGCTGACGGGCATTTAGAACGTTATGTTTTATTCCCGCATTTGTCAGTTGTTGGGACAACAATTCCGATTTTTCAATTGATGTTGTGCCAACCAAGATTGGCTGACCCTTTGCGTTGGCCTCTTTGATCGTTTTGACAATGGCATCATACTTCTCTTGGGTTGTACGATACACTTTGTCATCTTCGTCAAGCCGTGCAATCGGGCGATTTGTCGGGATCTCCACAACGCCAAGTTTGTAGATTTCCATAAATTCTTCGGCCTCTGTTGCGGCCGTTCCTGTCATGCCACCTAATTTGTCGTAAAGACGGAAATAGTTTTGGAACGTAACGCTTGCCAACGTGACATTTTCAGGCTGAATTTGGCAACCTTCTTTGGCCTCGATCGCTTGGTGTAGGCCGTCAGACAAACGGCGCCCTGCCATCATACGTCCTGTGAATTCGTCGATCAAAACCACCTGACCGTCACGCACGATGTAATCTTTGTCACGGGTAAAGAGTTTGAACGCACGCAAACCTTGGTTTACGTGGTGGACTATTGTGGTGCTTTCTGGATCATAGAGTGATTGACCTTCGGGGAGCACGCCATGCAGTTGAAGGATTTCTTCAAGGAAATCGTTGCCTTCATCTGTGAAACTTACATTTCGTGTCTTTTCATCTAAAGTGTAGTGTTCGTCTTTTAGCTCAGGGATCAACTGATTGATCTTGATGTAGAGGTCCGAGCGATCTTGCGATGGACCTGAAATGATCAACGGTGTTCGCGCCTCATCAACCAGGATGCTGTCTACCTCGTCGACGATTGCAAAATGATGATCGCGTTGGGCCATTTCCTCGATGCTGCCGCGCATGTTGTCGCGCAAATAATCGAACCCTAATTCGTTGTTTGTAGCGTAGGTCACATCACACGCATAGGCAGCTGATTTTTCCGCCTCTTCTTGCTGTGGATAAACAACACCTGTCGTCATCCCAAGAGCGGTAAACACATTTGACATCCAGTCGGCGTCACGCTTTGCCAGATAGTCGTTTACGGTAACCACGTGTACGCCGCGGCCAGTCAGGGCATTCAAATAGGCTGGGAAGGTCGCAACCAATGTTTTACCTTCACCCGTTTTCATTTCCGCAATGTTGCCGCGATGCAGGAAAATACCTCCGATCAACTGAACATCAAACGCGCGCAGACCAAGTGCGCGTTTGGCGCCCTCACGACAGTTTGCAAATGCCTCTGGTAACAACGCGTCCAGGGTTTCACCATTTTCATACCGTGATTTGAACTCGGCCGTTTTCTCGATCAATTGGGCGTCGCTCAGGGCCTCAAACTCTGGTTCCAGTGCGTTGATTTTTTCGATCAACGGACGAACAGATTTAACTTTGCGGTCGTTTTGGGTGCCAAACACCTTGCGCGTAATTGTTCCTAGACCAAACATCGTCACTCCGTTCATCTCGTACTATTTTTACATTCATTGTCTTGCTAGGCGTACGCGCAGCAATTAGAGAGGAATAGCACTGTTTTATATTGCTCTTAGCGATGTAAGGGGGCGAATAATAAGTGTCAACGGCGCGGGCTAATCGACAGGGCGAATATAGGAGTTTTCTATGAAACTATTGCAAATTATGGCTAATTTAACGGTTGCAGCAGGTTTATTGACAAGTGCGGCAAATGCGCAGTCATCCGTTGACTCGGATGTTGTCGTCGCGACCGTAAATGGCGAAGAGATCAAGATGGGTCATGTTGTGATGGTGTACGATACCTTGCCGCAACAATATAAGTCATTGCCTGCAGAGCAAGTATTCCAAGGAATTGTTGAGCAGATCATTCAACAAACAGTGCTTGCCCAGGCGGCGGCCAATCCGAATTCGAAATATATTGAATTTGCAGTGGACAATGAGCGACGCATTCTAACGGCATCGCAAATGATTGACGAAATCACCACAGAAGCGACAAGCGAAGATAAGCTGCAAGCGTATTATGATGCAAGATATCAGAGCGTAGATTTAGGGCGTGAATACAATGCATCGCATATCTTGGTCGAAAGCGAAGAAGAAGCCAAGGACCTGATCGTCAAACTATCTGACGGTGCCGATTTCGCTGGCTTGGCGCAAGAGTTTTCAACGGGTCCGTCTGGCCCCAACGGAGGGTCGCTTGGCTGGTTTGGTCAGGGTCGGATGGTTGCGCCATTTGAACAAGCGGTGATGAGCCTGACAGTGGGTGAGGTTTCTCCGTTGCCTGTGCAAACTCAATTCGGTTGGCATGTGATCATACTAAACGACATGCGGGCAGTTCAGGCTCCTGCATTTGAAGAAGTAAGCGGAGAAATCGCAGCCGAGCTTCAACGCGTCGCAATTGAAGAGCGTGTGAAAGTCATGGTTGATGGCGCTGCGGTTGTCCGTGTTGATCAATCAACGCTGAACGTTGATGCAGTCAAAACAGATATCTCAGAGTTGGACTAACACATGGCCGTTGTCACAAAGATTTCCCCACTGGCCCCAAAGGCGTTTCCAGATTTACCTGTTATTAAGGGGGTGCGGTTTGCAACTGCAGCTGCTGGTGTCAGATATCAGGGCCGAACAGATGTCATGTTGGCCGTTGCAGATGCAGGCAGCAGTGTTGCAGGAGTTTTCACAAAATCCGCCACACGGGCAGCGCCAGTTTTAGATTGTCAGGACAAAATCGGGAAATCCAGCGATGCGGGTGTGGCCATTTTGGTGAATTCTGGAAATGCCAATGCGTTTACAGGAAAATTTGGCCGTGCATCGGTAGAGGCAATTACCTCTGCCGTCGCTGATTCAACAAATATGTCTGTTGAACGTGTATTCACGTCGTCAACGGGTGTCATTGGTGAACCATTGCCCCATGATCGCGTCATTGCAGTAATCGATGAATTGAACAGAAATTTATCCGAAAACGCGCTTAAGGATGCGGCGCGCGCGATAATGACAACAGATACCTATGCAAAAGGTGCGTCTGCTGTTGTCGAAACGCCAGCGGGACCTGTTAACATCGCTGGGATCGCCAAAGGCTCGGGCATGATTGCACCGGATATGGCGACTATGCTGGTTTATATTTTCACGGATGCAAAAATTGAACAGTCGGTTTTGCAACATATGATTTCGTCGATCACGGCTCAGACGTTCAACTGCATCACAGTCGATAGTGATACATCCACTTCTGATACATTGTTGGCGGTTGCAACGGGTGCAAGTGGGATCGCGATCGCTGAGGCAGATAAAGAATTCAGTGACGCGCTAAACTCGGTCATGTTGGAACTTGCGCATCTGGTTGTTCGGGACGGGGAAGGGGCCACCAAATTTGTCGAAATAAATGTGTCAGGCGCCGCCAACGATGCCGATGCGAAAACGCATGCGATGGCCATTGCCAATTCACCCCTGATCAAAACTGCGATTGCAGGCGAAGATCCCAATTGGGGGCGCGTTGTGATGGCAATCGGAAAATCGGGTGCGGCGGCAGATCGTGATAGTTTGTCAATTTCATTTGGGGATATCTTGGTCGCGAAAGAAGGCTGGGTTGCAGATGACTATCGCGAAGAAGATGGTGCAAACTACATGAAAAATGATCACATCGTACTGAATGTTGATGTCGGAATAGGTGACGGTGAATCAACAGTTTGGACCTGTGATTTGACGCACGGATATATCGAAATTAATGCGGACTATCGGTCATGAAGATAATTTTGGTTTCTGCTGTCGCACTTATTGACCCCGATGGACGCGTTTTACTGGCACAACGACCCGAGGGTAAATCCATGGCAGGGTTGTGGGAATTTCCAGGGGGCAAGGTTGAGGCCGGTGAAACACCTGAAGGCGCGCTTGTCCGTGAGTTGCATGAAGAACTGGGGATCGAAACATGGTCCAGCTGTTTGGCGCCACTTACGTTTGCGTCGCATACTTATGATGATTTTCATCTCTTGATGCCGCTGTTTGCCTGCCGCAAATGGGATGGCATTGTTCAGGGAAAAGAGGGTCAAAAATTGGCATGGGTGCACGCAAAAGATCTGAATAAATACCCGATGCCCCCAGCGGATATTCCAATAATTCCGATATTGCGAGATTGGTTATAAAAAACGCCCCAGATTGGGGCGTTTTCAATTTAATCTAGTGTACGTGCAACTTCTTCACGTTCGAAGATTTCGATCACATCGTTAGGTCGAATATCGTCATAGTTTTCAAATGCCATACCGCATTCTTGACCAGACTGAACATCTTTGACTTCGTCCTTAAAGCGTTTCAACGTTTTCAGCGTTCCTTCATGGATCACTACGTTGTCGCGCAGCAAACGTACGCCTGCACTGCGACGTGCAACACCCTCGGTCACGATACAACCCGCTACTTTGCCAACGCCAGAAACTTTGAAGACTTCTTTAATCTGCGCGTACCCGATGAAGTTTTCACGAATTTCCGCAGACAACAGACCACTTGCCGCCGCACGCACATCGTCCACCAAGTCGTAGATGATGGAATAGTAGCGGATTTCTACGCCTTTTTGGTTTGCTGAGTTACGTGCAGATGCATTGGCACGCACGTTAAATCCAATGACAGGCGCACCCGACGCTTCGGCCAAACCGACATCGGTATCCGTAATCGCGCCCACACCGTAGTGCAGGACGCGCACGCGCACCTCATCATTGCCGATTTTTTCCATCGCTTGCACGATCGCCTCAGCAGAACCTTGTACGTCTGCCTTAACCAAAATTGGCATTTCGGTAAGGTTTTCGTTTTCTTTTGCACGCGCCATCAATTGTTCAAGCGTTGTAGCGGCACCTGCCGCTGCACGTTTTTCTTTCGCAAGGTCGATACGATAATCTGCGATTTCACGTGCTTGTGCTTCTGTATCCACAACGTTCAAAACGTCGCCAGCTTCTGGTGCGCCATTAAGGCCAAGTACCTCAACAGGAACAGATGGACCTGCTTCTTTCACGCGCTCGCCTTTGTCATTGATCAATGCGCGGACCTTACCCCACTGTTCGCCAACAACGAAAATATCGCCCTGTTTCAAAGTTCCTTTTTGAACCAGGACAGTTGCAACGGGACCACGTCCCACATCCAACTGTGCCTCGATCACGGCACCCTGGGCTGCGCGTTTTGGGTTGGCTTTCAGTTCAAGGATTTCCGACTGCAGCGAAATCGCCTCAAGCAATTGATCCAACCCTGTTTTGGCCAATGCTGATACTTCAACATCTTGGACATCACCTGACATCGCTTCCACAATGACTTCATGCTGCAACAATTCTGTGCGCACGATATCTGGGTTAGCATCTGGTTTATCACACTTGTTGATCGCGACGATCATTGGAACCTTTGCTGCCTTGGCGTGATTGATCGCCTCGATTGTTTGGGGCATGACACTGTCGTCTGCCGCAACCACCAACACCACGATGTCGGTTACCTGCGCACCGCGGGCCCGCATCGATGTAAACGCAGCGTGACCTGGTGTATCCAAGAAAGACAACAATGACCCATCAGGTGCCGTAACCTGATAGGCACCGATGTGCTGGGTAATACCACCAGCCTCGCCTGATACCACATTCGCCTGACGGATCGCATCCAATAGCGATGTTTTACCGTGGTCAACGTGACCCATGATGGTAATCACTGGCGGACGTGGTTTAAGATCTGCTTCTGCGTCTTCAACTTCGTTGATGACATCCTCAACATCCGCATCAGAAACACGAACAATTTTGTGTCCGAATTCTTCGATAATCAATTCGGCAGTATCTGCATCAATGGACTGGTTTTGTGTGACCATCATGCCCATTTTCATGAGAGATTTCACAACCTCGGCAACGCGTTCGGCCATCCGGTTGGCAAGTTCAGAAACCACAATTGCTTCTGGAACTTGCACTTCGCGAACAATCTTTTCGCGCTCTTGGGATTCACCCATTGCCTTTTGACGCGCACGCTCTTGCTTACGGCGCATAGACGCCATCGAACGTTGACGACCGCCTTCTCCACCGCCAAGCGCCTGAGAAACGGTTAGCTTGCCTGAACGACGGTTCTCGCCTTCGCCGCCACGGGTTTTGGCGCGACGCTTATCGTCCTCTTGTTCGCGTTTTCGTGAAACTGGGGCCGCTGGTTTTACGGTGCGCGCATCGTTGGAACGTGGCTGCGCAGGCTCTGCTCTTGCAGCCTTTTCGGCGGCATCGAGTGCTTTATGTTCCTCGGCTTCTTTTTTCGCGCGTTCTTCTGCTTCGGCTTTTGCCTTTGCGCGTTCTTCTAATTCGCGCTGTTCGCGTTCTTTATTTTCTTGCTCGGCACGGCGACGTTCGCGCTCTTCCACGCGCGCTTTTTCATCTGCTTCGCGTGTGGCAACTTCTTCTGCTTCGCGTGCTTTTGCAGCTTGTAGCGCTTTTAATCGGCGCTCCATCTCGGCATTTTGAATGCCCCCAGCACCAGACGCGCCCGCTGTACCTGCACCACCGGCGGCAGGTTTTGCAGCACCTGGTTTTGGTACGACAACGCGCTTACGCTTGGTTTCGACCACGACATTTTTGGAACGGCCGTGGCTAAAGCTTTGCTTTACGTTCCCAGAACGTGGACCGCCGCCACGAACACCCAATGTTTTTTTGCCGTCACTATCGCTCATCTAGCTGTCTTTTCCTTCCCGGTCGCAGTTTTGCCACCGTTATTTTCGCGAAGACCCTGTAGTCGTTTCGCATCATCTACTACACGTTGCGTCAAACCGCCAGAGGCGAGAGCACAATGTATTACCGTTTGTCGCCCAAAGGCCGCGCCCAATTCATCGGCCGTTAACCAGCCGATAAAGGATCCGCCATATGGCGTGCTTAATTTCGACTTGCCCCGTTCGGACCCATCTGATGCTTGTATCAGGACTTGGGCTTCTTCTTTCAAAAGCCAATCTTTCACCTTTTCATACCCTGCAACTGCACGGCCTGATTTGCGCGAAAGGCTGATTAATTCAACCACACGACGCCCCATGTTTTCGATCAAATCCGTCAACAAGTTGGGATCAACGCTTACGGGTTTTTTAGCACCGCGGGAAAAAAGGCCTTTGCCAATCGCCGCAGAAACGGCGTCATTCGTCGAACTTACCCAAATACCGCGACCTGGCAATTTCTCTGCCAGATCGGGCACAATTTGATTGTCGGGCGATACGACAAAACGGATCAGCCCATGTTTGGGCTGAACTTCGCCTGTCACGATGCATTTGCGTTCTGCAACATCGGACTTCATATGTCTTTCGCCACGACCCATCTGGTATCTTAGTCCTCTTCGACTTCTTCGGTTGCGTCTTCTGCAACCAATTCCTCTGGATCAACCCAACCCAACATAACACGTGCGGTCATGATTAAATCCTGTGCTTCTTCCAATGAAACGTCGAACTCTTCCAGTAGGCCTGTGTCCTTTACACGCTCGCCATCAACTGTCGTCCAGCCACCTGCCAGTTCCCAGTCGGCGCATGTTGCGAAGTCTTCTAAGGTTAGAACACCATCTTCTGCCAATACTTGTAGCATCTGTGGTGTCAGACCTTCGAAGTTAATTAGGCTGTCTTCAACGCCAAGTTCTTGTGCGCGTTCCATTGCGGCACGTGCTTGCGCTTCTAGGAATTCGCGCGCACGGGTTTGTAGCTCGTCCGCTGTTGCCTCATCAACGCCATCGATGACAAGGAGTTCATCGATTTCGACATAGGCAACTTCTTCCAAATTGGTAAAGCCTTCGGCAACCAACAACTGTGCAAAGAATTCGTCAACGTCCAAGGTTTCCATGAACAGATTGGTGCGTTCTTCGAATTCTTTCTGACGGCGTGCTGATTCTTCGGCCTCGGTCATGATGTCGATATCAAGCGCTGTTAGCTGGCTTGCAAGACGCACGTTTTGACCGCGGCGACCAATCGCAAGCGATAGCTGTTCTTCTGGCACAACAACCTCGATTTTGCCTGCTTCTTCATCCAAAACAACTTTTGAAACTTCAGCAGGCTGCAATGCGTTGACCAAGAATGTTGGCTGATCTTCGTTCCATGGGATGATGTCGATTTTTTCACCCTGAAGTTCATTTACAACGGCCTGCACACGGCTGCCGCGCATACCGACACAGGCGCCAACGGGATCAATTGAATGATCGTTTGTGTAAACCGCGATTTTTGCACGTGAACCAGGATCGCGTGCTACAGATTTGATTTCAATGATGCCTTCGTAAATTTCAGGCACTTCCATTTTGAACAATTCTGCCATGAATTCTGGCGCCGTACGCGAAAGGAAAATTTGTGGACCACGCACTTCGCGACGTACTTCTTTGATGAAGCATCGCACGCGGTCATTCGGGCGATAGCTTTCACGACCAATTTTTTCATTGCGGCGCAAAATCGCTTCTCCGCGGCCCACGTCAACGATGACGTTGCCATATTCTTCACGCTTAACCACACCATTGATGATTGTGCCCGCACGATCTTTGAATTCTTCGTACTGGCGATCACGTTCGGCTTCACGTACCTTTTGAAGGATCACTTGTTTTGCAGATTGCGCTGCGATGCGCCCCATATCAACAGGTGGGATTTCCTCGATGAACTGTTCGCCAACCTGTGGGTTTTCCATGTACTGCTTGGCTTGTTCGACGGTCATTTCTGCCTGATAGTTTTCAAGCAATTCGTCCTCGACCACGGTGCGAACACGTGTGAATGTTGCGCGACCCGTTTTGCGATCAATCGAAACACGGATGTCCATTTCTGAGCCATAGCGAGATTTCGCAGCGCGGGCCAAGCTTTCTTCCATCGCCGATATGACCAAACCGGGGTCGATCATTTTTTCGCGTGCAACCGCTTCGGCTGTTTGTAGCAATTCTAGTTGGTTGGCTGAGGTGATTGCCATTCTTATTCCTCCTCGGACTGTTCGGTCACGATTTCATCGAAATCATCTTGGTTGATATCGCCTGACGCTTTGCGTTGGCGTAGCATTTCTTTGATTAGATCATCGGTCAGGATCAGTTTGGCTTCTGATAGCCAATCAAATTCCAATCCAATTGTTCCTTCTTCGACATTGATCAGCACTTCATCGCCTTCAACGCCCGCAAGTTCCCCACGAAAACGGCGGCGTCCATCAATCATGTCCGCTGTTTCCAATTTCACTTCGTACCCTTCAAAGGTTTCAAAATCTTTCAACCGTGTCAGGGGGCGATCGATCCCAGGGCTTGATACCTCAAGTGTATAGGCGTCTGTGATTGGATCCTCGACATCCATGACCGCGCTGATCGCAGTTGAAATGTCGGCGCAATCATCCACCTCGATACCGCCATTGGGTTTGTCTGCCATGATTTGCAGCGTTTTCGTTTGGCCGCCCATCAAACGAATGCGCACCAATTCAAATCCCATATCTTCGATGACGGGATTGATGATTTCGGCGATCCGCTGATCCATCGCTGTTTTTGCAATTAAGCTATTCGTCATATGTCCAAGCACAAAAAAACGGGCGCGCGGCCCGTGAACTACTTTCGGTGGAGTGTTGTTTCCAACAAACCGCTGTTGGACGCTACATACGCCTCTCAATCCGAATCTGCAACCCCTGAATCATTTTGTTGTCATTGCATCTGCGTAAATGTTTTGAAACTATAGTGCGTGAAACAGATCGGCAGGCAAATGCTATATTTCGGTGAACAAGAATTGGCGGCGATTTTGCTATCACTAAAGATCGCCATTTGGGCAACTTTTTTATCTCTGCCATTCGCCGTATGGGTTGCGTTTTTGCTGGTGCGCCGCCGATTTTGGGGGCGTGAGGTTTTGAATGCTTTGGTCCATCTGCCATTGATTTTGCCACCCGTTGTCACGGGTTACCTCTTATTGATGTTTTTTGGTCGTGCGGGGTTTGCGGGGCAAATCCTGAATGACTATTTCGGGATCACGATAGCCTTTCAATGGACGGGCGCGGTCTTGGCGGCGGCAATTATGGCATTCCCGCTGGTTGTACGTGCCGTGCGGCTCTCGATTGAACAAATTAACCCCGATTTGGAGCACGCTGCCCTGACGCTAGGGGCCCGTCCAATTGCAGTGTTTTTCACGATTACGCTGCCCATGGCGCTACCAGGTTTTGTTGTTGGTGCCATTTTAGGCTTTGCCAAGGCATTGGGGGAATTTGGGGCAACGATCACGTTTGTGGGCAATATCCCAAACCAAACCCAAACGATCCCTTCGGCAATATACGGGTTTTTGCAAATGCCGGGCAAAGATCAGGGTGCGCTTACGCTGGTATTTGTATCTATTTTTATCTCGGTGACTGCTTTGTTGCTGTCTGAGTGGTTGGCGCGGCGTGTTCAAAAACGAGTGCATGGTCAATGACACTAAATGTTTCCATAAGGCACCAATTTTCTGGGTTTAACTTGGACATCGCGTTCAGTGCAGGATCGGGCGTCACAGCATTGTTTGGGCGCTCTGGAGCTGGAAAATCAACGATTGCGCAAGCGATCTCAGGTGCTTTTGCACCGACGGAAGGGCATATCGCCCTGAATGAAGAAGTTTTGTTTTCCAGTGAACAACGGGTCAACCGACCTGCACATCGCCGTGGTATTGGGTATGTGTTCCAACAGGATTTGTTGTTTCCGCATTTTTCAGTGCAGGGCAATTTGGAATATGCACAACGATACGGCCGCAGCCAGACTGGCACAACTAACCTGTCCGAAATTTTGGATATCTTAGGCATTGATCATCTGTTTCATCGTCGACCGGCGGGGTTGTCGGGCGGAGAACGTCAGCGGGTTGCGATTGCACGCGCGCTGCTATCAAACCCGTCGCTTTTAGTAATGGATGAACCGCTGTCTGCCTTGGATGATCCAAGAAAGGCGGAAATCCTCCCATATATCGAACGTCTGCGCGATCATTCCCAAGTTCCGATTCTGTATATTAGTCATTCGGTTTCCGAGATTGCTCGATTGGCAGATCAGGTTGTGGCAATCGACAATGGGCGCGTGATCAAAACGGGATCTGCGACAGATGTATTTGCTGATCCAAATATTGTGCCCCAATTGGGTCTTCAATCGGCGGGGGCCTTGTTAACGGCGACGATCGAAAAACATGAAGACGATGGCTTGAGCAAGCTGCAGAGCGCATCAGGACCTATTTATCTACCCAGACTCGACGCTGAAATTGGACAGTCTGTGCGCGTACGTGTATTGGCACAAGACGTCATGCTATCCTCTGTGCAGCCCGAAAATATATCGGCTTTAAACGTGATCCAAGGACGTGTAAGCGCGATTAAATTGGGGCGTGGACCCGGGGCGATTGTCTCCATCGAAAGTGCAGGAAACACCATACTTGCACGCGTCACCCGCCGATCGGTGCAAGCATTGAACCTGGAAATTGGCAGTTCATGCTTCGCGATCATAAAATCCGTTTCGGTTGCCCCAAACCAGATTGGACGCGGTTAATCCTGACGATCAGTGCGCGAATAAATCCCTTCGGGCAGAGAAATGGCCGCGGCCAAATCTTTCATCTGGGTGATCGACATCGTGACCTTTTGCATGCCATTCGTCTTTGGGTCAAACTGTTGAATTGTGATGCAGTCCTCAAACCCATTGATAACAACGTCCTCTTGTAGAAACCCGTCGCCTTCGTCCATTAGAGTGACGACAGTGCAGTCAAATTCGTGTTCGATGGTAAACATAATGTTATTTTCCCATAGCTTGCAGAAATCGTGTTCGTTTATAGTATGGTTGAAATTCCGTTTTCTACAAAGACAAACTCAAATGATTTTACGAATTTCTGTTCTTGCTGCATTGATCTTGACTTCTTGCGCGCCAACGCCACAAGTTAAGCAAATACCCCGGGTACAGGCACAGCCTGCGGTTATTTCCACTGGTAACGAAGATTTGACTTCGATGACAACGATGCGCCAAATTGTTGCGCGGGTTGAACCCATCGGCGAACAGATATGTCGTGACACGGGCCGTGTATCGAATTGTGATTTTAAAATTCAGGTGGACACAAGTACGCCAGATGTTGTGAATGCCTATCAAACCCTTGAGAAAGATGGGCGTCCGTTGGTGATTTTTTCGATTGGCTTGTTGAAGGCTGCGCGAAATACGGATGAGGTTGCCTTTGTTCTGGGGCATGAAATGGCACACCATATTGCAGGACACATTCAGCAGCGGCGCGGTTCTGCGGGATTAGGTGGCCTGATCTTGGGTGGTCTGATTGCGTACTCTGGTGGTTCTGCGCAGAATGTTGATAGCGCATTTGACCTTGGTGCGGCTGTGGGGTCGCGCGTTTATTCAAAGGATCACGAACTACAGGCAGACGAAATTGGGACCTTGATCACGTATTACGCAGGATACGATCCCGTACGTGGTTCAAAATTCTTTACACGTATTCCTGATCTAGGTGATAAATTTCTGGGATCACACCCGCCCAACGCGGCCAGAATTGACCGCGTGAACCGCACGATGGCACGCGTTCGTTAGGGTTTGCGCGCGATCAAGAATAGATTGTTCGCGGGCATTTCGATCACATGCACCATTTCGAGCCAGCAATTTTCAATCAAGTCGATGATATCGAAATCGTCCTTGTATCCGATTTCGGGGTCTTGTGTTTGCAGTGTCGCATGAAACTCGACATCCCCTTCGCTTGTTAACTCACCACCGCGCATAAAGGGTCCGTAGATTGCCAAAATACCATTATGTTTAAGCACTTTGGCCGCACCTTGGATGAAGGAATTTACCGTGGCATCAGGTACCAGATGCAGCAGGTTGGACAAAAATATCCCATCGCGGTTGTTTACTGTTTCTGACCAATCTATGCGCGAAATATCCACGGTTATGGCCGAACACAGATTGGGCAATTGGGATGCACCCCGATATGCATTGATGCTTTTGATCCGTTCGGGATCAATCTCACTCGGTTGCCATGACCAATCAGGGCGTTGCGCGGCAAAGTGTACGCAATGCTGGCCTGTGCCGCTCGCAATTTCCAACACGTCCGCGTTTTGTGGTAATACTTCGTTCAAAACATAGAAAATAGGTGCCTTGTTTCGTTCTGCATAGGGCGCGAACATCCGTTCATCTGAACCACGCTCTGCGGTTTCTGGCAGGCTTAAGTAATTAGTCATATCGCACCTTTGTCAAATAAATAGGGCCCCGATAATCACCGATTATCGAGGCCCCAAGATGTCATTACAATCCTTATTGTGGGATTTTGCCAGTTAGGCCTTCTACATAGAAGTTCATGCCCGCAAGTGTGCCATCGTCTGCTGTTTCACCAGCCGCCAACCATGGTGTGCCATCTTGCTTGTTCAATGGGCCTGTGAATGCGTGGTATTCACCAGAACCCAATGCATCACGCAGTGCTTCTGCTTCTGCTTTGATGTCTGCTGGAACCGCAGATGAAATTTCACCAATTTTCACCATGCCTGGGCCGATACCGTCCCACGTGTCCGTTGATGTCCATGTGCCATCTAGAACTGCTTGTGTACGTGCAACGTAGTAGGGGCCCCAGTCATCAATGATAGATGAAACGCGTGGTAGTGGGCCAAATTCAGCCATGTCAGATGCCTGACCGAATGTGATAACATTACCCGCTTTTTCTGCTGCCGCTTGTGGGGCTGTTGAGTCTGTGTGTTGTAGAACAACGTCGCAGCCTTGCTCGATCAGTGCGTTTGCTGCGTCTGCTTCTTTTGCAGGGTCAAACCATGTGTAGGCCCAAACGATGTTGAATTCGACATCTGGGTTCACTTTTTTCGCGTGGATATAGGCAGAGTTGATGCCGCGGATAACTTCTGGAATTGGGAATGAACCGATGTAACCAATTTTATTGGTTTTTGTCATTTTACCCGCGATGTGGCCTTGCACTGCGCGACCTTCGTAGAAACGTGCAGAATATGTTGAAACGTTGTCTGCGCGTTTATAACCAGTTGCGTGTTCAAATTTCACATTTGGGAATTTCTTGGCAACGTTGATGGTTGGATCCATGTAGCCAAATGATGTTGTAAAGATCAGGTCAGCACCCTGAAGTGCCATTTGTGTCATAACGCGTTCTGAGTCAGCACCTTCTGGAACGCTTTCTTGATAAATCGTTTCGACGCGATCGCCGAAAGCTTCGACCACAGCTTTACGGCCTTGATCGTGTTCGTATGTCCAGCCGCCGTCGCCCACTGGGCCAACATAGACAAAGCCGACTTTGATATCGGCGGCAATTGCGGCTGTGCCCAAAGCGAAAGCTGCGATTGCAGATGTGAGGATTGATTTGAGTTTCATAGTTTACTCCCTAGTCAGGTATGGACCTCAGTTTGAGGCGTGGAACGGTCGACCCAGTGAAGCAGGTGCACCCTGGTTTCCTCTGGCCGATATAATCACAAGCACCGCGATAGTTATCAAAAATGGCGACATGGACAAGTACTCAACTGGTATAGCAACGCCTGCAGCCTGTAAATTTAGCTGTAAAACGGTGATTCCGCCAAACAAATAGGCACCAATCAACGTGCGCCAGGGTTTCCAGCTGGCAAACACAACGATGGCGAGCGCGATCCAACCTGCCCCTGCGGTCATGCCCTCAGTCCATTGCGGCACGCGGACAAGGCTTATATATGCGCCTCCCAAACCGCTGCATGCTCCGCCAAACATGATGGCAAGAAAACGAATATGGATAACTTTGTACCCAAGTGCATGTGCCGCGTCATGGTTTTCGCCTACCGCTCGCAATACCAAACCGACACGTGTGTATTTCAGAGTGTACCAAACCAAACCGACGATCAGGATTGAAACATACACCATCGCGTCATGAGAAAATAACATGTGCCCAATGATGGGAATGTCCGACAAGATCGGGATATCCAATGATTGAAGGGTTGGTGATTTAATCCCTTCATAGGGTTTCCCAAGCAAGGCTGAAATCCCTAAGCCCACCAAGGTCAGGCCAAGACCTGTCGCGACTTGGTTTGACTTTAGATACAGGACCAATGTTGCAAAAATGGTCGATAATAACGCACCAGCGATTGCAGCAGTCACAAATCCGATGGCTGGGTTTGCGGTATTCACAGCGGTGATAAAACCCACGACCGCACCGACGATCATCATGCCCTCAACGCCCAAATTTAGGACGCCAGATTTTTCAACGACAGTTTCACCAATCGCGGCAAGGAGGATTGGCGTGGCCGAAACCATCAGGGATGCGATTAATAGAACAGGATTAATTCCTAACAAGTCCATCATTTTGCCCCCCCGATGCGAATGCGATAATTGGTAAAGATATCTGTTGCCAATAGGAACAACAGCAGCATCCCCTGAAACAATTGGATGGATGCCCCAGGCAGGCCCAGCATTAATTGTGCAAGTTCGCCGCCAATGTAGGTAAGCGCCATCAACAATCCCGCAAGCAAAATTCCGATGGGGTGCAAACGCCCCAAGAATGCTACGATAATAGCAGTGAACCCATAGCCCGAGTTGAAATCGATAGTGATTTGTCCAGATGGACCCGACACTTCGAACATGCCCGCCAGACCAGCAAGTGCACCTGATATACCCAAGCAGAACACGACCAAACTTGTGGTTGAAACGCCCGAAAAACGCGCTGCTTTCGGCGCCTCGCCCATAAGGCGCACTTCGAAGCCACGAATGTGGCGTGTCATCATCACATAGGCGCATGTCACAGCAATGAATGCGCTAATCACGCCCCAGTGCATACCAGAGTTTGCGAACACTTCTGCATTGAATGCGCTGGGGTATTGTTGCAGGTTGCGTGAACCAGGAAAGCCATAACCTTCTGGATTCTTTAACAGTCCCTGCGCGACAGACGCCAAAATCGACTCAGCGACATAGACCAACATCAACGACACTAGGATTTCGTTTGTGTTGAATTTGGCTCGCAGGATTGCTGGGATCATTGCCCATAACCAACCGCCAAAGGCACCCGCGACCACCATCGCAGGAAACAACAAAACAGAGTCTGCTGGATAGGCCGCCAAGGCCACTGCGGCCCCAAAAATGGCGCCCATTATATATTGACCTTCTGCGCCAATGTTCCAAATACCTGCCTTGAAACCAATCGATAACCCAATCGCGATTAGGATTAGTGGACCCGCTTTCACCAGCAGTTGTGGGCGCGAATAGGATGCAAAATTTGGATCGAACAAAGGGTCCCAGAAAATAATTCGGATCGCCTCAAGTGGAGGTTTACCCAATGCGGCGAACATAATGCCACCTGCAATCATGGTTAGCATCACAGCGATAATTGGCGTTACAACTGTGGTTATACGGGACGGATTCAGGCGTTTTTCAAAATGTATCATGCGTACGCCCCTTCTTGATCTGCGGTTGCACCACCCATCATCAAACCGATTTGGTCCATTTCCAGTGTTGAAGTTGGAACGATAGTGGACAAACGGCCTTCAGTGATTGCGCAGAACCGATCGCTTATTTCCAATAGCTCATCCAAATCCTGACTGATGACAATCACGCCCGCGCCATTGTCGGCCAGATCCAAAAGTTTCTGACGGATGGACGCCGCTGCCGCCGCATCAACCCCCCATGTCGGTTGGTTCACAACAAATACTTTTGGATTTTGCAAAACTTCACGTCCAACCACGAATTTCTGCAAATTGCCGCCAGATAATGATCCAGCAGGTGTATGCGTTCCTGGGGTCCGTACGTCAAAGTCGGCAATAATGTTCTGCGTGTATTGATCCGCGGCGGTCCAGTCGATGAAGCCGTTTTTCAATAAAGATTTTCGCTCTGCCGCTGTGATGACAGTGTTTTCTCGCAACGACATTGCAGGTGCTGCCGCATGACCCAAACGTTCCTCTGGCGCGCTCAGAAATCCGATTTTACGGCGTGCCGTTGGACCTTGTTTGCCGATTGCTTGTCCATCAAAAATAATCATCTCCGAAGCGACGGTTGTTTCGCCCGAGAGGGCGGCCAATAATTCATCCTGTCCGTTACCAGCAACGCCACCGATCCCAAGGATTTCACCCTCTTTCAGATCTAAACTAATACCCTGAAGCGAAGTTCCAAATGCCCCTGCCGAAGAAGCGGAAACATTTTTTAATGACAAAATCGTATCGCCCATTTCACGATTTGCTTTGATGGGGTTTGCAAAACTTGCGCCGACCATCATTTCGGCCATTTCCCGTGCGGTGGTGGTTGCCGGAATACAGGTATCAACTTTTTCACCGTGACGCAGGATAGTCGCCGTGTCGCACAGGGCACGAATTTCCTCCAGTTTGTGCGAAATATAAAGGATAGATGTGCCTTCGCTCTTCAATTGTCGCAAAGTTTTGAACAGCACTTCAACTTCTTGGGGCGTCAAAACGGATGTCGGTTCATCCATGATTAATAATTTCGGATTTTGCAGCAGGCAGCGAATGATTTCAACACGTTGGCGTTCACCTGCAGACAGGGTGCCGACAATGCGATTTGGTTCCAAAGGCAGGCCATAAGCATTTGAAACCTGTCGAATGTTCTTGGTTAGATCCCGTGGTTTTGGGGCATCGTCCATGCCCAATGCAATATTTTCGGCAACGGTTAGCGCGTCAAATAGCGAAAAATGCTGAAACACCATCGCAACACCTGTGCCACGTGCGGCGTTTGGCGATGCGGGTGCAAATTGTTGGTTCTGAAAGGTCATTGATCCGCTGTCAGGTTTGACCAGACCATAGATCATTTTAACCAATGTGCTTTTGCCCGCGCCATTTTCGCCGAGCAATGCGTGCACTTCACCAGGGCGAATTTGAAAGGAGACATTGTTGTTTGCCACGACCCCAGGATAGGCTTTGGTCAGGCCGTTGATGTCCAGTAATATGTCTTTCATTTCGCTACTCTACCCCCATAGGTATTGGCCCCTTCGTCACCTAGTAAATTACAGAGTATGCCGATGGCAATCTCTGATGGGTGCTTTCCATATTCTGGTCGTCCAATTGGGCAGGTGATACGTTCAATATCACTCATCTCAAGTCCCGCATCAGTTAACCGTTTTCGAAACCGTGACCATTTTGTGTCGGAACCAATCAGGCCCGCATATTTAAAGTCATGCTTTAGCAACGCAAGACACAGCGCCAAATCCACGTCATGTGAATACGTTAAAATAAAATGATGCGCATCTGCCGGCGCATGTGGGACCAACATCGGCATCTCGGCGGCCTGAATAACGGTTGTGGATGGGGCTGTATCAGAGGGAAAGCGGCCTTGATCAAAATCAACCCACGTCAGGTCAAATTGAGGCAAGGTTTGCAGTATATGTACCAATGCACGACCCACATGACCCGCGCCCCAAATCCAAATTGGTTTGCCACTTGGGTGCAGAGGTTCATGGATTTCACCATTTTGGACTGTTAAATTGGAATGATTGATGGGGTTAATTTGACTGGGTGCGGGACGCTTCACCACATCTGCCGATGCAACAGGTAATGTTGTGTGATCAAAAACTTCGCATAAAATCCCCACGGAGCCCCCACAGCACTGTCCCAAATTTGGCCCAAGTGGATAGGTATGTGCCCATGTGCGTTGTTCTTTCAGCGTCTGTTCTGCGGCATTCGTCACCTGATATTCCAACGCACCGCCGCCGATTGTGCCGTCTTGTCCGTTGTCCCAAACAAACATTTCAGTGCCAACCGTGCGTGGTGTTGATCCGCGAACATCGGTAATAACAATGCGCGCGACCCGTCCGTGGCGATCAATCAATTGTTTCAGGCGCTGCAAATCAAAGGCCATGCCGAACCCTTCCAACGGCCTTTAACACCCGTTCTGGGGTTGCGGGTGCATCAAGGTTTGGATAGGCGGGCCCACAGTTGGAAATCGCATCGGATAGCGCCAACCACGCGGAAATACCCAGCATAAATGGTGGCTCACCAACCGCTTTTGATCGATAGATTGTTGGCTTTAGATTTCCGCGATCCCATAGATTTACATTAAATTTTCGGGGTCGATCTGACATTGCTGGGATTTTGTATGTGGAGGGTGCATGCGTGCGCAGGCGGCCTTGGTCGTCCCAGATTAATTCCTCGGTCGTGAGCCATCCTGCGCCTTGAACATAGCCGCCTTCAACCTGCCCAATATCAATGGAGGGGTTCAAACTGTTTCCAGCGTCGTGCAGGATATCGGCTCGCAGGATGCGATATTCCCCTGTCAGGGTATCAATCACAACTTCACTGACCGCCGCGCCATAGGCAAAGTAATAAAAGGGGTTTCCAACGCCACGTATACGATCCCACTCAAGATCAGGCGTTTTGTAAAATCCCGTCGCCGACAGACTGACACGTTGTTCGTAACAGGCCTTGGCCGCATCGCCAAAGGATAGCACGCGGCGCCCGATATGAACTTCGTTCTTGGTGAATGCGACGTCATCGGGTGATTTGTTGTATTGCGCGGCCAACAGTGCGGCCATGCGCGACTTGATCTTTTCACAGGCAACTTTGATTGCCATACCGTTCAAATCACTGCCCGAACTTGCCGCTGTGGCTGATGTATTGGGAACCTTGGCGGTGTCTGTTGCCGTAATTTTTATGGCATTGATTGATACACCAAATTCTTCTGCTGCGACTTGGGCCGTTTTTTGAAACAGGCCTTGGCCCATTTCAGTGCCGCCGTGATTGATCCGAATGCTGCCATCAGAATAAACATGCACCAATGCGCCTGCCTGATTTAGGTGGCTAAGGGTGAATGAAATCCCAAATTTCACAGGCGAAAAGGCAATTCCGCGCTTCATGGTATGATTATCAGCGTTCCACCGTTCAATCGCTTGCTTTCGGTTTTCAAAATCACAATCTGCCAACAATTTTGATGTCATTTCCTGCAGATTAAAATCCTGTACAGACATGTGATAATGGGTTGTATCATGCTCTGCTGCCACTGCGGGGCGGTAATAGTTCAATTCACGAAATGCGATGGGATCGGTGTTCAGATCGTGTGCTAAATGATCCATTATGCGTTCCATTCCCAAAACCCCCTGCGGCCCACCAAACCCGCGAAAGGCGGTCGCGCTTTGCGTATTTGTTTTCAGGCGGTGGCTCTCAATACGGACATTGGGCAGGAAATAGGCGTTATCCGCGTGCAACATCGCACGATCCGCAACGGGCAGAGATAAATCCTGCGCCCATCCGCAACGGGCATAATGAACCACTTCAAGTGCGATGATTTTATTGTGTTGATCAACGCCTGCCCGATACGTGATACGGAAATCATGGCGTTTGCCTGTAATTAACATGTCGTCGTCACGGTCATAACGCATTTTGCAGGGTTTGTTCGTGCGATGTGCTGCAATGGCGCAAGCCACTGCCAATGCATTGCCCTGACTTTCCTTACCACCAAAACCGCCACCCATTCTGCGCACTTCGACACGTACGTCGTTAAATTGCACGCCAAGTGCTTCGGCAACTTTATGTTGCACCTCTGTAGGGTGCTGGGTCGATGAATGCACAACCATTTCATCGTCTTCTTGCGGAAGGGCAAGTGCCGCTTGACCCTCAAGATAAAAGTGTTCTTGCCCCCCAATTTCAATCGACCCTTCAACAATCTTGGTAGCCTGTTCATATCCCCGCTTTAGATCCCCGCGGTTCCAAATGCGGGGGCCTTCCTCAAACCTTGAATTCGCGGTAATGGCATCTTCGATGCTAAGGATTGGGCTGTCTTGTTGATAGGAAATCTTGGCGCGACTCGCGGCTTTGCGCGCTTGAATATGTGATTTGGCAATCACAAGGAAAATCGGCTGACCCAGATAATGGATCGTCCCATCTGACAGCAATGGTTCGTCATGAATGCTGGGTGATACGTCATTCGCATGAATAAGGTCGCTGGCCTGAAGAACATCAATGACACCGCTCGAATTTCTGACAGGCGTCAGTTTCAGTTCCTGAATACTTCCACGCGCGATTGTTGATGTTCCAAAGCAAAGGTGCAGACAATCATCGGAGACGGGCAAATCATCGATATAACGCGCTCTGCCACTGACATGTAATTTTGCGGCATCATGAGGAAAAGGTTTGTTCACACTCATGCGGACACCTCTTGAATTGTCGTGGGATTATCTGACAGATCGTAGAAATACCGCGTCAATAAATTCCGCGCGACGGATAACCGATAGTCCGCTGATGCCCGCAGATCTGTTAGCGGTTTAAAGTCCTGTGACCACTGGTCATGAGAGGCTTTTATCGAATTCATATCCCATTTTTTTCCTGTCAAACAGGCTTCTACGTGCTTAGCCCGTTTTGGAATCCCCGCCATACCGCCAAAGGCGATGCGCGCGCTTTGAATCACACCATCCGTTATATTCAGATTAAACGCCCCACAAACAGCCGAGATGTCTTGGTCAAAACGTTTTGAAATTTTGTAGCAGCGAAGATTGATTTGGTTTTTTGGGACGTGGATTAATTGGACAAATTCACCGCTTTGCAAATCTTGTTGACCGTAATCGATGAAGAAATCGTGCAAATCAATAGTTCTTTTCGTGTCCTTTTTGCGAAGGACCAGCTTTGCACCCATGGCAATCAATGCGGGCGGGCTATCGCCAATCGGGGAGCCGTTCGCGATATTCCCGCCCAAGGTCGCAGAATTGCGAACCTGTGTGGATGCATATCGCGTCAGTAATGGCGTAAGGCTTGGTTGCGCATCAACACTCCAGACTCGCATTTTTTCGATGGTGACATTGGCCCCAAACTCCCAATGATCTGGGTGTTCGGTGATATGTTCCATATCCTTGATGTGGTGGATAAAGGCAATTGGCGCGATGTCGCGCATATCCTTATTTATCCATAACCCAACATCCGTCGCGCCTGCGATCAATGTTGTTTCGGGTTCTTCCGCTAGAATATTTGCCAATTCATCAGATGTTGTAGGGAGTTTTGCATCCACAGACTGCGCAAGCGTCCTTAGATCGCTTTGATCGTCGTGAAACCACTTTGGCGCTTTTGTTCCCTCACACGCCAGTGCCGCACGAAAAATGGGTGCATATCCTGTGCAGCGACACAGGTTGCCTGCCAATGTCACATCGTGATCGGTGTCGTTATTTATCTGTGCTGCAACCATCGAAGTGACAAATCCAGGCGTGCAAAATCCACATTGACTGCCATGGTGATCGATCATGCATTGTTGCGCGGGATGTGGGGCATCATGTGATGAGATACCTTCAATCGTGCGTAAAGCTTTATTTGCGATTTGGGGCAAAAATAAAATACATGCGTTGACCGCACGCGCACCGTTATCGTCAATCAAGATCACCGTGCAGGCGCCACAATCGCCTTCGTTGCATCCTTCTTTCGTTCCGGTCAGGCGTTTATTTACGCGCAACAAATCCAACACGGATGTCGTAGGTTCCAAATCCTCAATGACTTGAGGCTCTCCATTCAGAAGAAACGAAAATTTCATGAAAATCTTGCACCGCAGTACCGAATGCTCATCTTGATCCCACCTTCGATGCGGCGTAGAAAGCAGGGAGCTATTAGGATCAGCGTAAACCTGAGAGATAGGGTTTGGCAACAATTTTCTATTGCCGCTGATGTCATTGGATCACTATAACTTTGTAACCACAGGTTTTATTTATCGTAAGGCAACTTTGTTCAGCATGTCCCGTTTCATTCATTTACGCGTTCACACGGAATATTCGCTTCTTGAGGGCGCAATGCGTCTACAAAAACTGGCGGGTGTGTGCGCCGATATGGACATGCCTGCGGTTGCGGTGACAGACACAAACAATTTATTCGCAGCGCTTGAGTTTTCGATCTACGCGGCGGATGCGGGTGTGCAACCCATTATCGGGTGTCAATTCGACCTTGCCTTCGAAGATCCCCCCGCACCAGATAAACCAGCACCGTTGGCCCCGATTGTGTTGTTGGCACAAAGCGAAGTTGGGTACGAAAACCTGATGAAGCTGAATAGTTGTCTTTATGTCGATAAAGGTGGAGCGTTACCACAAATCACCTTTGAACAACTGATACAGCATTCAGAAGATGTCATTTGCCTGACAGGTGGGGCGTTGGGACCTGTTGGTGAAATTCTGCAACGTGGCGCCCGCACAGCGGCCAAGGCAAAGTTGCAGCAATTTTTGGATATTTTCCAAGATCGCCTATACGTCGAGCTTCAGCGCCACCCGGGTGAAAATGGACTGCCCGAAGCCGAACAAGCGACCGAGCGTGGATTTATCGAACTGGCCTATGAAATGGATATTCCATTGGTTGCAACCAATGACGTCTATTTTCCAAATTCAAATATGTACGAAGCGCATGATGCGCTGATTTGTATTGCGGAAGGCGCCTATGTTGATCAACAAACACCGCGTCGCCGCTTGACAGCGCAGCACTATTTTACATCTCCCCAAGAAATGGCAACGCTTTTCGCGGATTTGCCCGAGGCTTTGGAAAATACCGTCGAAATTGCCCAACGCTGTGCGTTTATGGCATACCGTCGTGATCCAATTCTGCCGAAATTTGCCGAGGATGAGGTTCAAGAATTACGTCGTCAGGCCAAGGCGGGATTGGAAAATCGATTGGCCGTGATCCCCCATGCGACCAGTGTTGAGGAATATGAAAAACGCCTGGAATTCGAATTGGATATTATCGAAAGAATGGGCTTCCCTGGATATTTCCTGATTGTTGCGGATTTCATCAAATGGGCAAAGGATCACGACATTCCCGTGGGCCCGGGCCGTGGTTCGGGTGCGGGGTCGTTAGTGGCCTATGCATTGACGATCACGGATTTGGATCCCTTGCGCTATTCGCTTTTGTTCGAACGTTTCTTAAACCCCGAACGGGTTTCGATGCCTGACTTTGACATCGACTTTTGCATGGACCGCCGAGAAGAGGTGATCCAATACGTGCAGGAAAAATATGGCCGCGATAAAGTGGCCCAAATTATCACATTTGGTGCACTTTTATCCAAGGCTGCGGTGCGTGATATTGGGCGCGTTTTGCAAATGCCCTATGGCCAAGTTGACCGCTTGTCAAAAATGATTCCTGTTGAGGGTGTCAAACCCGTTAGCATTGAAAAAGCCTTGCAGGATGAGCCAAGGCTGAAAGAAGAAGCAAAAGCAGAAGAGGTTGTTGATCGTCTCTTGACCTATGGTCAGCAGGTTGAAGGGCTGCTTCGAAATGCATCGACGCACGCGGCGGGTGTTGTGATCGGTGACAGACCGCTTGATGCGCTGGTACCTCTTTACCAAGATCCGCGATCTGACATGCCAGCCACGCAATTCAACATGAAATGGGTTGAACAAGCGGGGTTGGTTAAATTCGACTTTCTTGGTTTGAAAACCCTAACTGTCATTCAAAACGCCGTTGATTTGATCCTGAAGTCGGGCCGGCAGTTGCACATCGCGGAAGATGGTCGTGAACTTTATAAACCTGCTGAGGGTGCAGAAAACCAAATCAACGCGATCCCATTAGATGATGAACCCACCTATGATCTGTATTCAGCTGCAAAAACCGTTGCGGTGTTTCAGGTAGAAAGTTCGGGCATGATGGATGCGCTAAAGCGTATGAAGCCCACCTGTATCGAAGATATTGTTGCGCTGGTGGCGTTGTACCGACCTGGTCCTATGGAAAATATTCCAACCTATTGCGACGTAAAGAACGGCAAGAAAGAGCGTGAGTCTGTCCACCCCTTGATTGATCACATTTTGGAAGAAACCCAAGGGATCATTGTATATCAGGAACAGGTGATGCAAATCGCGCAGGTCATGGCGGGATATTCATTGGGTGGTGCGGACCTGTTGCGTCGCGCGATGGGTAAAAAAATCAAAGAGGCGATGGACGCCGAACGTCCAAAGTTTGAAAAAGGTGCCGCTGAAAACGGGGTAGACGTCAAAAAGGCGAGTGAGGTTTTCGATCTACTCGAAAAATTTGCAAACTATGGTTTCAACAAATCGCATGCGGCGGCCTACGCTGTGGTGTCCTATCAAACCGCATGGCTGAAGGCGAACCATCCTGTTGAATTTATGGCAGGTGTCATGAATTGCGATATCCACCTAACCGATAAATTAGCCGTTTATTTTGAAGAGGTTAGAAAAGGGCTGGGTCTGAAATACGTGCCGCCTTGTGTGAACCGATCCGAGGCCAGCTTTGACGTTGTTGATGGGGCATTGGTCTATGCCTTGGGCGCATTGAAAAACGTTGGGATCGAGGCGATGCGCCTGATTACCGAGGCCCGTGGCGACAAACCCTTTGTCAGTTTGTTTGATTTCGCGCGCCGTGTTGATTTGAAACGCGTTGGAAAACGCCCGCTTGAAATGTTGGCACGGGCAGGGGCCTTTGACGTGCTGGACGCAAACCGCCGCCGAGTATTTGAAAGCCTTGAAGGTTTGGTGTCCTATTCCGCCGCAATCGCCGAACAAAAATCATCAAATCAGGTGTCTTTGTTTGGTGAGGCGGGCGAAGATTTGCCCGAACCTCGTCTTGCGCCCGTGACAGATTGGCTGCCCGCCGAACGGTTGTCCGAAGAATTTCGCGCAGTTGGGTTTTATTTGTCTGGTCACCCGCTGGACGATTATTTGGTTGCCCTGAAACGCAAAGGGGTCATGACCCTGGACGAGGTGATGCACAAAGCGCAATCAGGACCCACAGTTGCGAAATTGGCAGGCGTTGTTGCGGGCAGACAGGAACGTAAATCCGCCCGTGGAAATCGCTTTGCATTTTGCCAATTATCCGATCCAACAGGCGCGTACGAAGTCACACTGTTTTCCGAGGCGTTGGAAAAGTCGCGTGAACATTTGGAAACAGGACAAAAGGTGGTCATCACTGCCGAAGCCACAATGGAGGCTGATCAGCTCAAATTTCTGGGCCGCTCTGTTGCCCCCGTTGATATTGCTGTGGCGGATTTGGGTTCCAAAGGATTGCGCATTTTTGTTGAGGCAGAGGCCGCTTTCCCCGCGATTTCGTCTATTTTGGATCAAGCAAATTCACAATCGGGCACTAAGGGGCCCGTTTTCCTATGTTTGTTGAACTCTGAACTGCCCGGTGAAGTTGAATTGGATGTCGGTCAGGATTTTGTTGTGAACCCGCAAATTAAGGGCGCGCTGAAATCCTTGCCCGGTGTTTTAGAGGTCGAGGACGCCTGATCGTCGCGATCACGACAAACCCACTGTACCATCCCGAATTTTGTCGATATGGCTAGACGCCTAGGCGCATCGCAATACTTATATGCCAAGGCAGAAGCTATGACTGATCAATTCCGTATAAAAATCGCACAATTGAACCCCACCGTTGGGGATTTGCAGGGCAATGCAGCCAAGGCGAAACAGGCGTGGTTGCAAGGCGTAGAGCAAGGCAGCGATTTTGTAACACTGCCTGAAATGTTCATCACGGGGTATAACACCCAAGATTTGGTGATGAAGCCCGCGTTTCAAAATGATGCGATGAATGCTGTTCGGGAATTGGCGAAAGAATGCGCCGATGGTCCTGCGCTGGGGATCGGTGGTCCATGGGTAGAAGACGGGGCGCTGTTCAACGCCTATTTCATTCTAAATGGTGGCGACATTCAGACGATTGTCAAAAAGCATCATTTGCCGAATGAAACGGTGTTTGATGAGGTGCGCATCTTTGAACCTGGTCAAGTCAGCGGCCCTTATGTGATCAATGGTGTGCGCATCGGCAGCCCCGTTTGCGAAGATGCATGGCATAGCGATGTAGTTGAAACGCTTGAAGAGACGGGTGCCGAGTTTTTGTTCATTCCCAATGGATCGCCCTATTATCGCGGTAAATTGGATGTGCGCCTGAATTTGATGGTGTCCCGCGTTGTCGAAAGCGGTTTGCCTTTGATTTATTTGAACCTGACAGGTGGACAGGATGATCAAAT
Organism: Paracoccaceae bacterium; assembly: GCA_017852835.1. Lineage (GTDB taxonomy): Bacteria > Pseudomonadota > Alphaproteobacteria > Rhodobacterales > Rhodobacteraceae > HIMB11. The sequence continues at coordinate 40,630 of JAFMKS010000011.1, forward strand.
TTTCGATGGATGTAGCTTTGCCCTGAACCCGGGTGGTGAATTGGCCGCAATGCTGCCGATGTTTGAGGAAAGCATTACGGAACTAATCCTAAATCGCACAGACCAAGGATGGCGTGTTGCCGATACATTGAAATCCAAGATCCCAGATCAACTAGAGGCGGATTATCACGCAATGACGATTGCGCTGCGTGATTATTGTGCAAAATCAGGGTTTGGAAAGGTGTTGTTGGGTCTGTCTGGCGGGGTTGATAGCGCGTTGGTCGCCACCATTGCCGCGGATGCATTGGGTGCGGAAAACGTGCGCTGCATCATGCTGCCCTCGGAATACACATCTGATGAATCCCTGACGGATGCCAAAGATATGGCCGAAAATTTGGGGTGCCGATACGATTACTTGCCCATCGCAGAAGGGCGCGCGGCGATTACGAACACACTGGCCCCCTTGTTCGAAGGGACCAATCCAGATTTAACAGAGGAAAACATTCAATCCCGTTTGCGCGGGTTATTGTTGATGGCTGTTTCAAATAAGTTTGGTGAAATGCTTTTGACCACGGGAAATAAATCCGAAGTCGCAGTGGGATACGCCACGATCTATGGCGATATGGCAGGCGGGTATAATCCGATCAAAGATCTGTATAAAACCCGTGTCTTTGACATCTGCCGTTGGCGTAATGAACAGCATCGCGATTGGATGCGCGGCCCAGCGGGGGCCGTGATCCCGGCAAATATCATTGAAAAACCACCAAGTGCCGAGTTGCGACCAGATCAGAAAGACAGTGACAGCCTGCCAGATTACTATGTTCTGGATGGTATTTTGACGATTCTGGTGGATCAGGATGGATCCATCGATGATTGCGTCGCAGCAGGATTCCCCAAGGAAGACGCGCTGCGCGTTCAGCATCTGCTTTACATCAGTGAATATAAACGGTTCCAATCCGCCCCGGGCGCACGTTTATCACCCAAGGCATTTTGGTTGGATCGCCGTTACCCGATTGTCAATCGTTGGCGCGAGCGCTGATACGTTTCAATTATCGTTGATATCGTGATCAAAGGTTTGAACGTTTCCTTTGGAGAATTTGAAAACCTGTCGCAGCAAAACCCAACTGATCATTGACGCAATCGCAAAAAGCAGCATCAGATATTGCGCCGACATCGTGATCCCAAGCGCAAGCGTTATGCCTGTGACAATCGAGCCAAATCCAAAGCCCAAGAACAAATAGGACGGCATCATCAGTGCAAGTAGCATTAACACTATGCCGAATGCCACCCATGCCCATCATGTTTCAATGATTGCCATTATCCGCGTCCTTTCAACATTTTAAACGCATATGCAAGGGCATCCAATGCGTTTGCGGGCAAGATCACCGTTTGATTGCCCTCGCTGTTCCCGACGGTCAACCTGCTTAAGAGCAACTTGATATTGCGCGGCCTCAATCCCGTTTTCTGCGATGGCTTGTGCAACAACGGATGTTGCAAATGCTTCGGCTTCGACCTGAATGCGGCGTGCTTTGGCGATCTGCTCGGCTTCGTAAAGTTGCGCATCAGCGGCCAATTCAACTGCACGCTTTCGCCCCTCGGCTTCGGTGACTTGGGCACGGCATGCGCGCTCTGCATTCAACTGCTGTAGCATGGCCGCACGCGTCGCATCATCCAAGTTCACATCAAGAATTTCGGCGCGGGTGACTTCGATCCTCCAATCATCCACCATCGTGGCGACAGAGGCGCGAATTTTTTCAATCAGATCGTTACGATTTGACTGAACCTCATCCAATTCCATTTTACCGATTTCACTACGCACAATACCCGCAACCGTTGTTGCGATGGCATCGTCCACATCGCGGATGCGATAGACGGTTTTTTCAGGTTGCGTGATGCGGTAAAACACACTTGTCTCCACCTTCAACAAAACGTTGTCAGCGGTGATGGCATCCTAAATCGCCGTGGGTAACTGGCGTTCTAAAACCGAGATTTTATGTGCCACGCGATCCAGATAGGGAACAATCAAATTGATACCTGGGTCCAGAACGCTGTGCAGGCGACCAAAACGTTCAACCACATGTTTTTCTGATTGTGGGACGATGCGTATGCCCAGCACCATTGCGGAAATAATCGCTATCGTCAGCAAGACAATAACAATGTTTTCACCCAATAGCTGAAATATCAGTTCCGGTAAAACGGCATCGTTCATGTGTAATGCTCGCTCATAACCCAAATCAAAGATGTGCATTTATTCGCTGCGGGTCAAGGATTGGTTGGTGTTGCGGCATTGCTTTGGTATAGATGCGTTATGTTTGCTTTGTGTCGCGATTGCACGAAAATCACGGAAAACACCCGAAGGTGCACCCATTGTGCCTCGCCTCGTGTATTTGTGCATCCCGAGCTTTTTTCGCTTGGGATTGCGCATATGGATTGTGATGCATTTTACGCAAGTGTTGAAAAACGCGATAATCCCGAATTGGCGGATAAACCCGTGATCGTGGGCGGTGGACGGCGCGGTGTGGTTTCCGCAGCATGCTATGTGGCCCGCATTCGGGGTGTGAAGTCCGCAATGCCTATGTTTCAAGCATTGAAAAAATGCCCAGATGCCGTTGTCGTCAAACCACGGATGGACGTTTACGCAGCGGTTTCAAAAGAAATCCGCAAGATGATGGAGGAGTTGACGCCCGCGATTGAACCTGTTTCCTTGGATGAGGCATTCTTGGACCTGCGCGGAACCGAAAAATTGCACGGCCATCCCCCCGCTGTGATGTTGGCGCGGTTGGTCAAACGGATGCGGGAAGAACTGGGCATTGGGGGATCCATCGGCCTGTCACATAACAAATTTTTGGCAAAAATCGCTTCGGATTTGGACAAACCCCAAGGATTTTCTGTGATTGGGCAGGCGGAAACACAACAGTTTTTAAATGATAAACCTGTGCGCCTTATTTGGGGTGTGGGTAGCACGACACAAGATGCGTTGGAACGTGCTGGGATACGTCTATTTTCCGATCTGCTGCGATGGGAGAGAGAGGATTTGCATGCCCGTTTCGGCTCAATGGGTGAACGCCTGTGGCATTTGGCGCGGGGTCAAGATAAACGGCGGGTTTCGCGCAATGCGCCCATTAAATCGATTTCCAACGAAACCACATTTTTTGAGGATACTGCCGATCGCGAGATACTGCTCGGGCATCTTTGGCGAATGTGTGAAAAGGCGACGGATCGCGCCAAAGCGCGTGAATTGGCAGGGGCGGTTGCGACGCTCAAACTGAAGACAACAAAACACGGTACACTAACCCGTCGCGTGACACTGCGCGATCCAACGCAAATGGCAGAAACCCTTTTCCAAGCGACTAAATCGCTGTTTGATCAGGTGGACCATAAACAGGGGTATCGTTTGATTGGTGCGGGTTTGTCGCAATTGCATCCAGATACGCTTGCCGATCGCACACCCGATTTGCTAGACCCGATGGCGGCGCAGCGCGCAACGGTTGAACGCGCGCGCGACGAAATTCGCAAAAAATTTGGAAGCGATGCAATCATCAAGGGCCGCAGCCTGCGGTAAGTTATTCAGCGGCCAATGGCAATTCTGGTGCGCCCAACCGCGCGATCCCCTCAACCGCCTGAAGCAATTTTTCGCGGGTTTCTGTGAATCGATCGCTTGGCGCCACTTGAGCTTCATTCAGATAGATACCACGATCAATTTCAATCTGAATGGCATGCTGATTTGCCGAGGGGCGTCCATAGTGTTGGGTAATAAAGGCCCCAGCAAAGGGTGTGTTGCGCGCGGTTTTTAGGCCCGCGTTTGCAAAACAGGCCTCAACCTCTTCGACCAGCGCGCGGGACGCGGATGATCCATGGCGATCCCCGATCACGATTTCAGGGGGTGTTACGAGTTTTGACGGCGATGAAACGGCATCATGTGGCATTGAATGCACGTCAATTAACACACTGTAACCATGACGTAATTTCGCGGCTTTTAAAAGGCGCAGCAATGCGTCGTGATAGGGACGCCAATATGTGCGTAGGCGATCCTTGGCCTCTTGCATCGGGATTTTGCCGCGATAGATGGGGCGGCCATTTGCAACGACGCGGGGGATCACGCCAAGGCCCGATGATATTCGGGGGTTTTGCCCGCGGGTTTGGGCGCCATTCACAATGGCAGGGTCCAGTTCATCTGCCGAGCGATTTAAATCCACAAACGCTCGGGGGGCATGTGCCAGCAAAAGTGGTGCGCCAAATTCAGGTACATAGTCGATCAGCTGATCCACATAGGCATCTTCTGAGGATCGTAGGGTCACAGGATCAAGAATCGATTGCCCCTTAAATGTGTTGGAATAGTCACGCCCGCTGTGCGGAGAGGCAAAAACAACCGCCGACTCCCATACCTTTGGGGCCAATATCTTGTATGCAGGGGTGGTTTCTGACCTAATATCCATAAGAGTCATCATAGACTAAAAACATTCTCGCGCAAAAGCCCTTGATCCTCTTGGAACAAGGTTTTATAGACCCTCCACCGGCGCGGGAAATCCGCGCCCCATTTTTTGGGGCTCGCTCGTTACGGTATGGGCGGTTAGCTCAGCGGTAGAGCACTACGTTGACATCGTAGGGGTCACTGGTTCGATCCCAGTACCGCCCACCATGAATTCACTGCCTCAATACTGAGGCGACCTGCCAATGGCGCATTTGACGCGCCGCGAATGAAGGAGACGGCCATGAAGGTCAAAAACTCACTCCGCTCGCTGAAGCAGCGTCACCGCGACTGCCGTGTCGTGCGCCGTAAGGGCCGCGTATACGTCATTAACAAGACGCAACGCCGTTTCAAAGCCCGTCAGGGTTAAGAGCTTTGTCCCAGTAGGGACCCTAAAAAAACCCCACCTTTTGGGTGGGGTTTTTTTGTATCTATAGGGTGTCTGTGTCGCGTCCGTAAAACTCGGTATCACGTCGGTGCGAAAGTTAACGAAGTGTGAATGTGATTTTATGCGAACGAATTTAATTTTTACAACAAAGCGTTGTTAGGCGAATACCGCCATAGTTGTAGATTATCAAAATTCATACGTTTCTGTCACCGCCGACGGTGTTAAATTTTGAAATCAATTCCCAAGACTGATCTTAAACCCTTGAGCGATTTTGGATTTCGTCTCGTTTGGGCGAACATTCGGTTCGCCCAGACGATTTTCGCGGGAATATTTTTGGGGTTGCAAATAATTCAAAAAATGGAATATGTTTGCAGCATTCATAAAAGGACTCAAATCAATGGATCATAATCAGCAAGCCGTGAAAAAAATGAGCGATAAGCAAATGTTTGCTCTTGGATTATTTGCAGCAACCACAATTATTTCGCTTTTGCTGACAGCGATGAATGTGCGTGCGGTCATTGAGTACGGGTGGCAGGTTGTTTTGTTGTGCCAAATGCCGATGGCGCTGACTGGGTTCTATCTTGGCTACACCTTGATGACAGCAGGGCGCAAAGAAGGGTTAAACGCGGATTAACGGATCGCGCGTAACGGGTGGGGCAACGGGATCAAGCTCGCTTGGACAGGCGAAACCAAAAAATAAACTTGCTAAATTGTGTTCCCCGCCAATCAATAGATTGGCAGACGCCGACCGCCCACGTCAAACTGCAGGTTTGCATAAGGCAAAACGGGCGGCGTCTTCGTCGCCATCCGCGGTCGGCTTGGGACTATGAAAAGTCGTCAACATAGATTTGAACAAAAAGTCTAGGCAGACTATCGAGTAAACAAAATATGCCTATCGCTGCGCCAGTTGTGTGGCAGCATCGGGGTTAAATTCGGCGACCACATCTAACGCTGCCTGACGCGGATCTTCCGCGCGCCAAATGGGGCGGCCAACGACAATGTGATCTGATCCGTTTGCAATCGCTTCACTCGGTGTTGTGACACGTTTTTGGTCACCCAAATCCTCCCCTGCGGGACGCACGCCCGGGGTCACGATCAAACGGCCCTGTGATTCTGGTAAAGCGCGGATCAAACCCGATTCTTGGGGGGATGCGATGACGCCATCGGCCCCCGCATCAAATGCACGTCCTGCTCGTTCGACGACCAAATCAGGGATATCCCCGTCCTTGATCATCGCATTGTCCAAATCCTGACGATCAAGCGATGTCAAAATCGTCACGGCCAGAATTTTCAAATTGCTACCTGCGGACCCCTCTTTGGCGGCGCGCACCACATGGGGATCCCCATGAACCGTTAGGAAATCCAAGTCATATTGGGCAATGCCGCGCACGGCCGTCTCGACCGTGGCGCCGATATCAAAGAACTTCATGTCCAAAAAGATGCGCTTGCCGTGTTCCTGTTTCAATTCATTGGCAAGGGCAAGTCCGCCACCCGTTAACATGCCAAGGCCAATTTTATAAAAACTAACGGCATCCCCGATCTTGCCTGCCAAGTCCAAGCCCTGAACAACATTTGGAACATCGAGGGCAACAATTAAACGATCATCTGACATGGGGGCGCTCCTTTGAAAACTTGCCCCTGCTTTGTCAGAGCGGGATCAAATGGTCAAGCAACGCGGGACATCAGCATATCGTGAACGGTCATGCTGATCACCTCGGTGGGTAGTTTGTATCCAAGGCATAGTTTCCGCTTGGCCTATTTGATCATCAGGGCTTGGAGCATGGCAAGCTCGGCCTCGGTTTCTGGTTGAACTGTGACCTCGACATGGATTTGCCCTTGATCCGTATCAAAACTGACAAGACCAAAGATAATTTGATGATCTTCCACTCTGCGTACATTCGATGTGCGTGCTGTGATTATCTGCATTCCTTGCTTCTTTCGGTGTGTGACAATCCTACAAGCGATCCTAAAGGATGGCATTTTAGCCCGATGGGTAAATTTTTTACGAAAATCTTGATCAGATAGGTTTGAATGCCCACATTGAGAGTGAGGCCAAGACCTGTGTGCCGATGTCGGGCGCAGGAAAAACGGTGCTTAGAAAAGGAGATTACCCATGGACTTAAGCAAGTTCACGGAGCGTGCGCGCGGGTTTATCCAGGCGGCACAAACCGTCGCAATTCGCGAAAACCATCAACGTATATTGCCAGAGCATATACTGAAGGCGCTTTTGGATGATGACCAAGGATTTGCATCCAATTTGATCACGCGATCAGGGGGCGATGCAAAATCGGTTCGTGATCACGTTGCAACCGCGCTTTCTAAATTGCCCAAGGTTGAAGGCGTCGCCCAAGCCTATATCGACAATCAAACCGTCAAAGTGATTGGCGAGGCTGAGGACATTGCCAAGAAAGCCGGGGATCAATTTGTCCCGGCGGAACGCATTCTGACCGCGCTTGCCATTGTCAAATCAGGTGCAAACGACGCCTTAAGCGCGGGCCGCGTTTCGGCGCAGTCGCTGAACAGCGCGATTAACGACATTCGCAAGGGGCGCACAGCAGACAGCGCCAATGCGGAAGAGGGGTATGATGCATTGGGCAAATATGCGCAGGATCTGACCGAAGCGGCACGGGACGGTAAAATTGATCCGATCATTGGGCGTGATGATGAAATTCGTCGCGCGATGCAGGTTTTGTCACGTCGCACCAAAAACAATCCCGTTTTGATTGGGGAACCAGGTGTTGGTAAAACGGCCATCGCCGAAGGAATGGCATTGCGCATTATTAATGGGGATGTCCCAGAATCCCTGCGCAACAAAAAACTCATGGCGCTGGACATGGGTGCATTGATTGCGGGAGCCAAGTATCGCGGTGAATTCGAAGAACGTCTGAAAGCGATCCTTAATGAAATCAGCGCAGCCGCGGGTGAAATCATTTTGTTCATTGATGAAATGCACACCCTTGTCGGGGCAGGAAAAACAGATGGCGCGATGGATGCCGCCAATTTGATTAAACCTGCCCTTGCGCGGGGGGCATTGCACTGCATCGGCGCGACCACTTTGGATGAATATCGCAAATATGTGGAAAAGGACGCGGCTCTTGCCCGTCGCTTCCAACCTGTGATGGTCGAAGAACCCACGGTTGAGGATTCCATTTCCATTCTGCGTGGGATCAAGGAAAAATACGAACTTCACCACGGGGTGCGCATTTCAGATAGCGCATTGGTGGCGGCGGCGACATTGTCGCAACGCTACATAACAGATCGTTTCCTGCCTGATAAGGCAATAGATTTGGTGGATGAAGCGGCCAGCCGCCTGCGGATGGAAGTGGACAGCAAACCAGAGGAGTTGGACGCGTTGGACCGTGAAATCTTGCAAAAGCAGATCGAAGCCGAAGCATTGCGATTAGAGGATGACGCAGCATCCATCGACCGCCTTGCCACATTGGAAAAGGATTTGGCGGATCTGCAGGATCGCAGCGCCACCATGACCGCACAGTGGCAGGCAGAGCGTGATAAGCTTGCTTCTGCTCGGGATCTAAAGGAACAGTTGGACCGCGCCCGCGCTGATTTGGAAATCGCAAAGCGCGAAGGCAATCTAGCGCGTGCAGGTGAATTGTCCTATGGCATCATTCCCCAGTTGGAAAAACAATTAAGCGATGCTGAAAATCGCGAGGATGAAGGGATGGTGGTTGCCGAAACCGTGCGTCCCGAACAAATCGCATCCGTTGTCGAACGCTGGACCGGCATTCCCATGTCCAAAATGTTGGAAGGCGAACGGGAAAAATTACTGCGGATGGAAGAGGAACTGCACAACCGTGTCATCGGCCAAAATCTGGCGGTTAGTGCGGTGTCAAATGCGGTACGCCGTGCGCGTGCGGGGTTGAACGACGAAAACCGCCCGCTTGGGTCCTTCCTATTCCTTGGGCCAACGGGCGTTGGTAAAACCGAACTAACCAAGGCGTTGGCGTCGTTCCTGTTTGATGATGATATGGCGATGGTGCGTATTGATATGTCCGAATTCATGGAAAAACACGCCGTGTCCCGTTTGATCGGTGCCCCTCCTGGCTATGTCGGTTATGACGAAGGCGGTGTCCTGACCGAGGCTGTGCGCCGCCGCCCCTATCAGGTGGTTTTGTTTGATGAGGTGGAAAAGGCGCATCCTGATGTGTTCAACGTCCTGCTGCAAGTTTTGGATGATGGCCAATTGACCGACGGTCAGGGGCGCACCGTTGATTTCAAACAGACGCTGATCATTCTGACGTCAAACCTTGGGGCGCAAGCGCTTAGCCAGCTTCCCGATGGGGCCGATAGTGCGGATGCAAAACGTGATGTGATGGATGCGGTGCGCGCCCATTTCCGTCCCGAGTTTTTGAACCGTTTGGATGAAACCATCATCTTTGATCGGTTGGGGCGTGCTGACATGGACGGGATTGTTGACATCCAATTGGCGCGTTTGCAAAAACGCCTGATGGGTCGCAAAATCACACTGGCCTTTGACGATGCGGCGAAAACATGGCTAGCGGATGAGGGGTATGACCCTGTCTTTGGCGCACGGCCCCTAAAACGCGTGATTCAACGTGCATTGCAGGATCCATTGGCCGAACTGTTGTTATCAGGGGATGTCAAAGACGGTGACACCGTCGTCGTATCTGCAGGGGCAGAGGGGTTGATCATCGGGGACCGTATCGGTGCAACCAACCGCGAACGCCCTGGTGACGCGGTAGTGCACTAAATAACAAAAAGAAACGGCCATTCGTTTGAATGGCCGTTTTCTGTCGGGTGACACGAAACTGGTGTCAGTTATCTTTAATTGACCACCTAATCCAATCCGATCGCGCTGCGGGTAATGTAATTTAACAGTGCTTGAACATCTTGCAGTGCACCCTCTGGATAAACATCGTATCCGATAATGACAGGGGAGTCTTCGCTGATCTGGTACATAAATATATTGTAAGGACAGAAACGAATGTTCATCGGGTCCTCTAACATTGCAGCACGCGATAGGGGCGCCGAACAAAATCCGAAAACATCTGCGTAGGCATATATTGTCTCGGTCGCGCCCAGATCGGCCTTGGTCCGCTCTAACATATCACCCACATGATTGTGTTCTGAAATGACCAAACCGAAATCCAGGATCGCATTTTCCAATCCAAACATGACGTCGTCATAGGATTGATCTGTCACCTCATATGTTACTGTGCCGTTTGCCAGTGCCGAGTGCGCCAAACCCGCAACTAGGATCGTGGCAGCCGTAATCAGATGTTTCATTATGTAAAGTGTCCTGCATGAATCGTATTCAGATTATAGCATGTATTCACTGCAGATCATCAACAATATCGTGTGCGAGATTAGTTAATAATGCCGCCCACTGTGGTAAATCCGTTCCAGACGCTCTTGCATGGATGCGATGTCCATGCCCGCACGCGCCGCCTGTGTTGTATCAAATCCTCTGGCGCGCGTTGGTGTGCAAATTCAAACGCCCATAACATGGTGCGACGCCGTCCCGTTGCGCAATAGGCAAAGACGCCGCCATTTGTATTTAGAACCGCATCTGTGTGCCTGCGCACAAGTTTAGGCGAAAAGCTGGTCATAGTGACAGGATTATAACCAAACGCCATCCCCGCTTCGGTGACGGCAATTCGCATTTGTTCGCTTTGCTCTTACACGGGCGCTTCACTGTCTGGACGATTACAGATGACTTTCACGATTCCCAAGCGCTGTAACTGACCAACTGATTCCGGTTTTAGGACGCCCGTGACATGATATTTGAGTGTGATTTTGTAAATGTGCATCTGATTACCCGTCTAAGCTTGCCTTGAGGGGTAACGACGAAACAATCGTATTCTTTATATCCTTGCGTGGAATTCAATTATAAGGGCACAAAACCTTTGTTTTGTTGACGCTAACAGCCGTGCCGAAAATTCTTTTTAGAAAATATGATGTTTTTGTATTTTAGGGGTTGCGGGTGTTCTGAGTTGAGTTTAGAAGCCCCTCTAC